>JBMFHI010000243.1:0-502 GCA_049976905.1 Syntrophobacteraceae bacterium | reverse complement strand
GTATATTTGGCAAAAAGGTCTGAAGAAGTTTAAAAAGGCCGGAGAAGATGCAGCTGGAAAGGAACTTGAGCAACTGCACAAAAGAAATTGTTTCACACCAATGGACGTGATGGAGCTGTCTCCAGAAGAAAAAAGAAAAAAATGGAGGCTCTAATGTTTCTCACAGAAAAGAGAGACAAATCGATTAAGGGACGAATGGTTTATAATGGCAAGCCTACTCGAGAATGGTTATCGAGAGACGACAGCGCAAGCCCAACTGTTGCACTGGAAAGTATAATGCTCACTGCAATTGTGGATGCAAAGGAAAAGCGCGACGTCATGACTGCTGATGTCCCGAATGCGTTTATACAAGCGCAAATGCCAAATTTAGACTATGCTAACGAGCGTGTTTTCATGAAGATTACAGGAGTGCTGGTTGACTTGTTAGTCGAGATGGCTCCAGAAGTTTACAAGTCGTTCGTTACGCACGAAGGCAACAAGAAAGTTGTCTATGTTCAAGTAC
>JBMFHI010000242.1:0-514 GCA_049976905.1 Syntrophobacteraceae bacterium | reverse complement strand
CTAGCATGTTCAGAAAACATTTAAGGATGGCCGAGATGTTGTACAATCACTTAAGGATGGCAAGAAGGTTGACCTTAGCAAGTCTGAACTTGTAAGACAAATGTCAAAAGGAGATGATTTTTGTTGTAGCAAGAATTGAGCAGTCTGGTTTTGACATCAAGTACCAGGAAGAGCTCAGGCGCTATCTTGAATGTGAGGATAATCTTCGTCAAGGTCTGACAAAGGCATATGCTTTGATCTTTGGAAATTACTGCACCAAAGCAATGCAATCTCGGGTTGAGGCACACCCAGATTTTGAAAAAGATATTGAAAATGATCCAATAAAATTATTAGAAGTTATAAAAGTGTTGATGCATGATCCCATCCGTGCTCAGTACCCACTGATCTCAATGACAAATGCATTGTCTCAGCTGGTTAACTTAAAGCAAGGACATGATGAAGGGTAGCTTGAGTACATCAAGCACTTCAAGCATGCAAGAGATGTTTGCACGTGAATTGTCCGGTTTAAATAGGC
>JBMFHI010000241.1:0-517 GCA_049976905.1 Syntrophobacteraceae bacterium | reverse complement strand
ACTACAACAACAAAAACAACGACTACGACGACGAAGACGACGAAGACGATACCAAATACGAAAGCGAAGAAAACAACAATGCAGAATATGAAGACGACGATGCGATCGAGGAGGAAGAAAATGTCGATCGAGTCGACCAGCAAGAAATTGATGAATTAATGGCAGATATGGCAAAGAAAGAGAATGCCAATTCAACCGACATGGAAGAAAATGAAGCTGAAGAACAGCTAGAAGAAGAGGCACAAGAAGATGATGCCCAAGAAGATTCCGAGGAGGAACCCAACCGAATGCCTGAGCCGGAAGCACAACCTGAGCGAAAGCAACCACCAAGAAACCGTCAAGCACCGGAAAGATTGACGTATGCTCAGTCAAAAGGAAAAGAAAAGTATGTCAAGTTTGATATCAATGTGAATCCTGAAGATGTTGAGGAATATAATCAGCAGTATGCAATGCTGATTGCAAATTGCATGGCAGAGATTAATGCCAAAGCTACAATGTATGGAACAAGCTATGGTCC
>JBMFHI010000240.1:0-528 GCA_049976905.1 Syntrophobacteraceae bacterium | reverse complement strand
CTATACCACCACTAAAAATAAAAAACTTTCTTCGGAAAAATTATCCGTAAAAAAATATTGCAAATTTTGTAAAACCCATACGGAGCCCAAAGAAACAAAATAATATTCTATAAAGGCCAGTAGCTCTAACGGCTAGAGCATCGGACTCCAAATCCGAGGGCTGGGGGTTCGAATCCCTCCTGGCCTGCCATTAAATCGGCAAGCAAGTATAATTTAATTTTATAAAATAGAATAATCGGTGTATTAAATATGAAAAGCAATCCAGTTTCTGATTTCATAAAAAAAAGCAAACAATATATGCATGAAGTCAGAGCGGAATTAAGCAAGATAGTATGGCCGGAAAGAGATAAAGCAACTAAAACTACTTACGTCGTGTTAATTTTTATCGTACTCGTCACGGCTTTCCTCGGTTTAACCGATATATTTTTCTCAAAAATATTTTCGTATTTTTTTCAAATTTAATTAATCGTAAATATAAAAATAAAAATCAATGACTAAAGAAGAAAAGGAAATATCGGAAGGAAATAC
>JBMFHI010000239.1:0-551 GCA_049976905.1 Syntrophobacteraceae bacterium | reverse complement strand
TGTAGCGAGCAAATAAAATGTCCGCACTTGTAGCACGTGAATTGTCCGGTTTAAATAGGCCTCCGAAGGAGGGGGCCGATGAATCGAACAAAGCTGCTGGAGGAGGTGCGGAAAATGCGTTTCGAGGAGATTTACGGCGGATGGCAGAAAAGAAGCCTGTCACAAGAGGAAGCGGCGCGTGTTCTTGGTGTGTGTCCAAGGACCTTCCGGCGCTTGGTTAATCGCTATGAGGAAACTGGACTGGAAGGGTTAATCGACAAACGACTAAGCGGGGCTTCCCGCAGGGCGCCGGTCGATGAAGTGTTTAGGCTCCTTGAGCAGTATAAAAGGAAGCATGAAGGGTGGAATGCAAAGCACTTTTTTGCCTGGTATCGGCGGGATGGAGGAACACGCAGCTACACCTGGGTGAAATGCCGACTTCAAGAGGCGGGATTGATTACCAAGGCTCCAGGGCGTGGGAAGCACAGGAAGCGCAGGAAGCGAGCCGCCTGGCCGGGGATGATGTTGCATCAGGACGGCAGCAAGCACGAATGGGTGCCGGGTGTGCAGTG
>JBMFHI010000238.1:0-580 GCA_049976905.1 Syntrophobacteraceae bacterium | reverse complement strand
CATCGGGGTTTCGGATAGCGGCGCCGGAGGCGTAAAGGGGGTCGCCCGAAAGGGGGTGACCGGCGAAGGCCAGGTGAATGCGAATCTGGTGCGGTCTTCCCGTTTCGATCCTGACTTCCAGAAGAGAAGTATCTTCACGAGCCTCCAGGAGGCTGACCAGGCTGAGAGCATACTTGCCGTTTTCGCTCACCGAGTGCAGGGTCCCAAGCTTCGGGTGGGGAACGGGCCCGATGGGCGCGGTTATGGAAAATTGGGTGAATTTAAACAAACGACACTAAAGTCCCATAGAATTTGTTCATCGGTGGGCTACGCCCAAAGCCCAGAAAATTTTGAAGCCGATATAACTGTCAGCTCATCGGTTGCCTGGTTGCCGTTTCAATGCAGCTTTGTTGACTCTCATAATCGTTTGCCGCGTCGTCTTGAATTCGCGCGCAATTTCGGCAATGCTGGCGCCAGCTTCCAGTCGTTTGACGACTGCCTCACGTTCATCCGTATTTAACGCCGGGGGTCTACCAAACCGTTTGCCGGTCGCTTTCGCCCGAATGATTCCCGACTGCGTTCGTTCAATCAGTAAATCGCG
>JBMFHI010000237.1:0-589 GCA_049976905.1 Syntrophobacteraceae bacterium | reverse complement strand
GTGCGCCTGTGCTTCAGTTTCAGGGATGAATGGTACCACTATATAGTCTGAATCTCAAAAACTGTAGCGAGCAAATAAAATGTCCGCCCTTGTCGGTTGTGCGGTTGGGGTCGGACCTAATGCTGTCTCTGCAATAGTACACTATTTGTACCCTTTGTAGGAATCGTTTGCCCACCTGTTGCCTGCTCCAATTTCTGAAAGGAGTGACAGGAGGTTAGAGTAGAGGGCAGGTTTAAAACCTGCTCTCTACTCTAACCCTCTTTACATGTTGCATCGGGTTGGCACCCGGAATGGTTAACCCGGAAATTTCATGAATCACCTCCAGTCGCTTTTTGAGGTGATTAGACAGATCAACCTTTGGCATATGAAACATTTTTGTGCCATTTTGCCTATTGAACTAGATCATCCTGTTCCGAGTCGGGACTTTTGTTGCGGAAAATTTGCTCTGTTTGCTCACAATCAGGACGCAAGCGCAAACCCGTCCCCTCGGTTTTCTCATAACCTATGGAAGTCACAATATTATTTAGGCATTAACAGCTCCTACCCAGCACACAACCTGGTGTGGACGACCATAAATAACGACTGCCAG
>JBMFHI010000236.1:0-592 GCA_049976905.1 Syntrophobacteraceae bacterium | reverse complement strand
AAACGGGCTCGCGCACCTTCTCGGAAAGCTCGAAAGCGTAGCGGACCATCTCGTGGGCCTCCTCAACCGAGGAAGGCTCAAGGACCGGAAGCCCCGCCAGCTTTCCATAGTACCGGTTATCCTGTTCGTTTTGACTCGAAAACATCAGGGGGTCGTCGGCGGTTACAACGACCATCCCCCCTTTTACCCCAACGTAGGCCAGAGTAAGGAGCGGATCGGCCGCCACGTTCAATCCGACATGTTTCATAATGGCCATGCTTCTTAAACCCGAACAGGCCGCGGCGGCGGCAACTTCGAGCGCCACCTTCTCATTTACACTGTATTCGAAATAAAGATCGCTTTCACGAGACACCTCAAACAAGCTGTTGCTTATCTCCGAAGAGGGGGTGCCGGGATAGGTGGCGCCGATCGCCAGACCCGCCTCAACAGCCCCACGGGCTATAGCCTCGTTACCCAGCAGGAACATCCTCCCGCCTTTATGGCCGGCAAGTAATTTGTGCATTTTCATTCCCTTGTCATTTCATTTTGTTTGTTCCAACGGTCAAACCACGGGCAATGATCGTAAAGACAATGCTGGTTTTAACTTCGAGGC
>JBMFHI010000235.1:0-593 GCA_049976905.1 Syntrophobacteraceae bacterium | reverse complement strand
CCCAGAGTTTGACACAACAATCAAAAATGATCCTATTAAACTGTTGGAAGTGATCAAGGTGCTGATACATGATCGAGTTTGTGCACAGTATCCAATGATCTACACTGTAACTTTTGATTTTCCTGGTCGATTTCAATGATTCCTGTGCGGATCTCTTCGTCTTGATGAGACGAACGCAGCGATGTCTTTAAATTGAAAATCGGACCAGAATTGGTTGACTTACGATCGAAAACGTGGATTCTTGTTCTCGACCTGCTGACAGTAAGGGAATCTTGACCTGTTCCTCTTCTGTCGTAACTCGATGAATTCTTCTTCGATCTTGTCGCTATGTTTTCGACTGTCTTCCTCTTATCAAATAGGAGACTGTAGCGAGTTGTTTTGTCGAAATTGCTTGTGTTTTGGTGGAGATACTAGTGTCCTTGGCTTCTCTGTTGCAACAGTTGCAATGGCCTTGAAATTTGAATTTTTATCGCTCATTCTCAGTACTGATTCTTACGTAGACGGCTACGATGCGCGCCGGAAACCTTCCGTGTTCAGCGTATCGGGACTGTTGATCTTCTGGGTGATACCTTCACCGCTTTACCTCGTTTCTT
>JBMFHI010000234.1:0-610 GCA_049976905.1 Syntrophobacteraceae bacterium | reverse complement strand
CCTGGGAATGGCCTCGCGGGGTATGGGTGTGGAGAAGGCCTTCGCCATGAATTTCCACATCGTCATCTATGTTCTCGCCATCATGTTCCTGCGGTTCTACACTTCCGGCCGAGATATAAATGGCCCCCGGCCGCGGAGTTCGGTTGCGCTCTGAGAGCCGCCTTGCCTGACCCACTTTTGGCCACCAGCATTTTCCCCCCCTAAAGGGCAATAATCGGGGGATGAAATGAGCGAAGCCGGACACTCAGGCGCTGTGCGCCGGGCAGCTGCGAGTGAAGTCGAATGTGCAGCTTAAACTAAGTGGATTTTTGTCTTGCCCTAAGGGTCCACTTTAGGTTTATAGGACAAACATTTTCCAGTGATATGATTTAGCAACGTTATTGTCGCCCTCTGCTAAACGTACCAGATTGTAAATCAAAAACATACCCTCTCGAGTCGGTTCATAAAGTGGCTTCCAGTACCTTAAACTGGTGTAAAGTGAAACCGGTATTATCTTTCCTGCATCCATCCAATCGCATATTAGGTAAATGCAGTTGAAAATCCTTGCTTTCCGATGCCAAACTATTAAAATCCGCTATCCTTAACTGGATACTACTAATCCACATTTACC
>JBMFHI010000233.1:0-627 GCA_049976905.1 Syntrophobacteraceae bacterium | reverse complement strand
ATCCCTGCTCTCAGCCGCCGTCGATCGGTGGCATATCGCCCGCCTTCCATGGCGGGCGTGGATTGAAACTAGGCACTCCATGAAGCTCCGGACTACCCGGAGCTATATCGCCCGCCTTCCATGGCGGGCGTGGATTGAAACTGTGTGATTAGGCTATGTCCAGTTCGCATTCACCAATATCGCCCGCCTTCCATGGCGGGCGTGGATTGAAACGTCCTTAATATAACGGCTTCCCGGTATAACGTCAATATCGCCCGCCTTCCATGGCGGGCGTGGATTGAAACAAGGAAAGGTGTAAGTCGAAAATAAATTGCGCGAAATATCGCCCGCCTTCCATGGCGGGCGTGGATTGAAACAGGGTCCCATGCGTCCAGACCAAATCTTGTTCCAGATATCGCCCGCCTTCCATGGCGGGCGTGGATTGAAACAGTTTGTATTCCAGGTCTCGGCCCATCCCTTTTAGCATATCGCCCGCCTTCCATGGCGGGCGTGGATTGAAACTCTGATAAAGCCACGCTGGCTCTATGCCGTAGGAAGATATCGCCCGCCTTCCATGGCGGGCGTGGATTGAAACTTGTCCATCCCCGCGTTTCGATTGTCTTGTGACCAATATCGCCCGCCTTCCAT
>JBMFHI010000232.1:0-667 GCA_049976905.1 Syntrophobacteraceae bacterium | reverse complement strand
CAGGCAAGATCGTGAGCGTAACGGATGTTGCTGGAAATACCTTCAATCTCACCTATTCCGGCAAATTTCTATCTTCCGTATCCGATCCATTCGGAAACCGTTGGCATTATTCCTATGACGCCAACGGAAGAATGTCGCAAAAAACCGATCCTTCGGGCAATACAACATCCTACGTCTACGACGCCGCGACCGGAAAGCTGATGGCTTCAACGGATCCCAACGGCAAGGTCATAAGCATTTCCTACGACACGGCCGATGCGATAACCCGCGTCACCAAAAAAGACGGTGGTGTATGGACCCACACCTACGATCAGACGCTCGGCGCGCCTCTTAGCGTGACCGACCCTTATGGCGGAAAAACCATCTATAGGGGTAACCCCAACATTCGTGCAACCAGCCGCAAATCACCATGCAAGTATTCGGATTATTTCACCCTTTTGTCTGAAGTTTCTTCTTTTTCCGCCTCGCTCGAATGAGGGTTGAAACGCTCACGCCCGTCTGTCGGACAGCTTCCTGATAGGTTTTCCCCTGGTTCAAAAGCAATAGACCTTTGTCCACTCGTGAAGCGGCGACAGGAGGTCGTCCCAACGACTTGCCTTTCGCCTTGGCGTTGGCCAATCCGGATCGCACACGCTCTCGAATGAGTTCTCGTTCAAACTCGGCGACG
>JBMFHI010000231.1:0-668 GCA_049976905.1 Syntrophobacteraceae bacterium | reverse complement strand
GCCGGACTGGGCAAGAGCGGCTATGGCGACTACCTGCTGCGCGTGCTGCGGGGGGCCTAGGTCATGCCTTCCACGCAGCAAAATTTGCGCATCCTGATTACCGGACGCAATGGCCAGGTGGGCTGGGAGTTACAGTCCGCACTGGCCCCGCTCGGCGCAGTGACCGCCGTTGGCCGCAAGGAGATGGACCTGACCTCGGCGGAATCGGTGCGCGCCTGCGTCCGTTCCGTGCGGCCCAACCTGATCGTCAACGCAGCGGCCTACACCGCGGTGGACAAGGCCGAAACGGAGCCGGAGCTGGCGCGGCGCATCAATGCCGACGCAGTGGCCCTGCTGGCGGACGAGGCCAAGCGTCTGGGCGCTGCGGTCATCCATTACTCCACGGACTATGTTTTTGATGGCGCGAAGGCCACGCCCTATGTCGAGGAAGACGCGCCGCACCCGCTCAGCGTCTATGGCCGCACCAAGCTGGCCGGAGAGCAGGCGCTGGCCGCATGGGGTGTCCCGTATCTGGTGCTGCGTACAAGCTGGGTCTACGGCGCGCGCGGCAGGAATTTTCTGCTGACCATTTTGAAGCTGGCCTCCGAGAGGGATGAATTGCGCATTGTGGATGACCAGTTCGGCGCGCCCACAGCAGCGCGGGAGATTGCCTTGGCCACGGCGACGAT
>JBMFHI010000230.1:0-817 GCA_049976905.1 Syntrophobacteraceae bacterium | reverse complement strand
CTTCGATACCAATTCGTCTGGACATCTCTAGTCAACCTCCTCAATCATCATTATGGCCCCCACAGGGCATTCCCTGGCGCAAATCCCACACCCCTTGCACCAATAATAGTTCTGTTCGAAATAACCTTCGGCGTCCTTGGCATAAACCATATCGGGACACATGATGTAGCACTGCCCGCACTTGATGCACCTGTCGCGGTCCGTAACGGGACGCATCGAACGCCAGTCGCCGGTTTTCAGCGCGGCCGCGTTTCCGGGCTCCAATATGGCGATGCCAGGGTTGAGTTCCTTCCAGCTTTTGATTCCGCTCTCTTTGGCCATGTGGCTATCCCTCCACCATCTGCGTCTCATCAAAAGCCCGCGAACACGCCTTGAGGTTTTTCTCGGCTATGGGTCCGAATCGGTGTTTGATCGGACCTTCCAGGCAGTTCATCTGGATGAGACCGGTCGCTTTTATCAAAGCCCCGAGCATCGTGGTGTTGGCGATGGGAACCCGCATGGTCTCTATGGCAATCTTGGTACCGTCAACGGTTGCAAGCCTTGCCTTTATTCCGTTTTCCCTACGGATCTCGGCAGCACTTTTAGGGGTATTGAGGATCACAACCCCCCCGTCCTTTAAGCCCTCTTCAACATTAACGATCTTAAGCAGCGTCGGATCAAGAACGATGACGATATCGGGTTGATAGACCTTTTCCCTTGTAACGATCGGCGAATCGCTAACTCTTACAAAGGCCATAACGGGAGCGCCGCGCCGCTCCGGACCGAAGCTCGGAAACGCCTGGCCGAATTTACCCTCTTCAATCGCGGCAAGGGCTGT
>JBMFHI010000229.1:0-894 GCA_049976905.1 Syntrophobacteraceae bacterium | reverse complement strand
TTGAAGGTGAATTGTCCCCAAAGGGAGGATACGCCGCTCTTTTCACTCACGCCATACACAACTTTCGACAATAGCTCCGCGGCTTTGATTTTTGCGCTCATCTTCCACTCCCAATGGGATACTTTTCTTCGCTTTCTCCATGGGCGGCCCTTCGGGTTGTCCGATCCTCTCTTCGGGGTCGATGTCGGGTTTTATCTTTTTCGTCTCCCATTCTATGAGGTTTTGCAACGAGGCCTGAGCGCGTTGACGCTGATTACCCTTCTGGCCGTCCTGATCTTCTACCTGTACTTTGGGTTGCTGCGGCTCGGCAGTAACGGACTGATGGAAGGCCAGGGCGCAAAAGCCGTTCCACACGTGTCCATCCTGTTCTTCGTTCTGGTCGCCGGTTGGGGATGGGGATTTTACCTGGATCACTTCGAACTCCTCTACTCCACTCAGGGAGTAGTTTTCGGAGCCGGTTATACGGCCGATCATGTTACCAGGATCTCCTTCTGGATCATGACCGGCGCCTCGGCGGCGCTGTGTCTGTTGCTTGTGCTCAATATCTTCCGGCCTCGGTTAAGAGTGATCGGCATCGGCGCCGGGCTTTACGCGGCCTTGTACCTCATCGGGGTTTTGCTGGCGCCCGCCCTGTTCCAGAGGTTCATTGTGCAGCCAAACGAGTTGGCCCTCGAAACCCCGTATCTCAAGAACAATATAGAATTCACCCGAAAGGCCTACGGGCTCGACGCGATCCAGGAAACCTTTTACCCGGCCCTCTCGGATCTGACATCGGCGGTGATTGCCAGAAATCAAGATACGCTTCAGAATATCCGTTTGTGGGACTGGCGCCCGTTGCTTCAGATGTACCAACAAGCCCAGGAGATACGGCTCTACTATCAGTTCTACGATGTT
>JBMFHI010000228.1:0-1223 GCA_049976905.1 Syntrophobacteraceae bacterium | reverse complement strand
GCGACGATATCGCCCGCCTTCCATGGCGGGCGTGGATTGAAACAGGATGTCTCGGTGGCTGGAAAACGTGCTGGCTTATATCGCCCGCCTTCCATGGCGGGCGTGGATTGAAACCTTAAGGTTGAACGGCGGGAGTGATGGGGCGATCATATCGCCCGCCTTCCATGGCGGGCGTGGATTGAAACCCAGGATAAAACGCTCGCCGCACTCGACAATTACATATCGCCCGCCTTCCATGGCGGGCGTGGATTGAAACAACGAGACGATAAGTTGTATCGCTACGCCTGTAGCATATCGCCCGCCTTCCATGGCGGGCGTGGATTGAAACTTGAGTTTGAGCCGCGATTTAAGATTTGGTTTGCATATCGCCCGCCTTCCATGGCGGGCGTGGATTGAAACCCCTAAATCCAGAAGCCAGAAACCAGGGTCGGGTGATATCGCCCGCCTTCCATGGCGGGCGTGGATTGAAACTTGAACTGGCAGGCGCTGTGTAAACGGTGCCATATATCGCCCGCCTTCCATGGCGGGCGTGGATTGAAACACGTGTCACTGAAGATTATATGAGCAGTATATGAAATATCGCCCGCCTTCCATGGCGGGCGTGGATTGAAACTCCTAATGATTGAGATAAAAACCGGGACGGGGCGATATCGCCCGCCTTCCATGGCGGGCGTGGATTGAAACTGAGGCACCCGCGATCCTTACCGACGCGTCCACCCATATCGCCCGCCTTCCATGGCGGGCGTGGATTGAAACAAGAAAAAAGGATCGGATCGGAATAGAAGCCATGATATCGCCCGCCTTCCATGGCGGGCGTGGATTGAAACGAAGGGCTATCGTGGCCAGCCCCTACGTCTACCGAATATCGCCCGCCTTCCATGGCGGGCGTGGATTGAAACCTCTATCTCTGTCGCCAGTCGCTTAGCAAGTCTGGATATCGCCCGCCTTCCATGGCGGGCGTGGATTGAAACACGTTCTGCCAGGCGGGCGGGATTTTGATCTTTCATATCGCCCGCCTTCCATGGCGGGCGTGGATTGAAACCGTACAAAACGAGGCGCACGTATCATAATGCCGAGATATCGCCCGCCTTCCATGGCGGGCGTGGATTGAAACTCTTTGCTGCAACCCAGTATCCAGGCCATTTCATCATATCGTGCCTTCCATGGCGGGCGTGGATTGAAACTTGAGTGGGTATAGGGGACGATGGTACACGGAACATATC
>JBMFHI010000227.1:0-1257 GCA_049976905.1 Syntrophobacteraceae bacterium | reverse complement strand
ATCAAAGCCGGGCTGAACCTCATGGCCGGAACACGCCCCAAAAACATCATGGCCGAGGCCATATCAATCATCGTGGTGTTGGCAAGCTATTTTGACCGATCTTTCCCGCCTTACATGGAGAAGCATTTTGGCCGGTGCTACCTCGACGACGACCGGGTAACCAAAGATGGACTGGCCCTGAAAATTAAGACCTTTCGCAACTTTCTCCACGATCATTCGCTTCGGACCAAGGCGCCCTTTAATTTGCCCCATCGCTTGGCCGCCGCCCGGGCGGGCCTTGGCAATTTCGGTAAAAACTGTCTTTTCTATCCCCATAGAGCAGTGTATCGAGGCTCCTGGGTTTTGCCCATCGCCATTTTGACCGACCAGGAATTTACGCCCGCAAAACCCACCCTTGAAGTTGGTTGCCCGGATTGGTGCAAGAATGCGTGCATGGTCACCTGCCCTACCGGGGCCTTGAAAGGCCCCCGAAAGATCGATCCCCGCAGATGCATTTCGTTTCTTACCTATTTCGGCCGCGGTCTTACCCCGATGGAACTGCGCGAACCGATGGGGTTGTGGGTCTATGGGTGCGACAACTGCCAAAACGTTTGTCCGCGCAACCGGGCCTGGTTGGCCAAGAGCCTGGAACCAAACCCGAAGGTATTTAAAATAATGGAAGATTTCAATCTAGCCAGACTTTTGCACATGGACCGCACATATTTTGAAACCAGGATAAACCCTCATATGTTTTACATGCGCTACGAAGATATCTGGCGCTGGAAGATGAACGTTGCGCGCGCTATGGGAAATACCCTTGATCCCTCCTATGTTCCCGAGCTTATACGGGCTTTTGAAGACAATCCGGATGAAAGAGTAAGGAGCATGGCGGCTTGGTCTCTGGGACGCATTGGAGGAAAACGGGCAAGAGCCGGCCTGGAAAAATTCAATCTGCACAGCCAGGGGACGGTTAAGGAAGAAGTGAGGATGGCTTTGAAAAAGTTAGAGTAGCCGGGCCAAGGGGCCTAAATATTTTCAGTATGATCTCCAGAGGCTTTAGATGGTGAGGGAACTCGGAGGAAAGGTGGTTTATTTAGGCCATTGCCGCCTGACTTTCATCGGCGATGACCAGTGGAATATCGTGTCCTTGCGGCAGGCGTGCTTAACTCGCAAGCCGAGATGATTTATCCTGGCGTCACCTTGAATTTTAAGGAGGTAGAGGCATGGGTGACAGCATAGTCTCACAATTGGAGATCGTTCGAGAGAGATTTGAAAAAT
>JBMFHI010000226.1:0-1280 GCA_049976905.1 Syntrophobacteraceae bacterium | reverse complement strand
GGGTTCTTTCGCTCATAGTTTCTCCTCTACGTCTATCTTGGTCGGAAGGCCGGGCTGCGGTGGGGAGGCCAAGGCGCGGACTTTGACAAACCCTATCGCGCCGGGCCGCTCAGCAAGCGCTTGAGCACGTCCATCGCCTTTCCGAATTTCTCCCAGTCCCCCTGCTGGATTGCCTTCTGTGCCTCATCGAACTGCGTCCTCGCCTGGCCCAATTCCGGTTGCAGACCCGGCGCCTGCGAAGGTTTGCAGGGTTTCCGAGTACCGAAAACGGCTTGGATTGCCTCCTCGAGTGTGGGCGCCATAGCCACTTTGCCCCCGGAAACCACTATTACGCGCTTGAGTTGGGGGAAGTCAGTGCCTACCGCCGTGAGGTAGACCGGCACCACGTAGAGAAAAGAGTTCTCGATCGGCACAGCGATCAGGTTTCCGCGAATGACTTTGGACCCCTTTTGGTCCCAGAGGGTCAGTTGCTGGGAGATCGTAGTGTTCTGATCGATCATGGCTTCAATTTGCATCGGACCGTAGATCAGCTTCTCCTTGGGAAGTTGATAGACAAGCATCTTCCCGTATTGGGGGAAATCGCACCTGGCGGCCATCCAGGAGATCATGTTATCTCGCTTCTGAGGCGTAAAAGGAGTCATGAGGAGGTACTCCAGCTGGTCGCTTCCGGGGAGCTTCATCAGGATGTAATAGGGCTGCATCGCCAGAGCGTTGCCCGCGTACTTCTCCTGGGGGAGCACCCAGAGGTCCTCCCGGTTATAGAAGACCTGCGGATCGGTCATGTGGAATGTTCTGTACAGGTCTGCCTGGATGGAAAAAAGATCCTCCGGATACCGCAGATGCGTTTTCAGGTCCGCCGAGAGCTCACCCAGGTTCTTAAAGAGGCCGGGAAACGCACGCCGGTAGACTGCCAGGACGGGGTCGCTCGGGTCCATGACATAGAACAGAACGGTTCCGTTGTACATGTCCACAACGACCTTTACGGAGTTTCGAATGTAGTTGAGCCCTTCCTGCGCTTGAATGCTGGAGTAGGGAAAATGATCCGAGACGGTGTAGGCATCCTGGATCCAGTAGAGTTTCCCCTCGCTAAGCACGGCGTAGGGGTCGCTGTCTAGGCGCAGGAACGGAGCGATCTTGGCCACGCGCTCTTGAACGCGCCTCCAGATCTGAATCCTGCTTTCCGGCCGGAGATAGGAGGTAAGCAAAATGTTTATGTCGGATTGAGTCCAGGCGAATAAAAGCCGCTTCCACAAGCTATCGAGCGGGATGCCTCCCGTTCC
>JBMFHI010000225.1:0-1570 GCA_049976905.1 Syntrophobacteraceae bacterium | reverse complement strand
GCATGATGGAATAGCTTATTATGGTTTCGAACGCAAGCTAAAAAATTGATCGGCATTCAACCCCGGTGAACGATTACGAAAACTCTGTGCAGATCGAGTTTATAGCGCGCTCTAACTGAAAAGTGGCCGGCATGATAAGCTGCTCGGAGATCACTGCGAGTGGAAAAAGTTCTATGACAGCCCCGCCGTGTCCTACCATGTGGTTTGATCCGGAATAAATTCAAGTTTAACACCCCGGCAGGTTTCTGCCCGTGGGTATGGCATTATCGGTTCCGGGGGTCTCATAAAAACCGGAAAAGAAATAATGCAGCCACATGCGGTAGCAGCAACTCGTCTGGCTAATCCTGCCAACCGTTATCCCGCTTTGGGTGGTTAGCCCGAGACCTCAATACCCCAAAGTCTCCCCCACAAGCTTGACATGAATGCGCCCCGCAACCTTATTGCCCTCGATAATGCTCCACATGTTGCAGATGCGCTGAGGGGACCGGCAGTCATGGCAAATTGCGTCGCGCGAACAGGGGGTCTCAACCCCAAGGCGGATGGCGTTTACCGGCGCCGCGTAATTTTTAACCCTGGATAGAGCCGAGTCAAGGTCCTCGCTCACCTTGTTCATCCCTACAATCAGGATCACCTTGCGGGGGCCAAACATCATCGCCGCCGCCCGGTTTCCAAGCCCGTCCAGGCTAACGAGCCTTCCATCAAGGGTAATGGCGTTGCAGCTGGCTAGCATGATGTCGGCCCCAAGCCCCTTGTGTCTTAACTCAAGGCTTTCCTCGTGGCTTAGACCGTGCTGGTAGGGATCGATCACCTTCACCCCCGTCATTTCGGAAAGTCTTTTCCACACCCCGATCGTCGTGGTGGTAACCGATCCGCACCGATAGACGGTTGCCCCTTCCGGGATCATCGCGACCACCTCCTCGAGCGCCTGTGCGCCGGTTTCGGCATAGCTCGCGCTCATGTGGCGCCTTTCGAGGTTTTCTATTAGCGTCTGCGCCACCCTTTGATTCCATATCGCCTGGTTTTTGTCCACCTCGCCCTCCTGTCTCTAAGCGCCCGGTCCACTTCCCTTACGGCACAAGCACAACTTTTCCGAAAAGCTCGCCTCGCTCCATCCTCTCAAAGCCGCGCTTTCCTTCCGAAAGCGGCAGGATCTCCTCTATAACCGTCTTGATTTTTCCGCTCCAAAGCATGCGGGCGACGTCGCGAAAATCCTTCGGAGTCCCCATTGTACTCCCGATCAAACTTATCTGCTTGCCAAAAATCATCCGAATGTCGATTTCGCTTATCGCTCCGCTCGTATTGCCAACGATCGCGATTCTGCCCCCCCTTGCCGCCGCCGACATGCTGGTTTGCAAGGTGGCCGCCCCGACGTTGTCGACCACAAGATCGACGCCCCGACGCTGCGTTAGCCGGTGGATCTCCTTTGCCCAGTTTACCTGCGATCTATCTATCGCATAATCCGCGCCCAGCTCCAGGGCCTTTTGCGCCTTCTTAGCGTTGCTTGCCACCACGTAGACGGTTGCCCCCGCAAGATGTGCTATCTGTATCGAGGCCGAATTTACCCCTCCGC
>JBMFHI010000224.1:0-1612 GCA_049976905.1 Syntrophobacteraceae bacterium | reverse complement strand
CGGCGGCCCTCCGATAGTTCGTCGCGATCCCGGTAGTTCCATGCTCTCTACGGTAATAATACAAGGGTGGGCACAGCTTTTCGTGCCAACCAACTACATATAATATATCAGCTAATTTACGGGATGTCACACTAGTTGATAATCATTTCCCCGTTTGCCCCTGGTAGTGCGTATGTTGGGGTTGCCCAAAGACACTATCAAAACACAAAACAGCGTTAAAATAATATCCATGGATTCCTTCTAAATGGTCTTCCATTTGCAACAGTCTCGCCACATGCCATCGTAACCGGAAAAGATTTGGAGTGTTTCACTCTGACTTCAATCAAACAAGGAGAAAACATGAGAAGATTCAGGCTGATCGTACTTTTGGGGGTACTCCTGGGGCTGCTGACCTTTAGCTCGGCCATCCCCGCAATTGCTCTGGCTGCGCCTCAGACAAAGTGCCCGGTCCTGGGCAACAAGATCGATAAGAAAGTCTACGTGGACTATCACGGCAAACGCATTTATTTTTGCTGCAAGGGTTGTGTCGATCAATTCAAGAAAAATCCCCAAAAATACCTCAAGAAGATGGAGGCCGAAGGGGTAAAGCCAGATAAAACGTAATATATCTCAACGCTTACCTGTTTGTAGGATTTTAAACATGACAAAGGGGCAGGCAGAGGGATGCTTGCCCCTTTTTAGACCTAAGGGGATAGACTTACCCGAGATTGGACGACTAAGAGGCAAGAAGGCAAGGTGAAATTTCTTTTCAACGCCAATTGAAAAATTTTTTCAATTCCAGAATCTTCTGAGATTTCAAATCCCGCTTCCTTCTGTAAAAACCAATCAAGCATGGTTTTCCTCTCAGCTTAAATAGCCGCCTGATGGCGGCTATAGTGTAAACGAAAAAAAGGATCGCCTCGAAGCCTGAAGGCCTTATAATTAGTCGCTAATTTTTAGCATCGACTCGCTCATCACCAACAGGCATGATATGTTCCGATTGAAAGAGAAAATTTCACACAGGTTTTTGGCCGCCTTCTTCATAGTTGCGGTCATTCCCATTGTAATTATGGGGATGGGATTGTACCGGGCCGCTGAAAACACGCTCATCAAGTCCGCCTACATGCACATTCAGACCATTGCGCAAGACCGCGCGAACAAGCTTGATACATGGTACCAGGAAAGACTGGGAGACATAGGGGTTCTTTCCAGACTATCCGCCATCAGGGACCTTGCCGCCGGCGCCGCCACCGATTCCAAGGACTCCCTGGCGCTGAGGACCGCCCTTGTCAACGACTCCCTTGCTCTCACGCGCGGCAAGTCTTCGGCCTACGAAAGCATCCACGTAATCAGCCTGTCCGGAAGGCTCATTGCTTCTACCGAACCTAAGAGTGAGATGATTGTCTCTAAAATGTATCTCAAGGATCTCGAAAACATGCAAGCCGCCAACGGCCCGGTCCTGAGCAATTTGATGCAGCATTCCAACCGCGAATGGTACCTGCATCTTACTGTGCCGGTCTTCGGCAAAGACACTAGGATGAAAGCGGCTGTTTTTTCTGTCCTGGATGCGAAGGGAACTCAGGACCCGCTTCTTTCGGACACAACCGGCCTGGGCAAAACCGGTGAGGCCTAT
>JBMFHI010000223.1:0-1614 GCA_049976905.1 Syntrophobacteraceae bacterium | reverse complement strand
TTAGCAGATCGCTCCTTTTGGCCAGAAGCTCGGGGGGCATGTCGGCGCCGAGGCACTGGGCGGCGTACTTGCAGTAGACCGCGCAGCCGAAATCCATTTTTGGGTTAAGGACCTTTTCGCCGCATTTGCGGCACTTCCTTGAACTCTCGTCCTTGAAAAATTCGACGGGTCCGCCGCATTTGGGACAAGTCGTCTCGTAGACCGATTCCGGCCCCCAGTACCTTGTGTCTTGACCCGGACACTTCATGGCTATCCTCCCCGCGGGCTGGCGGACGCCTTGAGGGCTCCGCCAACCCGCCTGTGTGCATCATGGAACCGTTAACCCAGGATCGCCTTGAGATCTTCATCCGGGGTAGTTATCGGCTTGATCTGGAAGTTCTTCACCAAAACATCGAGCACACCCGGACTGATAAAGGCCGGAAGAGAAGGACCCAGCCGGATGTTTTTTATGCCCAGATGCAAAAGCGTTAAAAGAATCGCTACCGCCTTTTGCTCGTACCACGACAGAATCATCGAAAGGGGCAGATCGTTTACCCCGACTCCGAAGGCCTTGGCAAGCGCAAGCGCGATCTGTATCGCCGAGTATGCGTCGTTGCACTGTCCGATGTCTAGAAGTCGCGGTATTCCCTCGATCGACCCAAGGTCCTTGTCGAAAAACCGGAACTTCCCGCAGGCCAGTGTTAAAACCAGACAGTCTCCTGGGACCTTTTCGACGAATTCGGTGTAGTAGTTGCGGCCCGGTTTAGCGCCGTCACAGCCGGCTACCAGGAAAAAGTGGCGAATTTTCTTGCCCTTAACCGCCTCGATCACCTTGTCGGCAACCCCCAGCACAGCGTTTCTGGCAAATCCCGCCATGACCGTCTTCCCATTGGAATCCTCGGAAAAACCGGGCAGCGCCAGCGCCTTTTCTATAACCGGGGAAAAGTCTCGATTTTCAATGTGGCTCACTCCCGGCCAGCCCACGCAACCGCTTGTGAAAATGTTGTCCGCGTAAACCGGGCCGGGTTTTTGTATGCAGTTTGTCGTCATAAGGATTGAGCCCGGAAAGCTTGGGAATTCCTTTTGCTGATTTTGCCAGGCCGTCCCGTAATGGCCGTAGAAATGCGGATATTTTTTAAGTCCGGGATAGCCGTGGGTTGGAAGCATCTCGCCGTGGGTGTAGACGTATATCCCCTTGCCCTCGCTTTCCTTTAAAATCGCTTCAAGGTCAGTCAGGTCGTGGCCGGATACAAGTATCGCCTTGCCCTTCCTGTGGCCAAGCGGGACCGGTGTGGGGACCGGATGGCCGTAAGCGCCGGTGTTGCCGGCATCCAAAAGCTCCATGGCCCTTAGGTTTACTTCACCGCATTTTAGAACCAGCCCGATCAGATCGTTTACCCCAAGGTCGTTTCGGCTAAGCGATGCAAGCCCTTCGAAAAGGAAACCGTAAACCGCCTCGTCTTCCTGGCCCAAAATGCGGGCATGGTCCGCGTAAGCCGCCACGCCTTTCATCCCGAAAAGAAGCGTGTGCTTTAGCGAGCGAATATCCTCATTTTCTCCGGGCACCAGGCCAAGGCCCACGCCGTCGGCTTGTGAAAGAAGGCCTGCAATGTCTCCTGCGGGCTGGAACTGAGC
>JBMFHI010000222.1:0-1758 GCA_049976905.1 Syntrophobacteraceae bacterium | reverse complement strand
GGTATTGACTTCCTCCAAAGCCCTCGCGCTTTATTTCGAAGAGGCGCTAAAGGAGTTTTGCCGCCCCAAGCCGCTAAGCAACTGGATAATGTCCGAGCTTATGCACGCCCTAAACCACAGCGACCGGGAAATCGAGGATTGTCCGGTATCGCCACGGGATCTCGGCGAGCTTTTGCGGTTGCTCGATTCGGGGGTAATCAACGGCAAGATAGCCAAGGCCGTTTTCGAGGAGATGTTTTCGAGCGGCAAATCGGCTCAAAGCATCGTGGACGAAAAGGGGCTTGTGCAGGTTAGCGACCAGTCTGAAATCGAGTCGGCAGTCGACCAGGTGATGTCGGAAAACCCGAAGGAAGTCTCGCAGTTCAAGGCCGGTAAGGACAAGCTTATCGGGTTTTTCGTGGGCCAGGTCATGCGCAAGACCAAGGGGAAGGCCAACCCTCAGATCGTAAATGACATTTTGAAGAAAAAACTGAACGGCTAATTTTTTTTTGCAGGAGACCTCGATGCCGCAGCAATGGATGCCGCCGATTAAATGGGAAGGCGAGGCAGTAGCCATACTTGACCAAAGGATACTGCCTCACCGGGAAAAAATTCTTTTTTGCGTAACGCCCGAGCAGGTGATCCGGGCCATAAAGACAATGGCCATTCGAGGCGCGCCGGCGGTTGGCGTGGCCGGAGCGCTTGCGCTGGCCCTGGGGGCAAGATCGATCCAAACCGAGGATCCAAAGGAATTCAGGCAAAGATTTAAAAAGATTTGCGCCAAGGTGCGCGAGGCTCGTCCAACGGGAGCAAATCTTGGATGGGCGGTGGAGAGAGTGCATTCGATAGTCGTAGAGAATCCCAATGCGCAGGTGAGCGAGCTTCAGAAGGGCATCCTGGCCGAGGCCAACGCCATTTTGCAGGAAGATATCGCGGCGAATGTGCAGATAGGCAAATGGGGCCGGGAGGTTGTACCCAAAGGGGCCAGAATTCTAACCTATTGCAATGCGGGAGCCCTTGCAACAGCCGATTACGGTACGGCACTGGGGGTAATCAGGGCCAGCTTTGAAGCCGATCCGACCATCAGTGTCTATTCCTGCGAAACAAGGCCCTTTCTGCAAGGCGCAAGGCTTACGGTCTTTGAGTTGATGCGGGCGGGGATCCCGGTTACGCTTATTACCGACAATGCGGTTGGAAGTCTTATGAGCCGGGGGATGATCGACGTGGTCATAGTCGGAGCCGACCGGATCGCGGCAAACGGCGACACGGCAAACAAGATCGGCACCTACATGGTGGCAGTGCTGGCCTGGACCCACAATGTTGCTTTCTACATCGCCGCTCCGCGCTCCACGATCGACCCGGGGCTTCAGGACGGCTCAGGGATTCCGATCGAACAAAGGGACCCGAGCGAGGTGACAAACCTTAATGGAAAAAGAATTGCGCCGCAGGGTGTTAGCGCCTTGAATCCGGCCTTCGATGTAACGCCCAGCAAATATATTTCGGGTATAATCACCGAGGTTGGCGTATTGAGAAAACCCTTTACCAAAACGATACGCAAGGGGTTGCAAGTTTGAGAGGAAGATAAGGAGACCACCGGCCTCCAGGCGGCAATGGCGTTGACTTAAGATCTGCTTATCTCATACAAAGCCGCGAAGCCGCAAAAAGTGAACCCGTAAGAAGCGCCATTTCGGACTGGTCTTCGAGGGCTAATTCAGGCCTGGAGCGCTCAGGTGGATTCGGACACATATCGTATTGTGTTTCTTTCATCTCCTTTTTTTC
>JBMFHI010000221.1:0-1821 GCA_049976905.1 Syntrophobacteraceae bacterium | reverse complement strand
ACCGTGGACCAAACCCCGTCGATTACAGCGGTTTTGGCGTGTAAGATGACGCCTTTTCGCTCGTAGAGCTTTATGCCCGCACGCAAGAGTCGTGCGTAGAAGGCGCGCGCGCCGTAGAGCGCCGGCGCCGAATCGCTTTTGTGGGGAACGATGATCCTTATGGCCACGCCGCGTCGGGCCGCGGCCGTGAGCGCCTCCAGAGTGTGTTTGTCTGGAATGAGATAGGCGCAGGTAAGGTCTATGGAATGTCTTGCCGCGTCTATGGCGGCAAGGTAGGCGAAATAGTTGTCCCGATTCTTTGCCCCCCACGTGCTGCCCACCGCCATCACCAAAGCATTGCCCACGGGTTGGGGAGGGGGAATGGAGAACTTTTCTCCGATGGGCGGTCCCTGTTGCCTTCGCCATGTAGCGAAAAAGAGCTCTCGGAATTTCGCGACGACGGGTCCTTTAATTTCAATGTCCGTATCGCGCCAGGGCAACTGTTCGCCGGTGGTGCCCAGGAACATGCCGGCCGTTGTGCCGCAAACGTTGGAAATATTGGCGCTGCCCACAAACGCCGTCGAACCGTCCACTACGGCAAGCTTGCGGTGATCCCGATGATCGAGCGACCACCGGCCGCGAAGAGGCAATCCGCTGAGCGGAGTGACCGGATTGAAGGCCAGGACCTTGATGCCGGCATTTTTTAAGCTCTGGAAATAGGTCTTCGAGCTACAGAAGGAGCCAATGCTGTCATAGATAAGGTTCACTCGAACGCCCTGAGCGGCTTTTTGCCTCAAGATGTCGGCGAAAGCTTCTCCAGCCCTGTCGCTGGAAAGAATAAAGGTCTCTATATCGATCTCTTTTTTCGCGATGTTGATTGCGTGGAACATGGCTTTGTAAGCCGCGGGCCGGTTTAGAAGCAGGCTCACCCGGTTGCCGCCGACCAGGTGTTCGCCCTGCATGGCGTCGTCCCGCGCCATGCGCTGGGAGAAACTGTCCGCGTCCGGGAGCCTCTTTTGCCTGGCCAGATAATAGCAAAACGACGGTCCCACCTGCGGGACGCTCACACAGCCGTTAAGCGAAAGCACCGCCGCCATGGCCCAAAACAGTATGAAAACTCTTCCCCTGTCGGTCCTGGAAAAAAATCTCCTCTCATACTCTTTAAACATCCGCTTGCCCCCGACCCTGCTTGTCCATTTTTTTCCCCCAGTTTCCGTGGTTACTTTAAGGCAGAAGAGGCTAATAGAAAAGAGATGGATGAAAACGAATCAAAATAGAAAGCCGGCATGAGGGGTTTTCTTGTAGCGCGCCGGTCAAACTCATCGGGATCGAGCTTGCCCGGTTTGAAAGTTTGAAAGCTGCGGCGATTTACCCCCCTTTTAAGGTGGCCAGAGTTTACAACCGCTATGAGCGGTTCACGGTTTACATTGCCTCCCGTTTTACGGGAGGCATCTGAGCACCTGCGAGAGGCCATGCGCATCGCCCCGATTGACGGCACCGCCGAGACGATGACCATGCGCCGAGGCGTGGGACAGTTTTGCGAGGGATCAATGCCGACCCCAAGATGCCCGGCGACATTTTGGGCAGGAAAATCTATTCTGAAAAATACTCTCTCATTCCGGCCGTTTATTCTGATTTCCCACAGTCGTTGCCAAAAGATAGGGTTCTTTGCGCCCGATGGTGTCCTTCAACAAGTCATACACATGATTGCTGTTCCATGAATATTGACGCTGGCATTCGGGAATGGATAGTCCAGGTTGTTTCAAAAGCTCAGTCAAAGACATGTTTGTTAGCGTAACTTTAAAAGTTCCGTTTTCTGTCATGCTTGATCTCCTTCCGATC
>JBMFHI010000220.1:0-1919 GCA_049976905.1 Syntrophobacteraceae bacterium | reverse complement strand
AATTCAAATAGCTACGCTGGAAAAACCCCCGGATAACCGTTTATAACCGTTTATAACCCGCACGCGCGAGGACAATCACCCAAAAGGAAATCCTCGGACCTGTCATTAACAGGGGCTTCGCCCCTCTCGCGCAGGGCGATTCACCCCAAGAAGGAGATTTTTGGACAAAACAATTTGAATGCGCCTACGGCGCTGGTTAGACGCCAAAGAGAAAGACTGTGTCCTTGGCGATCCCACTAGATTCGAACTAACCACAGGTTAAAAGCTAAAAAACCGGCGAAGAAAAGAAAACCTGATTTCGTCTGGCTCCTCAATCAACCGTTAAACCCTGCGACGTGTTGCTTTTTACAGAAATACGAGACAGTTTGAGTAGAGTAGAGAGCAGGTTTGACCCTGCCCTCCCTCATCAAACAGGACGTGCAGTTTTCCCGCATCTTGGGGGAACCCCAACAATGACCCCACATGGTAATCAAGGGGTACTAAAAACCTCGAGGCCGTGCGCTTTTTACAGAAAAACTGGACAGTTTGTTGTAAAGCGTCTCGTTATTTGAGCCGATTTGGGCTATGGCAACGATTCGTTCAGGGCTGGATAGTCCCGGCCCGCCCGACCCATTAGGCCTAACCCCAACATTCGTGCTACCAGGGGGAACCCCAACATCCACACTACCAGCCGCCAACTGTAACAAAGGAGGTCTAGACAACCTATCCTGCACCTGAAATCATCCTCTCCCGCCTTAAAGAATCAGATTTAACCGGTGTGCCCTGTCGCATAATCAAATTGCATCGATCCTGAATTTTACATAGATTAGAACACGCGTTAAGTGACACATTTGCATAGGAAAGGACTATGCCGCCTGCGTTGTCACATAAACGCTCGTTTATTTTACAATATAATATAGAGGGGCGCCAATGTTCATCGGCTACATGCGAGTTTCGAAAGCGGATGGAACCCAGGTTCTGGATCTGCAAAAAGATGCTCTCCTGGCTGCCGGAATCGATCACCGGCATATATACGAAGATCTGGCTTCAGGAAGGCGCGATGACCGGCCAGGCCTTGACAATTGTCTAAAGGCGCTCCGCGCGGGTGATACGCTTGTCGTATGGAAGCTTGACCGACTCGGGCGAGATTTAAGGCATCTAATTAATACGGTGCATGACCTTACTGAGCGGGGAATTGGCTTTAGAGTGCTGACCGGCCATGGAACCGCCGTTGATACAACCACTTCGGGCGGGAAGTTGATCTTTGCCATCTTTGCCGCCTTAGCCGAGTTCGAGAAAGATTTGATCGCAGAGCGTACAAGAGCTGGCCTCGCCTCAGCGCGAGCGCGCGGACGAGCGGGCGGGCGTCCGTACAAAATGACCCCGGCAAAGCTTCGCCTGGCAATCGCTGCGATGGAAAAGACAGACACCGTGGTGGGTGAGTTATGCTCGGAGATAGGCATTACCCGCCAAACGCTTTACAGGCATATCGCTCCCGATGGCAGTCTACGCGAACAGGGACAGAAACTCCTTGAAAAAAGGAAGGGTTGATGTGATTGGAGCCATCAATCTTTAAGCCTGGTCGTCACTCCAAGAGATATGAGTTCACGAAAATACAGGAAAGGGCATAATGAAACGGGTCTGGACTGAGGAAGAGTTGACGTCCAACTGGATGCTATTGCCGGACGAACTCGAAATTATCCGAGAAAAGCAGGGCGTTTCGCAGTTGGGTTTTGCATTGTTGCTGAAATTCTTTCATTTTGACGGACGATTTCCTGATGGACCGCACGAAATTCCTGTAGCTGTGCTTCATTTTGTAGCGCGACAGGTCGGGGTGAAGCCAGACCTGTTAAAGGAGTATTCCTGGCAAAGTCGAACCATAGAACGCCACCGGGCAATTATCCGCACTCGCCTGGGCTTCCGCGAGCCGACTGTAAAGG
>JBMFHI010000219.1:0-1932 GCA_049976905.1 Syntrophobacteraceae bacterium | reverse complement strand
GTAGAATGTGTAGAATGTGTAGGGTGGACAAAAGCGCAGCGTTGCCCACCAACGATTTGTGGGCATGGCACGTGTTCGGAATTTAGTAACGGTCTTAGTAATGAACCTGACTCGAGCGATTGTTTGAAGGGTGTGTCGGGTTATCTATGGAGTTAGGCAAATGAACTCGGCAAAAAACTCTCAAGCGGACTACCGCAAAACGGGACAGGACAACTCGTTAAAATCCAATTTGCGTATCCGCAACTGGAATGGCTTTTCCAAAAGAGGCCTGGATATTGTTCTAGCCCTGCTTGCCTTCCTTATCGCAGCTCCTGTAATAGGCGTAATTTCCGCTCTTTTATGGCTCGAATCTCCCGGAGAGGTAATTTTTACCCAGGTTAGAATCGGTTTACACGGAAAGCGTTTCAAAATGTACAAATTTCGCAAGTTCCCTGTCAACTGGGGGGATAAGGGACCCGCGGTTACGGCCGCAAGGGATTCCAGAATGACATTTCTGGGAGCGATTCTAGAAAGGCTCAAATTCGATGAATTACCCCAGCTGTGGAACATTGTGAAGGGCGAGATGTCTTTTGTGGGCCCAAGGCCCGAGAGCTGCGGCTTTGCCGACATGTTCCAGGGCCGGTATGCGGATTTATTACACTACGTTCCCGGCATCTTTGGACCTAACCAAATTGCCTTCCGCAATGAAAGCAGCCTGTACCCTCCAGACGAACCCCCCGAGAACTACTACCGCAGAGTGCTCTTCAAGCAAAAAGCCAAGGTCGATCTCGCCTATTTTAAAGAGGCGAACCTCTTTACCGATATCTCCTGGATAATACGAGGAGTTTGGGTGAGCGTAGCGGGAGCGGTCAACTGGCGCCGATTCCTAAAATCGGACGCCCCCCTGGTAGCCTGGGATATCGCGGCCGTCCTGATCGCCTGGAGTCTTGCGTATGTAATGCGACGTTCAGGATGGCCCGAGGAGGCCGATAGAGCCTTGTTTTTTAAGGATGGGCTCCTATCCTCGGGCTTTTGCGTTGCGATATTCTGTCTTGGCGGCTGCTACCGACAATCAGCGCGCTATTTTTCCATGTCGGATTCTTTTCGCCTGACCCTCTGCGCAAGCCTTGCCTGTTTTGCCAGTGCCATAACTATCATAACTACGCAAAGATGGAACTTTTTATACCACCTGCCCATCACCTGGTTTGTGCTTCTACCTTTGATATTTCTCCCACGGATCTTAATACGTATAAAATGGGAAAACGACAACTCAAAAAATATTTTAGTTACCAAGAAAATTATCATTTATGGAGCCGGACGCGTAGGCAAAAGCCTTTCCTGCTGTATTCACAATGGAGGAATGATCGGTTTTATAGATGATGACCATGAGTTACTTGGAAGGCGGATATCGGGTTATCCTGTCATAGGCCATGAAAGCGATATTCCAACGATTCACGACGTCCACAGCTTCGATCAACTATGGCTTAGCTTTAAGCCTGATATACTGAAACGATATCGATTAAGTAAAATATGCAAGAATAGAGATATAGCGATGGTCATTATTCCGGAGATCGAGCCTTTCGCCGGAATGTTAACACCCATAAAAAAACGCGATGCGCAAACGTATAATCGAAAAATAGATTCTCCATACGATAAGGCTTAAGGATCCATGGCGCCTGCATAAAACCAACCCGCTTTGAGGATATTAATATGACCAGACGAAAGCAAGAACCCCTCTTTTCCCACCTGGACGCAATCGTTGCAAAATTCGAAACCCCGGGGAAAAACGTTGATGATGATTCAGCTTTTAAGGAACAAATTAAGACTTCGCGCGCCGAACCTGCAAAAGGGGTGGGAACCAGCGGCTTTCGACACGAGGGTGCGGGGAGTGCCGCGGCCATTTCGAGCCAAATGTCGCGGGACTTGTTTCGGCCTCTCACAATACCGGCGGAG
>JBMFHI010000218.1:0-1996 GCA_049976905.1 Syntrophobacteraceae bacterium | reverse complement strand
TGCGGATACGCCGGATACCAAGCCAGTTCAGCTGGGTGGACCACCGGCTGGTCCGTGACCGCCACATTGAATCCTGCTCACACCCGGCGGCCGCCCTCTACCTGTTTTTGGTGACCGTGGCCGATCAGGAGGGGCTTAGCTACTATTCAGACGCCTCCCTTATGAGCAGGCTCGGCATGGATGTCCAAACCCTGCATGCGGCCCGTCAAAACCTGATCCGGACAAAACTCGTAGCCTACGAGGACCCCCTCTATCAGGTGCTCTCACTTGATCCCTGCAACGAGAACAAACCCGACCCGCCAAACGCCAGGCCAGGCCAAGCTCAGGATGCCGCCGTGTCCATCGGCCGCCTATTCAAACAGATGTTGGGAGAGACGTCATGATCGACTTCGAGCTGTTTTCAACAATCAGGAACTATCACGAACAGAAGGGCTTGAGTGCCAATCAGATCGCAGACGAGCTGGGTCTTGATCCGCGGACCGTTTCCAAGTGGTTGCAAGAAAAACGTTTTCGCGAAAGGGCGCCGGTTATGCGTCCAAGCAAGCTTGACCCCTTCAAGGGGGCAATCGTTCGGATGCTTGAATCCCATCAATACAGCGCCGCTCAGATCCTGCAAAGAATCCGCGAGGAAGGGTTCAAGGGCGGATATACCATCGTCAAAGAATACGTGCACAAGGTTCGTCCGAAACGCAGCCCGGCATTTTTAAAGCTGGCGTTTGCACCCGGTGAGTTCGCCCAGGTCGATTGGGGATCATTGGGCACAATAAGGACTGGAGAGAGCACAAGGAGGCTCAGCTTCTTTGTGATGGTCCTTTGCTACAGCCGGATGATGTATCTCGAGTTCACGGTATCACAGACCATGGAGCATTGGCTCGCCTGCCATCAGAACGCTTTCGACGCCTTTGGCTCAGTGCCCGGAAAGATTATGGTCGACAATCTCAAAAGCGCCGTGTTGAAGCGGATCGTCGGGCATGCCCCGGTTTTTAACCCGAAGTACCTCGACTTCGCAAACCACTTTGGTTTCAAAATAGCTCCGTGCGGCGTCGGGAAAGGAAACGAGAAGGGACGCGTTGAAAACGGGGTGGGCTATGTTAAGAAAAATCTTCTGGCCGGTCTTCAGCTTCCCCAATTCGACGCAATGGGCAACGTTTCCAGGCAGTGGCTCGATACAATCGCCAACGTCCGAATCCATGGGGAAACCAGAAAGAAACCGTTCGAGATGTTTTCCGAAGAAAAACAATCCCTTTTACCTCTTCCCGCTCATCCTTACGATATCGGCACGATCTCCCAAGTGCGCGCCTCCACGCAGTTTCGGGTAACACTTGATTCAAACCATTACTCCGTTCCTGCGGAATACGCCGGGGCGAACCTCACGCTTAAAGCATATCCGGACAGGCTCTGTATTTACTGCGGCGATAAGCTCATCGCTCGCCACGCAAGGTCCTACGACAGAAATATTGACTTCGAGGACCCGGACCATCCAAAAGAGTTGGTTGCTCAACGCAAAAAGGCCCGTGACCAGAAGATCTTCATGCGCTTCCTCTCCCTTTCCCAACACGCTTCCGACTACTACCGCGAGCTTGAAAAGCGCCGCATGAATCCGCGCCATCACGTACAAAAAATTGTCGCCCTAAGCGAAATCTACGGCGCGGAGCAGGTGGCTGGGGCCATGGAAGACGCATTCCACTTTCAGGCGTTTTCCTGTGAATACATCGCAAATCTATGCGAGCAACGCACAAGGCGGTTGCCCGAGCCCGGCGCACTGATGCTTACTCGAAGAGCCGATCTTTTGGAACTGGAAGTCCAGTGGCCCGATCTATCCATTTACCAAAAGGAATCCAAAAAGGATGGAATCGATGGGAAAAAATAGAATTGCGGACAAAAAACCCACCCCAACGAATCTGGCCGCCTATCTTGAGTCGCTTTGCCTTCCCTTCATGCGGGACAATTTTGAGGCGCTCGCAAGCCAGGCGGCTCAAAATGTCTGGCCCCACGT
>JBMFHI010000217.1:0-2024 GCA_049976905.1 Syntrophobacteraceae bacterium | reverse complement strand
ATGACGAGTGTAAGCGTCATTGAACCGGCCTCCGCCCCGCTTAGCCCGGAAAATCCCCCCCAACCCCTTCTCCTTTTGTTTGCGGGGGCCATTATTTTTGCTCTGTTTGCAAGTCTTGGGATCGTCTGGATTTTGGAAATGAACAAGCAGGTGATGAGTACGGCCATGGAAGCGGAAAAAAAATTGGCTCTTCCCGTGCTGATTGCCATTGCCATAAAGGACTAAGACAGGAATGTACCTCGAATTTTTACAAATTCAAAAAAAGTCCTTCCCACCTAACTCCGGAGCCGGGCTTCCTGTTTCTTAGCCCGAGTCACAAGGAGGCCTCGGTCGCTATTTTCTACGGCATAGAGACCAGAAAAGGCTTTATTTCGGTTACCGGAGAGATCGGAGACAATATGGGGTGACCAAGGCTTTATCGTGCCCACCGACTGGTTGCGGGTATCCCATGATTTCCGGGATGCAGCGCCAGGAAGGGAATGCGTAGATGAGCAAGATTTACGAGGCGTTGCAAAATGTTTACCGTGAAAAGAAACAGGGGGGGGGAGAAACTGTGCGTGAATCCCCCGTGCCCTTCGCCTGCCTGCAACTTGCGCGCTTGGGGTTCGAAGACGAAATGCTAAGGCTCTATAAGGTCGTCGAGACCCTTTTGCCTCACCATGACTCCAGAATCGTTCAATTCATAAGCGCAAGGGAGGGGGAGGGGACTTCGACAATTTCCCGGGAGTTTGCGAAGGTTGCAGCCGACCTGATCGGCCATTCGGTGCTTTTGGTTGACGCAGACAGGCTCAATCAGAGCCAGGATCGCTTCTTTGGTCTGCGAGGCGGCATGGATTGGGTGGAAGCTCTAAAGAGCGGGAAAAATATCGAGGAGTCTTTCCAACGCGCAGGGCAGTCCAGACTGTTTGTAAGCGGCTGTTCCAATTCCTCTGTTTCCACGCCTGAAATCTTTAACTCGGCTTTTGAGAGGATGTGCGAAAAGCTCAGGGTGAGTTTTGAGCTGGTTTTAATCGACTCTGCGCCTTTGGCGATCTCACCCGATGGTCTTGCCATAGCTTCGAAGGTGGATGGAGTGGTGCTGATGGTGGAGGCCGAGAAGTCGAGATGGCAAACGACCAAAAGGCTAAGGGACAGCATCACGAGGGTAGGGGGAAATATCTTGGGAGTTGTTCTCAACAAGAGACGCTTTTACATTCCCCCGTCCATATACAGGTATTTGTAAGTTTTAAGAGGGCCGTTCTAACCTGCCCGCCGGCGGGGTCTTGGCAAACTATCGCAGCCCACCCCTGCAGTTGCCGCGGCAACGCTTCCGCGCCGGTATCTTCCGGGATGTTGGAGGACGCCGGGTTATTGAACTTATAAATCGGAAGGCAGTCATGAAGGATGCATCCCCTGGGGCGGCCGCAAAATTTCCGCCCGCATGCGAAAAGTCTTGCTCGGGACATGGGCTTGGATGCTGTGAGCAAGCTTTCAGGAAAATCTTGGAATTGGAACGCAAAAGATCGGAGCGCTCGAAGAACCGTTTCCTATTGGTGCTCCTTTCGCTCGAGGGGGTCCAAAGCCAACCTGGCTCCAACATTGGGGCGAAGCTATTCTCATGTCTTTGGGCCGTCAAAAGGGACACCGACATTTTAGGATGGTACACACAAAATGTAGTGGCCGGTATAATTTTTACCGAGGTATCGAGTGAAAACGACTATACCCTCTGCGAGTCCCTTGGCAAAAGAATCAAGACCAAACTTATCTGGAAGCTGGACGCAGAGGTAGTTGAGAGGGTCCATATCAGTTTTTGCTTTTTTCCTGAAAAGCCCGGCCGGATGGTTCCAGCCGCGGACCTTACGGTCTACCCGGATATAAGAGGTCGGCAAAATGCGTTTAAGAAGTGGTTGTTTGTAAAAAGAGCGATCGATATTTTCGGTTCCCTCACAGCTCTTGTGCTCTTGACTCCGAGCTATTGTCAAATGTTGTGTACAGCGTCGAGCGGCGGCGCATCTTCCTGCTGAATTCCGTCGACGAATTTGACT
>JBMFHI010000216.1:0-2093 GCA_049976905.1 Syntrophobacteraceae bacterium | reverse complement strand
TGAGCGCTCCAGGCCTGAATTAGCCCTCGAGGACCAGTCCGAAATGGCGCTTTTTACGGGTTCAATTTTCGCGGCTTTGCGTGAGACAAACAGACCTTAAGTGAACGCCATTGAGGCCCGGGGGCAGGAGTCGCAAAAAAAACACTGCTGTTTCCCTTCCCCTGCAACTCTTAGCTTTGCGAAAGTTTGGCCGGGATTTGCGCTCCTATCGGATCGGCAGGCCGACCGAAGTAGTCGATTTGAAAATTAAACTCCGGAAATTTCTTGGGAAGCTTCATAAGGAAACAGCTCATCAGAATAATCCAAAGGACCAGGGTCCCAAGGCGATTTGTATAATAGGGGACGACCGCCTTTGCTTTTCATTTTAAGCTTTCCCTTTAGCCGGCTCATTCCCTGGAAACATCCCTTTGCCATGAAGCATCGAGCACCCACTACGAGGTGGCCCAACGAAAGCCAGGAGGAATAACGGCCGGCAAAACCCACGATTTCGGACGCATACGGCAGTCTCTCATCCCGGCTGCCGCATGCGTCTCAAAAGTTGTTTGAGTGGGTATCTATCGCAAGACACTTACTCTATTGTCCGCCGCGTTCAATACTGTTGCCGGCAGATTCAAGCGATAAGCGAGGTCATTTCAGCGCGCCATACACTTTGTCCAGCGCCAGATTGACCTCAAGCACATTTACAAACTTCTCGCCCGCAAGCCCGTCGAGAGGCGCGGACGCGTTTTTGCGCAAAATCTGCTCGATTTCTTTTTGAACCCAGGCCGGATTTCGGTTTGAGTCCTTGGCACGAGCAGAAACAACCCTTGGCAGTTGGAATTCGGCGTTTTCAAGGGTGATATCGGGATCGAGCCCGGAAGCCGAGGTCGTGACATAATCGCCGGGAATATCCTGAAGAGAGGCATTCGGATGGTTCTGGCGCCACATGTCGAAGAACGTCGATTGAATGTCGCTACCCGAATCGACTACCTCGATGGTCGTTACCGTCTTCCCGTCGGGACCGGTTTTTGTTTCCGCGGAAAGAAATTTGCCCGGGTTTTTCCGTGAAAAGTCCTCGAAGAAAGCCACTGCCAGGTCGCCGGCCTGTGGTTTCGCAGTGGAAGGGTTTTCCTTGATCCATTGGGCAACTATATCGGGATTGGCCTTGGCCCAGGCGTTGACGTAATCGGTGTGCGCCGTGTCGGTTTTGACCCAGGCCTGCGCGAGTTCATTATGCAGATCGGCCCATTGCGCAACGATGTGGGACTTTCCCTGGAACTCATCCGCGTGGAACCAGTTCTCGATATCGGGTCCAACGAGCTGTCCCGTTTTTGGCCCGCTCTTGTACCGGACGATCGGTCCCAGAGTCTGCGCTACCCTGGCGCGCAGTTGATAATTTGAGGCGGCAAGGGCCGAGGAGGACGAGGCGCTTGCGTCGTAGGAAGCGGCGGAGGGCCGGGGCCAGAAATAGCCGTCCTTGGTAAAGGGCTGGGCGATCAATTCCGATCCCACATATTTCCCGTTCGGCCCTTTAAGCATACTTCCGTTGGACTGGAAGGGGAAAAATGTTTGCCCGGCTACCCACAATGCAAGAGGGTAAATAATGCAGCAGATAACAACTCCAAATATCAAGAGCCAAAGACCTTTCGAAAGATATCGCAACATGTGCGTCTCCTGTTAAAATTCTATACCAGGTGCAGGGCGGTAAGTATGACGTCGATCAGTTTGATTCCGATGAACGGCAAAATGACTCCACCCAGTCCCCAAACGAATAGATTTCTCCTGAGCAGGGCATCCGCGCCCAGGGGCCGGTAGCGCACCCCTTTAAGCGCCACGGGGATAAGCGCCGGAATAATCAACGCATTGAAAATAACCGCGGAAAGGATGGCCGAAGTCGACGAATGGAGGTGCATTATGTCCACCGCTTTTAGCCATGGCAAAGTGCCTGCGGTGATGTCCCCATATAGTTGACGTATAGCCCCGACTTGTATTATGATTGTCTTGGTTGAATTCATTTTTGTACCGGAGGCAATCGATGAGCGAGTTTGAGCAGTGTTTCTGTCCCAACAAACAATGCAAGGATTACGGTTTACGCCGCCAGAGCAACATTGCAG
>JBMFHI010000215.1:0-2126 GCA_049976905.1 Syntrophobacteraceae bacterium | reverse complement strand
CGTCGAGTTGAAAGAGTGCGCCAAAGACGCCCTGGGTTCCGAGATGGTGCAGGCCTGGATTAAGAAAAAACACCAAGTCCCTGTCTTCGGCATGGCCGGTAAAGCCCAACTGCCCGGGGAGGAACGGGAACCGTTCATGATCAGAATCCGCAAAAGAGGCGTTTCGGCCGGCAACATAAGAAGTGGTTGGACCCGCCGCAACCGTAGCGCTGCGGCGGGTGGATTTGGGGGGGAAACGGGAGGCGGAAAAACTAAAGTCTTGTGGCAAAGCTTTGTGACTGTTCTTATTATTTTTCTCAAGAGAGGTTCCAACCAATGGCAAAGACCGGACTGGGGCTGCCCTCGCGGATAAGCGATTGTCCTTATGACCGCGCGAAATCTGATCGGAGCCGCCGGGGCCTGCCAACACCACCAAAACAAGGCCAGCGAGCAGGGTGCGACCGCCGAGGAGATGGCGGACTGGCATGTCGCAGCCGATCGGATGGTCATTTCCTAAAGAGAAGCACCGGCGCGGCCTGCCTGCCGGGAAGCTCAGCGACGTTTGCCCGGAAGATCAAGCCTTTAGCAGCTTATGCTATTATGAACTTTCAATGACCTGGAGGGAGATTGACCATGAAGATCAATCGGCACGGCACTGCCCAGTGGCAGGGCGGAACAAGAGACGGAAAAGGGATGATTTCCACGGAAAGCGGAGCTTTGGATTCTTGTCCCTACGGGTTTGCCGCAAGGTTCGAGGGTCAGCCGGGGACAAATCCCGAGGAATTGATCGGGGCTGCTCACGCGGGCTGCTTTACGATGGCTCTATCGCTAATCTTGAGTCAATCCAGACTAACGGCGGAGTATATGGAAACCACAGCGACGGTAACATCGGAGCAAAACGACGGCGGCTACTCCATTACCGGCATCCATCTGAGGCTAAAAGCCAAAATCCCCGGCGCAGACCAGGAAACATTTCAAAAACTTGCAGGTATGGCCAAAGCCGGGTGCCCGGTCTCCAAACTCCTAAGAACTGAAATCACTCTGGATGCGTTGCTGATCTCCTGAGGGTCTGTCATTTTGCAAACCTCAAAAAAAGAGCAGGGGATCGAAGGACGATCGGCGCCAATCCATGTCGGGCTTCGATGTGATCGATTGCTTTTGTGCCGACCGCAAATGCCACGCGGCCGGGGAGCCTGCCATAACACTCTGAAATTGAATTGGAAATGATTAGTTTATTAGGAAAGGAAATTAGAATATCGTTTTCAGAAAGGAAGAGACGATGAACCAATGGGTTAAAAAACTTTTTGTGTCTACATTACCGGTGCTTTTGGTCGGGGGAACTTTCGGATTTGCTCTTGCCGATCAGTCGATGAATAAAAAACCTGACATGCAGCCAAAGAAACAGCAGCGATCCAAGCCCAACCTCAATTCACCCCAGTCAAAGGCGCAGCAGAAAAACGTGCAGTCGGTTACCGGCAAAGTGACAAGCGCCGGGGGGCTTATCGCCCAAAACGGCACTAAATACCGTTTAAACGGCGCGAAGGCCGCAGGTCTTAGAAAATTCGAAAATAAGACCGTGACCATAGAGGGCTACAAGACAAAGTTCGAAGGCCACAATGCCATCGATGTCCAAAGCTTTCGAACCGGCAAGTCTCAGATGGCCCAGAACAACATGAAACAACCTGGGAAGGCTTCGAATTTCCGGTCGAAGCCAAAAGGTCAGGCGCCCCCCCAACCCGGTCAAACAGGCTATAAACCGAAGCATAATCAGCACCCGGTTCAGAATCGATAGCGCCTTTTGTCGGCTTTAATCTGTAAAAAAACCGGCGGAATATTTTGTTCCGCCGGTTCCTCGCCTTTGGCTATTTGACAGCATAACAAACGGCTGATGGTAAGGATTTTTCGAAAAAAACACGGTTCGTTTTCTCTTTTGCGCAATCGGCGAAGTGCTTTAAATTCACCCCCATTGCCTTCCCCCAGAGTTCAGATCGAAACATGCCGATAAACTGAGAAGTTGAAGTCCTAGTGTGACGTCCCTTAAGTTCTATGATATTCAAACCGGCCAAAAGCGTAGATACTGTTATCAAAGGCAAGCCCCTTTGAGAAGGGTTTCGTCGAAAAGTTGACCGGATTTCAGCACGCCGAAT
>JBMFHI010000214.1:0-2246 GCA_049976905.1 Syntrophobacteraceae bacterium | reverse complement strand
CCAGGGAAACCGGGATACCTTGATCTTTACCGCGCGTTTTTTTGCCGCTTCTTCGCTCAAGCCGCAAACCGCTATTTGCGGATCCGTGTAGAGAACGGCCGGAATCGTCTGGAAATCAAAAGAGGAGGCCATTCCGGCGATCGTCTCCGCGGCCACCTTCCCCTCGTGCATTGCCTTGTGAGCCAGCATCGCTCCGCCTGCGACGTCCCCAATGGCAAAAATCCTTTCGTCGTTCGTTCTCCTTTGCCGGTCAGTCGTTATGAACCCTTGCTCGTCTGTTTTGACTCCGGTGTTTTCCAGCCCGATTGCCTCCGAGTTGGGGAGCCTGCCAATGGAGACGAGCACGCGGTCAAATCTTTGGGTTTTGGAGGGGATGTCTCCCTGGAATGTAACGTCCACCCCGCTTTCATCCTCCTCAATGGACTCGATTCTCGTGTTGTAATAAAAAGAGTCGAAAAGCTCCTTTAGCCGGTCCAGAAAAGGTCTTGAAAGATCGGAGTCTATGCCGTGCATGAAATGTCCGTTTCCTTCGATAAGGCTGACTTTGCTTCCAAGGGAAGCATAGACCGATCCCAGTTCAAGGCCCACGAAGCCGCCCCCAACCACCAGCAGCCTTTGGGGGATATCGGCCAGCTCCAAAGCGGTCGTAGAATCCATGATCCGCCCTGCGGCCTTTCCCGCAACCCCGGCCAGGGGGCGCGGTCGAGAACCCGTGGCTATGATCGCGTGCTTAAACCGGATGTGGCTCGATGCGCCGTTTTGGACCCGCACATGGCTTGAATCCTCAAAGGTTGCCCTGCCCTGGATGTAGAGAATCCCGCGCCTTTGGACAAGGCCGGAAAGGCCCTTGGCAAGCTTTCCAATCACCGTGTTCTTCCAGTTGCGAAGCATGCCCAGATCAATCTTTGGTTCATCAAAGGTTATGCCCATCGCGCTCGATCTGCGGGCGTCATACATAAGTTCGGTTACGTAGAGCAGGGTCTTTGAGGGGATACAGCCCGTAAAAAGACACACTCCTCCTGGCTCGGGAGCCATTTCAACCAACGTTACGTCAAGGCCCAGGTCCGCGGCTCGAAAGGCGGCCGCATAACCACCGGGACCTCCTCCTATTACCAGCAGGTCGGTTTCCTGGGTAAACTCGCCCATTACCATTGCAAAAAACTCCTTTGCCGCACAAAAAAGGCCCGCCCGAGCGCAAAGCCGGGCAGGTCGAAGGTCTGGCAGGCGCAAAGCGGCCACCGGCCGCGATCTGGTGTCTAGCTTTTATCCCCTGTTTTCCTCACGCCCCTTACAGCGCTTTCTTGCCACCGTGGCGCTAACTCATCAGCAAGAGGTTCTCGGGGTCCTCAAGCATCCCTTTGATCATGTTTACAAACCTCGCGGCCTCGGCCCCGTCGAGAATTCGGTGATCGAAAGTGATGCTTACAGGCAGCATGGAACGGACAACTATCTCGTAGTCTTTTTCGTCTCCCACTACCACGGGCTCCAATTTGGCTCGGGCCATTCCAAAAATTGCGGCCTCGGGGTAATTTATTATCGGGGAGATTGCCGTTCCTCCAAAGGGACCAATGTTTGTGATCGTAAAAGTGCCTCCCGAGAGGTCTTGCCTGCTCGCCTTGCCCTGTCGCGTCCTCTCGGAGAGTTGCTTAAACTCGACCGCCAGCTCGATAAGGGACTTGCGATCGACCTCCCGGATAACCGGGACCAGCAGGCCCCGCTCGGTGGCGGTTGCAAATCCTATATTACGGTAATGTTTAAGTATGATTTCCCCCGATTCCATATCGATGCTGGAATTAAAGAAAGGGAATTTTTTTAGTGCGGCCGCGGCGGCTTTCATAACGAAGACGATCAAGCTCAGTTCCCCTCCCTGCTCCGCGACCTTTTCCCTGTGCTTGCGGCGAAAGTGCTCGAGCGCGGTAAGATCGACTGAGTCCATGTGGCTTACATGGGGAATTTGCGCCCACGCGGTCGCCATGCGCTGCGCGGTGGCCTTTCGCACCGAACGCAGCAAAACCCGCTCCTGCGGGGCTGCGCCCTCCGGGATTTGGACCGCTTCCTTTTCAACAGCCGCCGCCTCGGGCTGCTTTTGGGTTTCGGGCAAGGCCGACTTTTGCGAAAACGCGCGCACGTCCTCCGCGGTTACCCTGGCGCCCGGCCCCGATGGTGTTACCTTTGCGATGTCGATGCCTAACTCCCTGGCAAGGCGCCGGGTCGAAGGAGCCGCGGCCACCGGGGCCCCGGTGGAT
>JBMFHI010000213.1:0-2257 GCA_049976905.1 Syntrophobacteraceae bacterium | reverse complement strand
GCCCTCCAGGATGCTTTCGTATTCCTGGCGGCTCTTGTACTGGTGAACGCCATACCAGAGTTCTTCGGGATTTTGACTTTTATTAATAATCGAAAGGATCTCGGAGAGCGTGAGTTGGTGCGACTCGTAGCCCAAGTTTAACATTTTAAGGTCCAATAATGGGCATTTGGTGCTTGTTGCGTAAGAAAATACCTGTAATTTCAGAGGGGCATGGTCAAAAATCTCATTGTAGTGCCATGTTTTTACATTTTCCATTGACTCTTGCAGCAAAATCGTGTATTCTGTGTTTGCTATGTATATTAGACAAACAAAAACAAGCGCATCTGCTTCAGGGGATCCCTACTACACCTACCGCCTCGTTTGCTCCGAGAGGATTGGAAGCAAGGTGCGGCAACGGACCTTATTGAACTTGGGAGGTGCATTTTCAGTTCCTCGGGAGTTGTGGCCGAAGCTATGCGCCAGGATAGAGGAGATACTGTCCGGACAGCTTTCTTTGCGTCCCGAAGACGAGGAGATCGAGCAGGGGGCCCAGCGCTACGCAGCCCAACTGCTTGCCTCCCGGGGAAATACCAGGCAGGGTGAAAAGGAAACGAGCGGCGATTTCCACGAAGTCGATGTCAACTCACTGGAACTTATTAGACCTCGGTCTGTGGGGATAGAGCACATTGGACTGGCGTCATTGAAATGGCTCGAGCTTCCCGAAGTGCTCAAGGCGGTTGGCTTTAACGGTGTGGAAAGCGCTGTCGCGATTGGCAGCATCATAGCCAGGATGGCCGAACCGGGAAGCGAGGCGGCAACCTGGCAATGGTTGAGAGAATGCAGCGGCTTGGGAGAGCTTATTGATTTTGACTATGAGAGCATTTCCCCGATGCGGCTCTATCGAACATCCGATCTGCTTGTTAAACACCGGGCAGAGATCGAGAAGGCGCTTTTTTCCAATATCAGGAATCTTTTCAACCTAACCGCGACAGTGACCCTGTACGATCTGACAAATACCTATTTCGAAGGTGAAATGGCTCAAAATCCCAAGGCTCGCAAGGGACACTCCAAAGAAAAGCGCGCCGATTGCCCACTGGTTACTCTCGGTCTGGTTTTGGACGGGAGCGGCTTTGTGCGAAGTTCCCGAATGTTTGAGGGAAATATCTCTGAAGCGCAGACCCTGGAGTCAATGCTTAAAGAGCTTGAGGCGCCCCGTGACGCCACGGTGATAATGGACCGGGGGATAGCGACCCAGGCCAACGTCGATTGGCTGGTGGATCATAGCTACCGTTATGTTGTGATGAGTCGAGAGAGGACACGCCGCTTCGATGAAGCTCAATCGTTGAGCATAAGTTCGGCCTCGGGACAATCCATCCGCATTCAGCGAGTGCAAGATGAAGAAGGCCGGGAGGTCCGGCTCTATTGTCAATCCGAGCGTCGCATGGAAAAAGAGGAGGCTATGACCGCCTTACTTTCGAAGCGGTTCGAAGACGGCCTTCAAAAGGTTGCAGACGGTCTGATAAAGCCACGGGGGGCAAAAGACCGGGATAAAATATTGCAAAGGATAGGCCGTCTCAAGGAAAGGTGCAGGGGCATTGGCGAGAGCTATCTTATCGAACTTTGCGCAGATGCCACAGGCGAAAAGGTTGCCGGCCTTTCTTGGCAAAAGACTCCGGTCGATGGCAGTCGTATCACCCACCCTGGTGTTTATTGTCTTAGAACCAACCAGGTGGATTGGGATGAAGCAAGATTGTGGCGAACCTACACCATGTTGACTGACCTGGAAGCCGTATTTCGCAGTCTAAAGTCCGAGTTGGGGCTGCGGCCTGTGTACCATCAAAAGGAGAAACGAATCGAAGGCCATTTATTTATAACCGTTCTCGCCTATCAGGCGATACAGGCCATTCGCAGAAAGCTAAAAAAACACGGCGTAAACCAAAGCTGGTTATCACTTCGGAAGACCTTTTCGGGTCAACAAAGGGTCACCGCTGTTTTTAAACGAAGGGACGACCACACCCTCCATGTTCGAAAATCAACGACTGCCGAATTGCCTCTCAAAGAACTCTATGATGTGCTCGGGGTGACGGCCACGCCCGGAGGAGTCCGCAAAATGGTTGTTTGATAAAAAAATAAGATGTAGTGCCACTGGCGATTTTTATAAAGGCTAACTTCTTGGTATTGTTTATTATGTTTTCATGCGTGTTAAACTTGGGCTAGAGGATGTGGCCCGCACATTCCACGGCGACACCAATTAAACCGGTGGGCACAAAAGCTGTGC
>JBMFHI010000212.1:0-2292 GCA_049976905.1 Syntrophobacteraceae bacterium | reverse complement strand
CGTGTCTTTCAGGTCGATTTCCGCCTGCGCCCCGGCGGCAAGGAAGGCGTTCTGGCTCATTCGATCAGTGCGGCTCTTGACCACTATCTTCTGCACGGCAAAGCCTGGGAGCGCCAGATGCTCCTAAAGTGCAGGCCCGTAGCGGGAGATCGCTCGGAAGCAAACAGCTTTATTCGTGAAGTCCGTCCGTTTGTGTTCCGAAGATTTCTCGATTTCCAGGCCCTTGCGGAAATAAAGGAGATGCGAAACCGGGTCCTGGAGGAGGCCCGCCGCTACCATCCGAGTGCAAGGGGCTACGATGTAAAGCTTGGCATAGGAGGTATACGGGAGATTGAATTTCTCGTTCAGTCACTGCAACTCGTATACGGGGGGCGAAAGCCCGAGCTTGACGAATCAAACACTTTGCGCTGCCTGGATAAGCTTTCGGATCTTGGCCTGCTGCCCGCTCAGACGGCCTCCGATCTCAAGGCTTCCTATATTTTCCTTAGAAACCTCGAACACCGCGTTCAGCTCGATCAAAACCGTCATACCCAGCAGATGCCCCTCGGTGAAAAAGCCCGCATGAGGCTCACCCTGGCCATGGGCTTCGAAGATGATGAAAAAGCCTTCCTGAAGGTCCTGCAATCTCACTCGCAGATCGTAAACGCTGCCTTTCTCGATCTTTTTGGGGAAAAACCCGCAGCTTCTACTTGTTTTGCTCGTGCCGATTTAGCAAAAGTCAAACCCGGCTCCTCGCCGGCCGTGGATTCATACTTTGAAAAGGTCGCCCGCCGGTCCGGACTCATGAAACTATTCTCCACCGGCGCGCCATGGATAGAGCCCTTCTACAGACTGCTCGCATCGAGCGTCTTCGCATCCTCGCTTCTTTCTCTAAACCCGGCACTGGTCGAAGGCTGCACGGCGCAATTCGAACCCGCCGCGCAATGGGAAAAGTCCGCTTCCGAGCTTGTCGACAGGGCAGGGGACTACGCGGAAAAACTGGAGTGGATAAGAAAGTTAAAAAATGAACGTAGCGTAAGGCTTGCCCTGGCCGATCTTGAGGGAGAAGTCGATTTCGCGGCTCTTGAAACCGAACTGAGTGCTCTTGCCGAGTTTGTCGTTCGCAAAACTCTTTCCGCTGTCCTTGGAAATCTTGGCCTGGCTGAGGACCTGCCCCTTTCCATGCTCGCCATGGGTAAGTTTGGCAGCGCGGAAATGAGTTATCTCTCCGACCTTGACCTGGTTTTCGTTTACGCACCGCCAACCAGGGACGCAATGATTCCCCCAGATGTCGTCCGCCTCATTCAACGTCTCATGAACATGCTCCAGGTTCCTCTGGCCGAAGGCCCGGGTTATCCCATGGACGTTAGACTGCGGCCCACGGGCACTCACGGCCCGCTCGCCGTGACGGAAAAATCCTGGCTCGAATATTACAAAAAAGCCGATATTTGGGAGATTCAGGCCCTTCTCAGGCTCCGCCACATTGCCGGAAACGATTGCCTCGGCCGCCAGCTCGAAAAAAATAGTGTACACATCTGCTCGGCCCCCAGATCCGCCGAATCGGTGTGGCCGCGGATTTGTCATTTGCGCGGCCGCATGGAAAGGGAAAGGGCGGCCGAAGGCGGCGGGGAAATCGACTTGAAGCTTGGTTTTGGCGGCCTGAGCGATGTTGAATTTATAGTCCAGGGCCTACTGCTGACCGGGGTTTTGCCCGTAGCCTCATTGGCCGGCCGGCCGGTGCGGCAAATAGTCGAGCTATTCTCAAAAAGCGATCCCAGGCCCGGAGCGCAAAAACTTGCGACCTTGTTTCGCGCCCTCCGCGCTCTTGACCACAGAGTAAGGCTGCATAAAAACTCCAGTTCGGCAAAACTCGATCAAAGCAGCTTCGAGGCAATGGTTTCCCTTGGGCTCTGGCCTCCTCGCGACGATGGCCACTGGATTGAATCCTGGCAGGACGTTCTGCATCTGCGAAGGCAAATAAGGGCCGTCTTCAGCCTTTTTTGCCCTTAACCGACAGGATTTACAGGATTTGCAGGATACTTTTTAAAAGGCGAAATACTCGACAGGATTACAGGATTACAGGATTAAGAACCGAGACATTTTTTCTGATTTAATCCTGTTTATTAAATCCTGTAAATCCTGTAATCCTGTCAAAGTATTTGTCTTTTGAGTCCTGTCATTCCTGTCAGTCCTGCCTTGGGTGCGGGCGATAGTAGGTTGGCCACATCCTTAACCGACAGGATTTGCAGGATACTTTTTAAAAGGCGAAATACTCGACAGGATTACAGGATTACAGGATTAAGAACCGAGACA
>JBMFHI010000211.1:0-2311 GCA_049976905.1 Syntrophobacteraceae bacterium | reverse complement strand
ACAAATAATTAGTAATTGCAAATAGTTATGCTAATAATAGAGACAGTTTCATATTTGTAAACTCACGGATTCAGGTTGAAAAGATGGGGTTTAGCGAACGCTTACAGATATCTTGATGGCGTCCCGTAAATTGGCTGATATTTACAGTTAAGTTGGTGGGCATAAAAAGCTGTGCCCACCATACGCTTTCTTGATAAAGAAGAAAAAGGCGGGGCAAGGGGGGAGGGGGGATAACACTTCGCGCCTCCCTTGCCATACTCATCGGAGGCTACCTATCAGATTCCCCTGCCTGTTGGGCTCCTCGAACGAGGGCAATCAATTCTTTTACGGTCGAGTTCATAAGTTCGGCCTGCGCCGAGAGTTGCTCGGAGGCCGAAGCCGATCTACTTCGATATTTCCCCAGACTCGCTTTCCTGGGTTTTCATTCCCAGGTGGTAAAGGATATAGCTCAAAAGCAGAGCCCAACCGGAGGCAAATATTATCGCAGCTCCGGTTTGAGCCGCCCCCCCTAAGAGGTGGGAAAGAACCTGTTGCAAGGGTGTACAATAGAGTATCAAACCTATTACGGACAGAGGCAGGCCAAGAATTATCGCAAACTTCATCTTTATCTCCGGGTCCAAATGGCCGGGAAGCAACCAAAGGAGGCATTAAAAATTTTGCTGTTTTTTAGATGTTTCCCGCGTATTGCCGGCCGTGATTTCCTATCGTGGCGGCATAAACTCTCCAATAACACGTAACATGCTATAATGCAAGCATAAATTGTTTTTCCGGCAGGAACGCATATCACGCAGAGCTGACTGCCGGGTCGTTTGAATTAAAAACCATGAAGCGGTCTTGAGCGCAATTAATCCCCGGCCGCAGAATTTATACATCAACGCAATCAGGAGAAAATTGTCCCGCGGCAAACCCATTGACTACGCGAGGGGGGGCTGGTAGGTTTGCGGTCTTATTTTGATTATAGGGGGAAAGTGTGAAGGCCTATACCGGTAAAGGGGATCAGGGAAAAACAAGCCTTTATAGCGGAGAGCGGGTCGCCAAGAATCATCCCCGGATTGAGGCATGCGGGGATATAGATGAGCTCAATTCGGTAATGGGAGCGCTCATTTCCCTTTTGCCCGCCGCTAGAAGCGATTTGAAGGGCCAGGGCGAGCATATACAATCGATTCTCTTTGTGGCGGGCGCCTGGTTGTCGACCACTCCCGATTCGCCGGGCTTTGCAACGGTTGGCAGCGTGGAAAAGGCCGATACGGAGTTTCTCGAACGGTTTATGGAGCCCATGGAGGCCGAACTGCCGCCTCTTAAGGAATTTATCCTTCCCGGAGGCCATTTTAGTGCCGGCCTTGCCCATATGGCACGCACCGTATGCCGAAGGGCCGAAAGGCACGTGGTTATCCTGGAGGAAGAGTTTTCCACGGAAGAGGCGCAGGCGCGGTTAATGGACCTTGTAAAGTTTTTTAACCGTCTATCCTCCTACCTTTTCGTGCTTGCCCGCTATCTTAACCTGGCGAACGGAGAAAACGAGGCCTGCTGGAAAAATCCTCGCTCCGAGTCGAGCTTGCCCCAATAGGGCAAAAGATGCCAAAGATTTCGTGCCGATGGTTTAAAGCACCGGCATATATCCTTGACTTCACGAAACGTTTTGGGCCAAGATCTTAAGCCTTGGGAAGGTCCCTGCAGCGCAAGAGGACGGGGCCGGATTTTTTTGTCAAACCGTGTGGGTCTGGCGGCGGGGAGAAAACCCCGCGCCTGCATAGGAAAGGGCTCTACTGCCTTCCGGAGGATAATATGGGTGTGGATGAGAAAAGTTTTGAGGCTGTAATAATTCTGGGTCACGGCAGCCGGGTGCCGGATGCGGGAAAGGATATGGCGAGGGTGGCCGGGCGGCTTCGGGAAAAATACGGCTATTCGGTGGTCGAGGTGTGCAACATGTCGAGGCTTGGGCCCCATTTTCCCGAAATCTTTGAAAAGGTTGTAAAGCTTGGGGCAACCAGGGTGCTGGTGGTTCCCTATTTTTTACACTCGGGCATTCACCTGCTGCTCGATATTCCGGAAATGTTAAAGGAAGAGGCGGAAAAGTTTCCTGGCGTGAGCGTGCAAATGGGTCGCAGCTTCGGTTTTGACGAACACCTTGTCGATCTTTTGCGCGAAAGAATCGAGGAGACTAAAACCTTGAGCGACGTACGGCAACTCGTCTTGCCGCCGAAGGAAAAATATCCGGTGCCCGAAGGTCAGTGCGAATTCGTGCCCATGCTCCCCGATGAGGCCGCCAAATACCGCGCCTAGGTTATTGCAGGGGGTAAGCTTTCACTTT
>JBMFHI010000210.1:0-2341 GCA_049976905.1 Syntrophobacteraceae bacterium | reverse complement strand
GCATCGCCGCCGATGTTGTACTCGCCAAGCATGTTGATCTTGAACTTTCCCTCCGGGACCGTGTCGTCCAACCCGACAACGTGTTTGAAGATGCCGTTGTTGGCGATATGATGGCCGGCCGACTGGCTCACTCCCTTGTAGCCCTCGCAACTGAAACCGAAGATGTTTATACCCAGTTCTTCCTTCATTTCGCGGGCAACCGCGTGAACGTCGTCTCCGATAAGCCCCACCGGGCAGGTGGAGAATATGCTGATAGCCTTTGGCTTGAAGGTTTCGTAGGCCTCGCGAATAGCCGCCCTCAGCTTCTTTTCGCCCCCGAAAACGATGTCCTCGTCATGCAGGTCGGTTGAGAAGCAGTAGGGTATGAAATTTGCCTCCTCCGGTCCGGCCGGCCTGGTCTGGTTGCGCCGGGTGAGCCAGGAGTAGAAGCCGCACCCGATGGGGCCGTGGGTTATATTTACGATGTCTCGCGTTGGCCCCAGCACGACGCCCTTGCAGCCCGCATAGCTGCACCCGCGCTGCGTGATTATGCCGGGAATGGTCCTTGCGTTGGCGCCGATTTCGGGCGTCTCCCCGCACTCGTCCACCTTGTTTATGACAATTTGCCTGGCCCTTTTGCGGCCTACCTTCGTTGGGTATTTGGCGACAAGTTCCGCCTTTAGCTCCTCGGGATCGACCGCTGCGTTTTTCTTACTGGCTTCCATTTTATATCTCCGTTACAAACGGGTATGAGAATCAACCCTCGTCAAGCGTTCCGGTTCCGGTCTCTCCGGTGCGCACGGAAATCGAATCGTGCGTAGGCATCACGAATATCTTTCCGTCTCCGGATTTTCCCGTGCGATTGACCTGGATGATCGTTTTGACCGTGATGGCAACAAGCGTATCGGGCACCACCACGATCAGCATCCGCTTGGGGATCAGCCGCTGGTTAAGGCCCAGCTGGGCGATGGCCTCCTCGTAGCCCTTCTCGATTCCTTCCAGGACCGAGGTGTCAACCAGCCCTTTGCCTCTTCCCAGAACGTCTTTGGCGGTCATCGACGATATCCCGCTATCCAGGAGCGCCCGCTTGGTCTTGTTCATCATGTTCATGCGAACTATCGCCATGACCTCTTTCATATCTTCACCTCTTCGATGGCCCCGCCGGCCGATTCCTTAATGCCCGAACTGATGGTGTAGACCTCCTCGACCGGGCTTACGAATATCTTTCCGTCGCCGTAGGCGCCCTTGTCCCCCGTTCTGGCCGCCCGAATGACCGTTCGGATCACGAAATCCTTGTCGCCCTCGTTTACCACAGTCAAAAGAAGCTCCTTGGGGATCTCATCGTAGGTTATCTCGCCTATTTTTATTCCGCGCTGCTTTCCCCGGCCCACAACCGATATCTTGGTCACGGCCGGAAATCCCGCTTCCATGAGGGCCGCCATCACGTTGTCCACTTTGTCGGGCCTTACAATCGACTTGATCATTATCATTTCGGTTTCTCCTATCCTGCCAGTCCGTATTCGATGAGAAGCTTTTCAAGTTCGTCGGTGTGCATCGGTTTTGGAATGACGTGCATCTTGTTTTCTTCGATCTTGCGAGCAAGACTCCGGTACTCATCGGCCTGCGAGTGCGCCGGATCGTATTCGATTACCGTCTTGCGGTTGATCTCCGCCCTCTGAACCATGTTGTCGCGCGGAACGAAATGAATCATCTGGGTCCCGAGTTTCTTTGCGAACGCCTCGATCATTTCCGCTTCGTTATCGACGTTGCGGCTGTTGCAGATAACGCCCCCAAGGCGCACGCCCCCCGCTTCGGCAAATTTTACGATACCCTTGCAGATGTTGTTGGCCGCATACATGGCCATCATCTCCCCGGAGACGACGATGTAGATTTCCTGCGCCTTGCCCTCGCGAATGGGCATGGCGAAACCGCCGCACACAACGTCGCCCAGAACATCGTAGAACACATAGTCGAGCTTCTGGCTCTCCGTGTAGGCCCCCAGCTGCTCGAGCAGGTTGATCGAGGTAATGATCCCCCGTCCCGCACACCCAACGCCGGGCTCGGGACCTCCCGACTCCACGCAGATGGCGTTGCTAAATCCCACCTTGCGGATATCGTCGAGTTCGACGTCTTCACCTTCTGTTCGAAGGGTATCCAAAACGGTCTTCTGAGACAGGCCCCCAAGGAGAAGCCTGGTCGAGTCCGCCTTCGGGTCGCACCCCACAACCATTACCTTGCGGCCCATTTCCGCAAGACCCGCCACGGTGTTCTGCGTGGTGGTCGATTTACCGATTCCGCCCTTGCCGTATATGGCGATCTTTCTCATTCTTGCCTCCTGACCCATGTTGTTGAAGTTTTCACC
>JBMFHI010000209.1:0-2391 GCA_049976905.1 Syntrophobacteraceae bacterium | reverse complement strand
AAAGGCAGAAACCGGGGAAGTCGAGCTTCCTGGAATGGCAGAATTAGCCCCAGCCCAGCCACTCACTTCGGAGAACTCCATCCAAAACGATGAAATAATCTGCCTCGAATGCGGCGCCAAAATGAAGCAACTCACCAAGCTGCATCTTGTAACCCACAGTTTGACTGATTTTGATAGCCTAAAATTCCCCCACTTTGAGGGCAAATGACGGTCCAAAATTCCCCCACCCTCAACCGTCGTATCTGGTAACAATCTGCTGGTGCATTACTCACCCAGGTTACCGGAGGACAGGAGGGATGATAAGCATGGATCAATATGAATACATTCGTACGGCACATCGAGTTTACGGCAAGGGTGTAAGAGAGATTGCGAGGGAAACCGGTCATGACAAGAAGACTATTCGAAAAGTCCTGAAAAATGAACACAGTGGTTACAGGCAAAGGCGTTTTCAGCCCTATCCTGTTCTCGGCCCTTACTTAAACCGGATCGATGCCTGGTTGGAATCCGATAAGAGTGCTCCTAAAAAACAACGCCACACAGCGACAAGAGTCTATCATCGGCTGGTGAATGAAGAAGGTTACAAGGGTGGTGAGACGACGGTCCGCCAGTACGTGCGGTTGGCCAAGATGCGCTTTGGTACAGCCGGAAACAAGGCTTTTATTCCTCTGGAGCCAGATTGCGGCAAGGAGGCGGAGGCGGACTGGGGCGGAGCTGTGGCTATCATTGGGGAAGAGTGGGTGAGGCTCAAGTTCTTCTGCATGCGCTCCAAGTATTGCGGGAAGCATTTTGTGCGGTTTTATCCATGCGAGCGGCAGGCTGCATTTTTCGATGCGCACATGCAGGCATTTTCCTTTTTCGGCGGCATTTTCAGAACCGTAGTCTACGATAATTTGACCTGCGCTGTGGAAAAGGTGTTGAAGGGTAAGGATCGCAAGGAACAGGAATCGTTCAAAAAGTTTCACGCCTACTACAGTTTCACAGCCAAGTTCTGCAACCCGGACAGCGGTAATGAAAAGGGCTAGACTTCATACTGCACCTCGTGACGTGGGTGGGAAGCAATTTTGCGGGAGAGACGCATTTGGTGCAGGGATACCATGAGACCTTTGTGCTTTCCCTTGGCAAACGTTTCGTCTCCCATATTCTCAAAAAGACAATCATTTCTATCGTTGTACAGATGGGCCCGCAGAAGCCCTGCTTGATTCCAGTTCTTCACCGTGGCGGATTTCACACCCAGTCGTTCGGCAAGCTCGGCCATGGTCAGCATACCACGATTTCGAAGGCGGTCATATCGAGGCATTAGGCTGTAGGCTTGCTGGATATGTCGTATATTGAGCCGACTGAGAGGCTGTCCATCGACCGTGCGCATCCCTTTATTGGTCAAAATAGCCGCGATCTGGCTGTGCGTGTAGTCATCGAGCAGTCGGTCCACTTCGGCTACAAGGTGAGCAGGGTTTTTGCGCAGTTCTGCGATCGGTGGAGGGGGTGGCAAAGAGACGGTCTGGGTCGTGCCTCCTTTAAAACGTATGTGGGCGGTTATTCCACGGTCTTTGCAGAGGGTCACATCTTCAACCAGCAATCGAACCATACGTTTGCGTTCCCGGCTCGGAGTCCGAGGGTCGTTCCATAGCTTCGGAAAATCTTTAGCCAGGGCAAGGATCCGATTACGTTGCTCCGGATTGAGTGTGGCCGATTCAGTTCGTCGTTGCTCATCCAGGGCTTCCACGGCTTTCTTATGAACCCTGAGCTTTTCGTTCCACTCCCCTTCAAGTTCATCTGCGACAAGCCTGTTGTCGGGGTCAACCTGCATATAGCGACGCCTGGCCAGATCGGCCTCGTAGCGGAGCCTTTCAATATGCTTTTGGCGTAGTCCCTCCACCTCGTCCTCTCTACGCGTAAGCTCCTCTTCGACTGAAAGGGCGACTTCCAGAGTCAAGGGGGTGACGGTCGCAACAAGAAGCTTTCCTACGGCCATCTCAAGACTGGCTCCTGGAATAATTTGGCAGATACGTTCCCCTCGCTCGATTCCTTGGCGTTGACAGACGTAATCCGGTATCAGACGTTCCTTGATTCGATGATAGCGCACGGTCATCCGATTCCCGCACTTGCCGCACACAACGATTCCCTGCAGTAACGCTGGGCCTTCGCGCGCCGGGCCGTGCCTTCGGTTCCACCCGTGAGCCTGAGCATTTTCCAGCAGCCTTCTCTGGTTTTCCTCGAACTGCTCCAGGGAAATGTATCCCACATGAGCCCCGGGGAGAAAAACTGTCCATTCGTCCCGTGGCAGTTTCTGGAAGCGGATACCCCCGTTTGGCGCATGACGCTGACGCGTCCGACCGTAGAAAAATGCTCCGGCATAACGTGGATTATGCAAAAGCCAAAGTGCTCGCGAGT
>JBMFHI010000208.1:0-2565 GCA_049976905.1 Syntrophobacteraceae bacterium | reverse complement strand
GCTGTGCCCACCCATCATAGAATCTACGCTTTTGGCCGGTTTGAATATCATAGAACTTAAGGGACGTCACACTAGAGCTTCTTTTGTCCGGAAAACCGCCAGTAACCGCGAACATTTTCCAGCGGAACCGGAAAAGCTCTTTGAGCGTTACCGATTTTAAGAACCGCTTCACTACCGCCAACCTTCACGATCTGGTGCTTTTCATGGAAGGCCTTGGTGAAATGATCGCAAACGGCTCTGAGATCGGCTACGGAATTGCTTGGAAAAACTTTTCTTTGCCCCTCAGGCCCAAGGATCTCGACAAGCTTTTTTCCCTCATAAGTCGACATGGCTCCAACCAGGGCCTTAACAGCGTCTTGCGGGGAGCGAAAAATTCTTTGCCCCTTTCCAGCCTTCTTGTAAGCAGCTCCCGGCCAGATATTGGAGCCAAGCGGAACGGCTGTTGCGGAAGCGCCAAGATAGAAAAAAGATAAAATCAGCAGTGCGGGCAAAAACCAGAGATCTTTTTTCCAGGATTTGGTCGAAATCATACGGTCCTCCTTTGGCAGGTGTTGGATGAATGACAACTGGCTCAAAAACTGTGCGCGACTAAATCGCGACGGACTCCCCTTCTTCTTAAGAGAGCTGTTTTTCACTGGGGACAAAGCCTCTAATCGGCTTTTTTTTCGGTTGCCGCATCCAGCACCCTCTGTATTTGCGCCTCTCTTTCCTTGCTAAAGGAACTCAGCAGGACTTTACCGCCAAAGCCCAGGAAAGCCTCCGTTACCCGTTGGGGATCGGCCTTTCGCACCAGGGTGAAAAGGGCTGAGCAACCTGGCCTGAATTTGCGGGACAAATCCTTTATAAACTCATCATCTATCCCTATATCGGCAAGGGAAACGGAAAGGGCGCCTGCGATTGCCCCCAGAAACGCACCGAGCAAGGGAGCAAAAAAAAGGCTGCCGACGATGAGGCCCGTGATGCTTCCGGCAAGCCCGCCTTTTGTCACCAGTTTGTGTTCCTGGCGTAGATGGACCTCGCCATTGCGCTCTTTTATCACAACGACCATGTCCTCGAGATCGATAAATCCCCGCGCCTGCAGTTTGGCCAGGTTTTCTCGAGCTTGTTGGGCCTTTTGTTCGGAATCAAAAGCGATAACGGTAAGGATGGCCTCATATCTATCCTTGAGTATGGCCCTAAGCAGTTCGGGGCCGATCCATTGGTCAAAATCCGGGGCAAGTAATTGCCCAACTCCAAGAAAATCGACCGAAAGAATTTTTCCGTCCCTGGCATCGAGCATCACATAGCTATCGATTTGCTCGTAAGACCTGTTTATTACAATTGTTTTTAGACCCAGCCACCCGATAATCAGATGCTGCGAGGTAAAACCCGAAGCGCGGGCACGAAAGGCCTGAGTGGTTCCCACGACGAACTCCCTGTTGCCGAGCCCGCAAAGCCAGCTTTTCTGAGTAAGGGGATCCTCGGGAAGTTTGTCTCCATATTTTTCCATGAAAGCCGCGTAGCCTTCGGGGATCTTTACTCCAAGAGCCTCTCTAAGGTAACTATCCAATTCTTTCACCGCACTCCTGTTTGCCCGGACCAGACGAGCCAACCGCCGCCTAAGGCAAGCGGCAAGAAAAACCAAGGGGTTTTATTGGAAACAATTCATCAGCACGGGTTCAAACATCCCTGTTTTGAAATAGTTGCAATAGGGAGCACACTTGGAAAGAAGCATAAAAGTGATGTTTCTGCAGTGTTGGGTCTGGTTTTCGAGGGTTTCGAAATTACCCCCGCCCTTTGAAATCACCAGATCGCACTGTGCAAACAAGTCTCTAAATTGCTCGGAGCACCGGGATAAAAGGGTGCCGCAAACGCACCCATCCAATCCATTGGACACAAGGCCGGCCACACTGTCCATACCGACCCGCCTGGCCTCAGCCAGGGTCACATCGTTTAGAGCCGGAAGGTTTCGCACGGCGAAAGTTATTTGAGGATGGTAGAGATCGGTTATTGTCTCAATGAGGAGCCTGTCGAAGACGATCTCTCCCGAGTTGTCGCCCAGGTAGAGCAATCGGGGGGATTGGGCGAGCTTTTGGCGAAAGCTCTCGAAGGCTTCTTTCGAAACGGGGCGAAGCGGATTTTGCGCAAGGACCTCCTTTAAATCGTCTAAGCGATCGAAGACCATGATGTCTACGCGGTTTCCCATAATGGCGAGGTTTACCGCAGCAAAAAGAGGGTCTTCGGATTGGCGAACGGATTGTTTAAAGAAGGGGTAAAGTTCCAGGGCTCTTGCGTTTTCTTCTTCCTTTACGCCGATAAAGGGGTCGGAGACTCCGAAGGTTTCTATCAGCATATCCATTACCGGTTCGATCGCTTCGGGGCTCGTAATGTCCCAGTTCTGCCCGCGAAGGGCGCCAATACCCAGAAAACGGGTAAGCAATTGGCGGCAACCATCTTCGTCATCGCTCAATTTCCTTGCATAAGCGATGACCATTTTCAAAATACAGGGTATGCAGTCGGGCTTTAGGAGCATTTTCAATGTATCCTCAAGAAAAAGGCCGGCCGGGGTTTAGGGCACAGGACATC
>JBMFHI010000207.1:0-2599 GCA_049976905.1 Syntrophobacteraceae bacterium | reverse complement strand
AAAAGCATTGAGTCGTTGCGGGCCGGGGGGATTTCGGTTAGCGCGGGCGTAGGGCGAGGCGAACCCGTATCGGTGATCGTCGATTGCCTCAAAAAGACAGGCGCAGACCTGATCGTTATGGCAACCCATGGAAAGACCGGCATGGACGCCTTCTGGTCGGGAAGCACCACGCCCAACCTGAGCGCCCGGGCCACCGTGCCGCTTCTTCTTGTCCCGGTCTGGGGTAAGAACGAGCAAGGGGAGGGAGCGGTGCAATAACAGGTCTGCATTCCCGGTCGTCCGAGGGCAAAAACCTCGCGGCCCCCACGGCAACTAAACCGCGCAGCTATTGCCCACCCACCTTCTGGAAGTCCTGAGTCACGCTAATTAGTGTGGCGTCCCGTAAATTCACTGATATGTTCAGTTAAGTTGGTGGGCACGAAAATCGGTGCCCACCCTTCTACGCTACTTAGGCAAGCTATTTAGCTCTTTTGCCGGAACTGTTCCTTTATTTGCCCGCCGCTGCAAACCCGAGTTCGAAGGCATTGAGATTTATTTCCACAAATGCGGGCTTTACCTTGGTGCGAATGGCCTCTTTTACGTTTTCCGCGGTAACCGGGAGCTTTCCGGTCTGGATCGTTGCCCCCAGCAGTACCATGTTTACGGCCAGAGTGCTTCCCGCCATTCTGGCAAGCTCCAGGGCATCGACTGCGACGAGCTTGCCCGTTTTGGCGCGAATCAACTCCTGAAGCCTGCCCAGATCCGGATAGACGCCCTTTCCTATCGCCACGGTAAAGGGAGGCAGGGGCGCCAGATTTGTTACCACAACGGTATCCTTGTTGCACTTCTTTAAGGCCCGAAGCGTTTCCGAAGGCTCAAAGCCCACCAGAATATCGGCCTCGCCGTCCGAAATGACCGTGCTCGACCCCTCGCCAAACAACATAGCCGATTCGACCACCCCTCCCCTTTGCGCCATACCGTGAATCTCACTCATGCGCACGGGGATATTGGAAAGAAGCGCGGCTTCTCCCAGTATGCCGGAGGCCAGGAGGTTTCCCTGGCCGCCGACCGCGACAATTATCAATCGTGTAGTGTTCATTTTAATCCAGACTCCAGCATCAATGGTCATTACTCTTTTAAGGGAACGATTGCATTTTCAGGACAAATCTGCGCGCACACGGCACACCCCGTGCACAATCCGGCATCTATCTGGATTTTTCCATCCCTGGTAAAAAAGGCCGGACAGCCCAAATCGTCAATGCAGTTTCTATGGCCCCTGCACTTGTCGCCGATTTTAAAAACCCGTTTGGTGTCCAGCTTCAACGATTTGGCGTAAAGCGTACAAAGCTGCCTGGATATAACGACGGAAACGCCCTTGTATTCAAGCGCCTGTCTTACCGCCGCGATGCTCTTTTTGACCTTGAAAGGCTCTATAGCGGCAACGACGGGCACGCCTATCGCCCGCACGACCTCTTCGATGGAAACGCGGCCGTAGCCATTGAGGTTGAGCATGGCCATGTCCACGCCGGGATTGGGCTGATGACCCGTCATGGCGGTCGTGCCGTTATCGAGGATAACCAGGGTCATGTTGTGATTGTTAAAAATAGCGTTTACAAGGCCGGCAATACCGCTGTGAAAAAATGTCGAATCGCCTATAAAAGAGATCACCTTCTTATCGGTGGCCTTGGAAAATCCGCACCCGGTCCCCAGGGAAGACCCCATGCAGAGCAGATAGTCGGCCATTGCAAGCGGTGGCAAAATGCCAAGGGTATAGCAGCCGATATCGGTTGGATAAATGGTCTGCATCCCCTCGGCCGCCCTCTTTACTATGTAGTAGGTTGCCCGGTGAGAGCAACCGGCGCAAAGATTTGGCGGACGCTGGGGTATCTCGGGAATATCGGATAAATCCGGGGAAACCGCAGGGGTATAGGGGACTTCGAAATAGTTTGCCATGGTCTTTCGCACAAGGGCAGGCTCGAACTCGTAGAGCCGAGAGAAAAGTTCCCGGGCTTTTCCCTTTATGGATAGCGTCAGCTTCTCCTCCTGGGCAAAGGCTTTTACAGCCTCTTCCATGTAGGGTTCGCCTTCTTCGGCCACAAGGACCTTTTCACAACCGGAAAGAAACTTCTTTATCATTTTTTCCGGCAGAGGGTGTGAAAAGCCGATTCTAAGAATCTTCACCCTGTTTTCTATTCCAAGATCCTTTATCCCGTCCCGCACATAGTTATAGCTTACACCGTTGCAGATGATCCCCCAGCGGCCTTCGCCTTCGATAAAATTATAGGGCGAGCTCTCCGAAAGGTGCCTGGCTTCCTCCAGGTTTTTTAAAAGTTTGACATGCAGATTCCTTGCAACCGCGGGAATGGGCACCCAACTAAAAGGGTCCTTTACAAAATCGCCCCTGGTCTTTACCGGCTCTACATCCGCAAAAGTCACAACCCCGGTGGAGTGGTTTATCCTGGTTGTGGTACGAAACAAAACGGGCTCGCGCACCTTCTCGGAAAGCTCGAAAGCGTAGCGGACCATCTCGTGGGCCTCCTCAACCGAAGAAGGCTCAAGGACCGGAAGCCCCGCCAGCTTTCCATAGTACCGGTTATCCTGTTCGTTTTGACTCGAAAAC
>JBMFHI010000206.1:0-2787 GCA_049976905.1 Syntrophobacteraceae bacterium | reverse complement strand
GTAATCTTTTGGCCCTGCCTCTTCACTTTCCAGGCTTTCGCCTTTTTTTAAAAAAACGATGAGCACTTCTCCAACCCTCACCGTCTGCCCGGGTTCCACCTTTACTTCCAGTACGGTTCCCGTAACCGGTGAAGGCACCTCGGCGGAAGCCTTGTCGGTTTCGATTACGGCAACGGTTTGTCCGTCTTCGACCTGGTCGCCTGCCTTAACGAGCACTTCGATTATCTCGCCCTCGTGGATGCCCTCCCCAAGGTCGGGAAGCTTAAATTCGACCGGCATGAAATCCTCCCCTTCGGTTGTTTTCTTCCGGGTGCGGCAAACCCGGCGTCTTCGAGCTAAAAGGCCAGTGTTTGGCGCACGCTTCTTTGGATTCTTTCAACGGTTGGCAAATAGTCCTTTTCGCGCTGGTAGAGCGGTATTACGATATCAAAGCCGGTTGCCCGCACGATGGGAGCTTCCAGATAGAGCAGCACCTTTTCCACTATCCTCGCAATGATTTCCGCTCCGGCCCCGTAGGTGGCATGGGCCTCGTGGACCACGACCGCGCGCCCGGTCTTTTGTACCGATTGGGTGAAAAGCTCATCGTCCAGGGGCGAAAGCGAGAGCAGATCTATTACCTCGCATTCCACCCCGTCTTTTTCGCTTAGCTGCGTTGCGGCTTCCAGGGTCGCCATGAGACTTGCTCCGTAGGTTATGAGGGTGATGTCGCCCCCTTGCCTTGCCACCCGGGACTTTCCGATGGGATAGGTCTCCTCCTCTTCGGGCACCTCTTCCCTGAAGGCCCGGTAGACCGCCTTGGGTTCGTAGAAAACAACGGGGTCGGGGTCGCGGATGGCGCTGACAAGAAGCGCCCTTGCAAGGCGGGGTGTCGATGGGATAACCATTTTTAACCCCGGGGTGTGCGCCCAGTAAATTTCACGGCTCTCCGAGTGGTGTTCGAGCGCTCTTACCCCGCCGCCGTAAGGGGCTCGCAAAACCATGGGAACCGTGTAGCGGCCCCCCGACCTTTTGCGCATCCTGGAGGCGTGAGCCTCCATCTGGTGAAAGGCAAAGTAGCTAAAGCCCGAAAACTGCATCTCGGCAACCGGTCTTAATCCGTATAGGGCCATTCCAATGGAACATCCGGCTATTGCCGATTCGGCAAGAGGGGTGTCGAGAACACGCGCAGGGCCGAATTTTTCTAAAAGACCCTCTGTTAGCCGAAACACTCCCCCGTCTTTTCCGATATCTTCGCCCAGCAAGATGACCCGGTCGTCTTTTTCCATCTCCTGGGCAAGCGCCAGGTTGAGGGCCTGAACCATGTTCAATTTTGCCATTTGCGATTCTCCCCGTAAAAAAGAAAAACCCCAGCCCGATCTCTTCGCGCTTCCCACCCAGGTTAGAGCCTTTCTTCGAGTTCCCTTTTAAGCATTTGCCTTTGCTCGCGCAGCGCGGGCGGCATCTGAGCATAGGTATTTTCGAACATGTCCAGGGGGTCTACAGCCTTTTGTGTAATCTTTTCCCAGCGCTGTTCGGCCTGGCTGATTTGCGCCTTGATGTCCTGGGCGATCAATCGGATGTCCTGTTCGCCAAGCATGCCCTTGTTTGTCAGGTATTTTTCAAATCGCGTGATGGGGTCTTTGCTCTGCCACTGCGCGACTTCCTCTTCGCTACGGTATTTTTTGGGATCGTCTGCCGTCGTGTGCATGGAGAGCCGGTAAGTCACCAGTTCTAGAAGAGTTGGTCCGCCGCCCGCTCTGGCACGATCGGCCGCCTCTCTAACAGCCCGGTAGACCGCCAGGACGTCGTTTCCGTCGACCTGGATCCCTTCCATGTCGTAGGCAAGGGCCTTTTGAGCCAAGGTGGCCGAATTTGTCTGCCGGTTTCTGGGCAGGGAAATCGCCCACTGGTTGTTCTGGCAGATAAAAAGAACCGGAGCCTGATAGACGGAGGCAAAATTCATCGCTTCGTGAAAATCGCCCTGCGATGTGGCCCCGTCGCCAAAAAAGGTGGCCGCCACAGCCTTTTGCCCCCGGTATTTCATCCCAAGTCCGATTCCCACGGCATGAGACATCTGAGAGCCTACAGGCACAGACACGGGAAGTAAATTCAGTCCTTCCGGAAGCGGTTCGCATTCGCTGTAGCCGCTGTAATAGAGAAGAACGCTTTCCATGGGTTTTCCCCGCCAAATCTCAACCGGGGTCTCCCGAAAGGAGGGAATGATCCAGTCCTGGGGCTCAAGGGCCGCCGCGGCTCCTATCTGTGCCTCCTGCCCCTTTACCGGCGCAAAGGTCCCCAGTTTTCCCTGCCTTTGAAGAATGAGCATTCTTTCATCAAAGCTTCTGCCAAGCACCATGGCCCGGTAGAGCTTTAGCAGCATCTCTTCGGGCAGTCCCGGGTCCAGGGCCTGGTCTACCTGACCCTCGGGGTCAAGAATCGAGAGGCAATTGACGCGGTATGAAAGATCGATTTGCTGGATAGGCATTATTGTTTTTCTCACCTCTTATTAGGTACTTAAACGAATAAACACCCTGCTGGTAAGCGCTCAATATAAGTACGACCCTTTATCTGTGCTACGGGGATAGACCACTTAGCCCGCTTAAATCCAAAGAACTATGGGTCTAGCATAGGCAAACGAAAAACTGAATAACTATCTTGATATCTTTCTCATTATATACTTTACCTTTAGTTGCGGCCAAATCACCCAAAACCGCAGCTTCTGCGTTCCTTCCCCCTGCCGGCAATGTTGTTGATTTAGGTTCACGCGAAGGCGCGAAGTCGCGAAAAAAGAGAGGAAAGAAACACAAT
>JBMFHI010000205.1:0-2788 GCA_049976905.1 Syntrophobacteraceae bacterium | reverse complement strand
GCAAGGCGATAGCATCCCTGTCGAATACCTGGTTTCCTTCCGAGTCGAGGACCGGAACATAGATGATTTTGCCGTCCGCATCCTGAGACGCTTCATAGGCCGCGACCGGAAAGCCGTTTCGGACATAGTCGATAAGCATTTGCCGCGGGGTGAAATCCAAATCCTCGATTTCAACGTTTTCTCTTACCGCATCGGCAACTATACGCTCCTGGGTTGCCTCGTTTGTATTGACCAATTGGATTACGGCGGCGTTTCCAGCGTCGAGTTGCTCGCGGATATCATCTATTACACTCGGTGTTTGCATCGCCGTGATCACTTGATTGAAAAAGCGCTGATGCGATCCCCAAAAATTCGACAGAGCCGCACTTTTGGCATTCCCGTTCTTTGCCGCGTCTGTGATTTCCATAGCTGCATTGACGTTGTTCAGGACGGTCTGCCAGGCCCCGGCCAGTTCGTTGTAAATATCTTCCTGCAGGGGCGAAAGTGTGTGTTCAAGGCGCTCATAGCTCACACCATCGTATGAAAGAGACCGGGAAAGATACATCCCCATGGCCTTCATATCCCGGCTGATAAGCTCCATCGAAGCGATGCCGCCCGTTGAGACGTCTCCAATGAACGCTCCAACATCGGCGAATGCCGTGCCTTCTCCCCACAGGCCCAGGCGATCCGCATAGCTGAGATTGCTTATCTCCGTAGCGCCTGTGGCTGAAACATACACAACGCGCGCATTGGGCAATTCATGTTGAAGGTTTACGCCGGTAATTGCTTGTTGTGATGGTTTTTTTACGCCGCGCTTTCCTTTGATCGGAAATGCGTTTCCCATGCTGTGCGCTTCGTCAAAGGCGATTACACCATCGAAGTCTTTGCCAAGCCACTCTATGATCTGTTCGGCCCGAGTCTTCCCTGCCTTTTGGCCAAGGTCGTTGGCTTGGCGTTTTTGGCCGCTGGCCAAAGTCGCATAGGTTGTGAACAGGATGCCATCCTTTTGAAGGATTTCTCCTCCGGGCTTTGTTTTGCCTTGGGGAAATATCTTGCCCGGATCGCCGCCGATCCCCGCAAAGTCCCTTTTCGCGTCCTCAATGAGTCCAGCGCTTGCAGATATCCACACGGCCTTATTGCGGCCCTGCATCATGTTATCGAGGATTATGCCGGATATCTCCCTGCCCTTGCCTACCCCTGTGCCGTCTCCAATAAAAAAACCCTTGCGCTTCCCGTTGGGCAACAGGCCGGAATGCGTTTGTCCGGCGTAGACAACGGCCTCCAACTGAGCAAGCGAGAGTAAACCTTCTTGGATGACATTTTCGGATAGAGTCGGTGAATAGGTCGGCGCCGGTGGTTCCACGGCTGACATCGCAGCAGACTGCACCAGCTTTCCGGGATGTTCTTTAGCGCCGGCAATGCTCAACCGCTGCGGGCTGTATTGCGCAAACACGGATTCTGTAAACTCATTTACCTGGCCGCTTGTAGCCTCTATTGCTATGGTTCCCGCGCCCTTATCGCTGCCAGTATCTCCACCAGAATCTGCCATGCCGCCTCTTCCATTCTCTCCGACAGCTCCAGCTCGAACTTGTCCTCCCCCAAATCTGTTTTCGTCATCAAGTCCATTGCGAATTCCGGATTCTCCCCGAGTCTTGCTATCAGTAACATCGGCTCGTCCAGTTCGTCCGTGTCCAGAAGATTCCGATCCAGTGCTTCCCGGATCAGGGCCAGGCTCGCCAGTTCGCTCGACTGGTCGAATGTGATCTCGTATTTTTTGAGAATCCTTTTCGACTGCTGGTTGATCGAGGCTTCGTTTAGTTCTTTGACGTTCATTTTTGATACCCTCCAGTAGTTGGGGTAGATCGGAAACAGATTCAACTCGGCCCGTCAATACGGGCTCGGTGGTGGTCCCGGTTTTGTCGATAACCAGAATTTGATTGTCGAAGGTGGTGCCATACTTCGCATACTCTTTGCCGGATATGCCGATGTTGGCGCGGACATTGTACTTCGCCTCTATTTCCTTCCACCACTTGGCGAATGCCGGACGATCCGCCGCCATGCCCTGTCCGACAATGGCAACCAGTCGACCGTTATCTTGAAGTCGTTTCAAAGCCTGCTCGATGTGGCGCGCGCCGATCGTTGTGTCACGTTGACCCTCAAGACGTCCCGCCGATGCTGAAAAGGGAGGATTCATAACAACTACGGTAGGGGCGACATCCGGAGGCAAAACATTGTGCAATTGCTCGGCGTTTTCTTTAAAAAGTCTTGCTTCCGGGAAAAGATTGGAAAGCAACTCCCGCCGCCTCTCGGAAAGCTCGTTTAAAACCACTTTGGCCCCGGCCATTTTCGGCCAGATCGCCAAATCCCCGGTTCCCGCAGAAGGTTCGAGCACCACGTCGCTCGGCATTATATTTGCCGCCCAATTGGCTACAAAGGATAGAGCGGGAGGCGTGCTGAACTGTTGGAATTCGTCCATTTCCTCATCGCGCCTGGATTGAGTCGGAAGATGTCCGATACGCTCGGTTAAGTCTTGGACTTTACTCCTCGCCCGATCCGCATCGGTGTTGTTCCAGGCGGGATTTTCCGTTTTGGCGATATGAAGGTTGAAGGCCACTTCCATCGCGTCGAAGGCATCTTTTGGAGAATAGACCCCTTGCCCTTGAGTCCCGCCGAAAATGCGGTTTGCTTCGGCGGTTAAGGTCTTACTTGTGATTTCTCCATCTTTATCGAGCTTTTGTAACCGTTCACCGGGGCGTGTCAGCGGATAAGAGAAGGTAACCGCTCCTGCCGGAAGAACGCGGACATGAGG
>JBMFHI010000204.1:0-2802 GCA_049976905.1 Syntrophobacteraceae bacterium | reverse complement strand
GTCGTTAAAGGCATCTCCGCAAGAAATCGGCGAATGCTCCGAACTCTTTTCCATGCCTTTCAAGGAAGCCAAGGACACGCTGATAGAGCGGTTCCATTCCGAATACATCTCAAGGGTTTTGAGCCGCAATGCGGGCAATGTCTCCAAGGCTGCGCGGGAATCGGGGCTAAAGCGTCAGTACCTCCACAGGCTTATGCGCGAAACCAGGCTCGAGTCGAAAACATTTAAGAAAAATCAACCCGATTAGCCGGGGCCTGGGCTTATCCGGCTGGGAGCATATTTAGACTACCCACTAACATTGCTGGGCAAAACCGTTTAATATTCCCAATTGCGTCAGCGCGGCGAAGGCGGCCTCGTATTCTTCCTCCGTCGTTTTTCTGTCCAGAGGCGGGGTAATTGGTCCCTTATGGGCTGGAAAGTACTGGTTCATGAGGCTGACCCACACCTGGGAGCCCATATGCCTGGCAAGAAAGGAAAAGGATTGCTGCGAGCCCGCGAGGTTTTGCGGAAGCACCAAATGGCGCACCATCATTCCCTTAAAGGCAATGCCCGAATTATCGGTCAGAAGCGGTCCGACCTGGGTCCACATCTCTATTAGAGCTTCGCGGTTTCTCTCCACATAATCCGGAGCACCGGAATATTTCCCGGCAGCCCGGGGATCGCAGTATTTGATATCGGGCAGATAAATGTCTATGATTTGATCGAACAACTTGAGGGTCTTTATAGACTCATAGCCGCTCGAGTTGTAGACCAGAGGGATTGCCAAACCCTTTTGGGCAGCCAGGACAAGAGCCTTAACAACCGCGGGCATCTGATGCGTTGAGGTGACAAGGTTTATATTGTGGGCGCCCTTTTTTTGGAGTTGGAGCATCCCGTGGGCAAGCTCTTCGATGCTAATGTCTTTTCCTACCCCCATTTGGCTGATCGGATAGTTCTGGCAAAAAATACATCCAAGAGTACAGCCTGAAAAAAATAGGGTTCCCGACCCCCCGGTACCGGAGATGGGAGGCTCCTCCCAGTGATGCAAATTTACCGAAGCTACCCTTGGCAGGCAGCCGACCCCGCAATAGCCCAGGGCACCGTTTGTTCGGTCAACACCACACTGCCTTGGACATAGATCGCATCGCTTGAGCTTCGCCTCCAGAGCCTTCGCTCTGCGCAGGAGTTCACCGCTTTCAAAAAGGTCCAAATAGCCCGGACGCATAGTAAAACCCTGGGTCTCAAAACTTCTTAAAGCCAAACCGGTTAAAAAACTCGCTTCGGAAACGGCCCGTGCTTGCCAGATTAATTTCGGCGAAATGGACCTGTTCGAGTTCGTCGAGTTCGGCAACGGCCCAGTTCCCAATGCTGTCAAGAGATCTTGCCCAGCGATTGAAATCGTCTCGGTCCAACATCCTGGGGGGCTGGAGAATAAAACTGCCCCCTCCATGCTGATGGACGCGCTTTTCACCGAACATGGCGTTGTAATCCGCCGAATTTATACCGACTACCGGCAGGAAGTTATCGAAGGCCCTGACAAGGCAGCCCGTTTTCCAATGCCCGCGCAGGGCCGAAAAAGCGCCCGGATTAAATACGATATCGACTCCCTGGTAGGAGAGCTGTCGTCCGGCTTCCGGCTGGCCCCAGAAATCGATTCCAACGGGGATGCCGATTTTGCCGAAGTCTGTCTCAAAGGCCCGGAATACCCCATCTCCTGGAGATATCCCAAGCCTTTCCCGCTCGATGACTCCCACGCTGAACTTGCGCTGCCGTCCAACCTGTCGGCCCGTCCTGTTAAAAACCACGGAAGTATTATAGCGCTTGTCGCCGTCCTCTTCGATGGCGCCGGCTATGATATAGCTGTTGAGCTTGCGGGCCGCCGACCCAATTTCGCGTTCGCCAAAGGCGGGAAAGTACTCCGGCAGGCAGACGACATCGAGTTGTTCCCCACGGCACTTTTCCATCAATTGCAGGGCATGCCCGATATTTCGCGGGTCTTCGGGCGAAGGGTACGGCTTTGGCTGAATGATGGCTACTCGTATATTTTCTTTCATAGGTTCCTTTTCCTCGGTGGGCGAGTATATCAAATCCAGGGAAAATGAATAGTCGTAGCCCGATCTTTCTTTGGAAGCGGGGTGAAAGCCCGCGGTTTTAGAACCTGTGCGGGCATTATTTGCCCCATGGGCGGGATCGATTTCTCAATTCTATTCGATTGTCCAGGAAAAGTTGGATATTATAGCGCTTTGCGGTGGTTTTTTTCTGACTCTGGCCTCGAACCTCAGGATGTGGATATGAGCACAAACGCTCTTTTGAAAGAATTTGAAAAAATATTGGGCAAGGAGAATGTTTTTAGCGAGGAGGCCGACCTTCATGCCTACTCCTATGACGCCGCCGTCCTTGATTCTTGTCTTCCGTCCCTGGTTTTAAGGCCCCGTTCCAGCGAGGCTCTGGGGATGGCTGTCAGGGTGTGCAACGAAAACGATCTTCCGTTGACGGTACGGGGCGCAGGGACGAATTTGAGCGGAGGCGTTATCCCCAGGCCTGGTGGGGCGGTGATACTTACCAACGCCTTAAACGAAATCATCGAAATCAATGAACAGGACCTCTATGCGGTGGTGCAACCGGGGGTTGTGACATCAAAATTTGCTTCCCTTGTCGAGGCGAAGGGTCTTTTCTATCCTCCCGACCCCGGCAGTCAGGCCGTTTCCACCCTGGGGGGAAACGTGGCGGAAAATGCCGGGGGATTGCGCGGCCTGCGCTACGGAGTTACGCGCGACTACGTCTTGGGGCTCGAATTTTTCGATGCGGGCGGGGAGCTGGTAA
>JBMFHI010000203.1:0-2804 GCA_049976905.1 Syntrophobacteraceae bacterium | reverse complement strand
GTCGTAATTACCATTAGCAAAGTCGAAGGTCTGCGTGTTAGTCTGGTTAGTAAAATAGCCGCCGGTTGAGAGTGTAGGTCCATTGGAGTAGCTAAGCCCCCAACCTGAGTCGTTCGAAGAATATGTAACTGTACCTAGAGAACCAAAATCATAGTTCTGATTATTAGTTGATCCAGAAAAAGCGCTCTCCGCTCCAGTAAAAAAACCCACTGTTGGGCCAAGTCCTGCACCGGCGCCAAATGATTGAGTCCCGCCTCCAGAGGTGGTGTAAGCACCTGCGCTTGAGCTGCCGTCATAAAAGTTCGCAAAAAACCCACTTTGTGCGGTTGCATTGCCTCCATTGTTATCTCCGCCGAAGTCTGACCCGCCGGAACCAACGTAGAAAGTTATTAACCCAAATGGGTCGATCCAATTGACCGGATCATCTTGAACATACCCATAAAGATTAGTACTCCCGCCGTTAAACAAAATGGGGTCTTTTGCGGTAAGGACCCAACGGGATAAATATTTAACGGGTCAAAGCGAACCCATACCCCGGGCCGCGCGGTTCCTACCGGCTCGGGGTAAGCGTCTTATGGCTTGCAAAAACCGGTTTTCTCCACGATGTTTTCCACCTGTCATGCATCCACAAATACTGCTCGGGAAATCGCCTGATAACTTCTTCCATCCTTGCGTTTATCTCTCGCGTGATCCGCATGATTTCGGAGGGCTCATCGGTTGCATTCGGGTCGGGCCATATAGGCTCTGAAACAAAGCCTTCAAAATAGTAGGGGTCATCGGTTCGACAGGCGGCCACAACCAAAACGGGGCGCTTGCGATTTACGGCCAGCAGGGCCGGAATGGGAGTAACCGTGGCGGTTTTGCCAAAAAAATCGACTTTGAGGCCCTTGTTGTGACTCTGATCGGGAAGCATGGCCACGGATTTACCCTTTCTCAGTACACGATCGAGGTAAAACATGGCGTTAGCCTTGGGAATCATCAGGTTGCCGCTACCAATCCGGCTGGAAAGGATGGCCTTTTCGAGGTAAGGATTATCGAGTGGACGGATGACCACGGCAAGTGGAATGCCGATTTGAGCGCTAACATGGGGTAGAAGCTCCCAGTTGCCAAGGTGAGGGGTGACGAAAATACAGCCTCCGGCCTGATCGTGAATGGCCTTCGCTTTCTGAAAAAGATGTTCCAGATGGTCTATCTTATAGCGACTGTTGCGAACGACTTTTCCGTCTTTTACCTTAAAGGGCGACTTAATCATTTCAGCGGCGGTCAGCAGAAAAGCCTTGCAGCTCTGCCGGGCAAGCCGTTTTATTTCTTTCTCGCTCATTTTGTCGCCAAAAGCCGTTCGGATGTTTTCCAGGGCGATTTTGCGCCTCCTGGAGGCTGCAAGGTACAAAATCCGGCCAAGAAACCCGCAGAAGGCTCTTAATACTCTTACCGGGAGAAGTTCCGCCACGGTGACGGCGGAATAAAAGGCACCGCATTCAATAAGCTGTAAAGACTTGCTTTTTCCCTTTTTTTTCCTCATTTCAGTCCGTCCGACCCTTAACCACGATACTCGAGCACTGCCCAATAATCCCATAGCTTACTGAGAGGAAACTTTTCCCCTTTACCCTGACACTCGTGGGTGAAATCTCCAGGGATTCGAAACCGGATTCGGCCGAGGAGAAGTTGAGGGTTCCGGGGACAAGCCCTTCATTTACAGCCTCTATGCCAAAAATTACCTCGCAGAGGTCGCTTGCCGCACCCATGTGGCCGGTATAGGCCTTGAGGGCGCAAACAGGAACGCCGCCGCCGGCCGACTCGAAGAGGCTCTGGATGGAGTTAAGCTCGGAGCGGTCCCCCTTGCGGGTGCCGCTCGCGTGAGGACAAAGGAAGGCGAGGTCGCGCACATCCACCCCGGCTTCCTCCAGGGCGGCGCGCATGGAGTTTTTAGAAATCTGTGCCGGCACGCTCAAGCCTTTTCCGCCCGGAGGCTCGATCGAGTTTCCATTGCCCTTTATTTCGGCCAAAATAAGGGCCCCGCGCGCTATCGCCCGCTCGCGGTCCTCGACCATAATGGCGGCTCCCCCCTCACCGGGGATGAACCCATCTCTTGTTTTATCAAGGGGTCTGAAAGAAGAAAGACCATGTTTACACCTGGAAAGAATCCCAAGACCTTCCATTTCATACATGGGAATTTCGGTTATCCAGCAGCCGCACCCAACAGCCATGGCAATATCGGCCTGGCCCTCCCCGACCCTCCGGCAGGCCAGTTCAAGCGCCTGGGCCCCGCAGGGCGAAAGACTTGCAAGACTGGTATTGGGCCCCATGAACTCGAGGGCTGCCGACAAAAAGCTAAACAGGTTGTTGCTGATCGACTCCAACAGGAAGAAGGGGTTTACCTTATTCATAAGGGACTTGTTCAAAACGAGCCGGTCTGCTTCTTTGGGGTTGTTTTTGGTCGCATCCCTTAGAGCCGGGTGCATAAATTCGCACCCGGTCCTAGTAAGATCTCCCGAGGCCAGGAAAAGCGATCTGCGCTCGACCGCAACAGACGAAAGCTCGATGCCCGAATTCCTTACCGCCTCCATTGCCGCTTCAAACCCCAGCACAGCGCCCCGGTTTAAAAATCGCACCTGCCCGGCCAGTTTAGAGGGAACCCCTTCCGGGCGCTCACACCCCTGGACTTTTCCGAAGTACTGAAGGTATTCGGGCGATCCCGGGCGCTCTGAGCGCTCAATGCCGGTTTTCCCGGCAAGAACCGACTTCCAGTTGGCCTCGACACCTTTTGCCAAAGAGGTGACCAACCCCATTCCTGTAACGACAAC
>JBMFHI010000202.1:0-2915 GCA_049976905.1 Syntrophobacteraceae bacterium | reverse complement strand
ACAGCAGACCATTATTCACTTCAGGGATATCGATATCAACAGCTTAATTTTCACAAAACTCGACGAAACGATTCACCACGGCTGCATTGTCAACCAGTTGGTGAGGTTCAACTACCCGGTTGCCTATCTAGGGACAGGTCAGCGGGTGCCGGAAGATATCGAACCGGCTACTCAGAAGAAACTGCTGTCATTCCTGCTCCCGGTCGGGAACCAGGCAGCTTAAGGGGAGAAAAGATGGATCAGGCGGGTGGACTCAGAAAAAAGGAAAACTACGGGGATGTCGACGGTGGGGTTCCCGCAGCGGCCTCCTCACTGCAAAAACCTGTGAGGGTAATGACGGTAAGCAGCGGCAAGGGGGGGGTAGGCAAAAGCAATGTGGTGATAAATCTTTCCATCGCCATGTGCCGGCTGGGGTACCGGGCTCTCATATTGGACGCCGATCTTGGGCTTGCCAATATCGACGTGCTTCTCGGGTTGACCCCCAAGTACAATATGAGCCATGTGCTGAGCGGGCAGAAAAAGATAGAGGATGTTGTCATCGATGGCCCTGGCGGAGTGAGGATAATGCCTGCGAGCTCAGGGGTCCAGGAACTCACAAGGCTTACCGACGATCAAAAGATTCTTTTCCTCGAACTGCTCGACGGACTGGAAACCGACATCGATATGCTGTTCATCGACACGGGGGCGGGTATCTCGGATACAGTGCTCTATTTTAATCTGGCGGCAAACGAAAGGATCATCGTCGTTACCCCGGAACCGACCTCGCTAACCGATGCCTACGCTCTTATCAAGGTGCTCTATTCCAGGCACGGGGAGCGCAACTTTCGTATCCTGGTCAACTCGGCCTCGGGAGCAGCCATGGGGAAAATGATTTTTGCAAAACTGAGCAAAGTCGCCGACCACTTTCTGGATGGAATCTCCCTGGACTACCTTGGCACTATTCCTCACGATACGGCGGTAACAAGGTCGGTGCTCCAGCAAAGACCCCTTTTAGAGGCTTTTCCTGATGCTCCGGCATCGAAGGCTTTCCGGCAGGTGGCCGAGACTATTTGCAGGACTCGACCCAATGTCAACCAGGGAACGATTCAGTTTTTCTGGAAACGTCTCCTCAACGTTTAGAGCAAGGAGATGATCCCTATGCAACAGAGTTCCTGTACGCTTAAAAAAAATCCTTATAATGGTGTGCCCTCCGATCCTCAGTCAAGACAGAGCGAACGGGACAAGGCAGTTATGGAGCATGGCGACCTGGTTAAATTCATAGCCTTTAGACTCATCTCCAGACTACCTGACCATATCGCCGTCGAAGATCTCATAAGCGCGGGGGTACTGGGGTTGATCGACGCCATCGAAAAGTACGACTCCGCTCAGGGCATCCCTTTCGAGCATTATGCCAAAATACGGATAAAAGGGGCGATGCTCGATGAGATCCGCTCCATGGACTGGATCCCGAGATCCCTTCGTCAGAAAAGCAGCGTTATTGAGAAAACCTGCATAAGCCTGGAGCAAAGACTGGGGCGCGACCCCTCCAAGGAGGAAATCGCTCAGGAGCTAAACATTGGCATGAATGAGTACCACAAGTTGATGGATGAAATAAAGGGGATCTCCTTTTTGCCTGAAAACATCCACGATATCATTCATGAGAACAGAGAATCCAATATGCTCTCCTCGGATTGCGAAGAGCTTTTCAATTGCGCCTACAGGGAAGAAATACGTACTCATCTGGCTGAGGCCATTATGGGCCTGGGCGAAAAAGAGCAGCTGGTTCTCTCCCTTTATTACTATGAAGAGTTGACCATGAAGGAAATTGGACTGACTCTTGGCTACACGGAGTCCAGAATCTCCCAGATCCACACCAAGGCAATGCTCAAGCTAAAGGTAAAGCTGTCGAAAAAACTAAAAGCCGACGATATGCCCGAATTCGTTCAAAATGAATTTCGATCCCTTCAGGCTGGAAACAGTCGTGTTCGGTAGCTGTGGGAGTGGCGGGCAAGCCGGCCCCAAGGAAAGTCGATGGAAAAGAAAAGCAAAGCAAAGGACGAAAGCCTTGAGGCTCGGGAAAATGGCCAAAATGAGCTCAGTGCCGGGGTAGACTCGGAGCAAGAGAGCGCGGGAGCAAAAAAAACGGGCCGATCCTCCCTGTTCTGGGCTATTACTCTTGGCAGCGCACTGCTTGTGTGTCTTCTTCTGGGCGCTGCGGTTTTCTATGTCAAATCCCAAAAAGCTTCACACCAAATTCATAAGCCCACGGTCAAATACTTAACAAGCATCATCCGTCCTGTCCCAGTTGTCAATAAGCGGGAAATGCTCGATTTTCTGATAACATATCAAGTGCAGGGCCGGGAGATGGTTACCGCCTTGAGGATGGAAGCCGGTTTTCACAGCCTGGAGAAGTATAGGAAGTTTCAGAAACAGACCGTCACTTTCCGGCAGGCCGTTTACAATTTTTTGCTCACTCAGAATGCGGCCAATCACACTCTTAAATCCTGGGATTTGGTTTTTGCCAAAAATCTTCTCGACTACCTCCGGGGCAATCTGCCCCAGATTTGTCCGGACACAATCCGATTGACCCAGCTTGAAAACCTCTAAAGAGGTAATGCCATGCAGTCTTTTCTCGATCTATTGGAAACACGAACTTCTTTTAACGCCATATTGCAAATCGGGATAGACGTGATAATTCTTGGGTTGCTTGGGGCGCTGTTTCGTGTGAAGAGGCCGAACGGGACCTTAAATGACGAAACAGTGGTGACGTCATTGGAAAAAATTATGGCCGAAACCGCCGAGATATCGCGCAAATTTGAGGCCAATCTTCAAAAAAGACAGGAACTGCTGCAAGAAATAACGTCTAAACTTGACCAACGCATTCTGGAAGGCCAAAAACTCTGCGCCCGCCTCGAGCGGCTCTCGAGTGAAGAGGC
>JBMFHI010000201.1:0-3011 GCA_049976905.1 Syntrophobacteraceae bacterium | reverse complement strand
CCAGCGCCTGGCGCCTGGATTTTGTCATGGAAGACTGGCCGGCGATTTCTTTCAAAAAGACCCGGGAGCACAACTAAGAGGCGTCTTGTTTTACTTCGCGTCCATCTGAATGTGGAAAGAAATTAAATCGGAACGGGTTATGAAAAGAGTTTGATGAAGGCCCTGGGTATTGAAAAACTGCAATAAAATGGGGTAGAGTCAGTCCAATAAACAAACGAGGTGAGGGAGATAAATTTGAGTATTCCCGGAAATCTGCTTACGACCGCCATGGCGGTGATGCCTCACAGGGATGTGGAAAGGGCGCTAAGCCACGCTCTATCGCTTGATGTCCCTTTCTGGCCCCAACTGCCCCTTCTTAACTATTACGAAGATATGTACGTTCAGGCTTCCGAAAGGTTCCCGGGGATCCTTCTGGATTTGGAAAATCGCACCCTTCGCTTTTCCCTCGATAAATTCGCAAACGAACTCGAAGAGGTCCTGGCGCATTTCGAAGAACCCGACTATTTCGATGTAAGCAAAACGTACTCCGCCGTCTACAACCGTTTTCTGGAACTCGATCTTTCGAGCCGCCCCGCCATTCGCGGACAACTCGAAGGCCCGATAAGCTTTGGGCTAAATATACTCGATCAGGACCAGAGGCCGATTCTTTTTAACGATACCGTGCGCTCCTTTATGCTCGACTTCATGGCAAGACGGGTAAACGCGCAGTTACAAAGGCTTAAGGCCCTCAATCCAAACGCTTTCATGTTTGTCGATGAACCGGGGCTCCAGTACATTTTTAGCGCTCTTTCCGGCTATGACGCCATAGCCGCGCGGGGCGACATGGAATATTTTTTCGCCCAGGTCGAGCGGCCCCGAGGCGTCCATCTTTGCGGAAACCCGGACTGGGACTTTCTCCTAAGCCTCGATCTGGACATCCTTTCGCTTGACGTCTACACAAACGGTGAAATTTTTGTCTCCTACGCCGATCGCATCAAACATTTTCTGGAACGAGGCGGCCGCCTTGTGTGGGGGATGGTGCCCACGAACTTTGAACCCTTCGAGAAAGAAAACCTCAAGTCCTTGGAAACCATGCTTATAACTTGTTGGCAGGCTTTGGGAAAAAAAGGTATCGATCAAGACTTTCTGATTTCTCGCAGTATGATCTCCCCGGCTACCTGCTGTCTTGTAAACCCCGACGGCGTTGCCACGGTGGAAAAGGCCTTCTCGGCGGTCAAATCGCTTTCCCAAGCCCTGCGGGAGCGCTTCAAACTGTGCGATTAAAGGGAAGGGCTTCGCTTTATGTCGCCTGCCCCTCTTAAGGCAGCCGTCTCATTTCTTGACATTATCCTTGATTTTTTCTTCAAGCTGCCGTTTGCACCAGCTTTCGAGTTCAGCCATGATCGGCCCGCTTTGCTTCTGGAGGGGGACTTTGCCTGCCGCCTTGATTTTTTGAATGCTCAGAAGCCTTTTGAGGTGTGTCTCATCGTAGTAAGCGCATGGTGCGCCCGGTCTTTAGAAAAGGATGCAAAAGACCGTTTCTCGTATAGTAGTGTATGGTCGTTTTGGTACAACGGACTTTTCTCCCCACTCATTGATTCGCAAGTATTTTTTGCTGTCCACTCCAGCCCTCCATAGATAGAGAATGAATGCTCATTCGTTTTATACAGACTGGCCCGAACGACTGGACATGTCAACTCTATGCCCGGCTCCATAAAGTCAGCTCAAGACCTCCAAATCTGGTCACCGATCCTGCCCTTGGTAAATGAGATGGCACAAAGTTTGCCTTTCCCTTCCCTCATGGGGAAAGCAGAAATGGAACCTATTCTGGAAAGCGGCAAGGCGGCCGTCCAGGGATGCCGCGCGACATGATATGCACGGCGGGGGTAAAGCCGAAAGCATGTGGTCCATCTTGCACTCTAATAAGGGGTCGATTGGCATGGAAACCTCCGGTAAGAACGCCCGGCAGCTCTCTATTCTGGTAATCGAGGAAAAGCCCGATCATCGCGGGAAACTCTGCGATTTTCTCGAAGCCGAGGGGCATCGGGTAATGGCCTTGGACAAGCTTCAAGATGGTTTGGCTGAAGCAGGCAGGCGATGTTTCGACCTTGCGTTCATCGGGTTGCGCCCTGAAACTCAAACCGCTAAGGATCTCACGTTTTTCAAGCTCAAAAGCCCCTGGATGAAACTGGTGGTCTGCGCCTCCCGGACTTCGCCTGAAAGCGCGATCGAGGAATGGATGCAATACGGGGTTTTCGACTATCTCGTAAAGCCTTTCACACAAGAGCGAACAGCGCAACTTATTCGCAAAGTTCTGGAGATTCGAGCCCTTGAACAAAAGCTTTTGTCTCTTCAACAAATCTATGCGGAGAGTGTTCCCGAAGTGGTGCTGGAGAGTTCGAACGGCGAAATGCGGAGAGTATTGAGCGTTGCGAGACAGGCGGCGCAGAGCGAGTCGGCCATACTCCTTCGAGGGGAAAGCGGCACGGGAAAGAAAACCCTTGCCCGCGCAATCCATTCCTGGAGCAACAGGGCGGCAAGGCCATTTCCCACCCTCTCCTGCACCAATTTCCCCGTCGAACTTCTTGAGAGCGAACTTTTCGGCCGTGCAAAAGGATCATCGGCAGGCGCCTTACCGGATTATCCCGGCCACATTTCGGCTTGTCAGGGCGGTACGCTGCTTTTGGACGAAATTGGGGGATTGCCATTATCGGTTCAGGCAAAACTGCTGCGATTCCTTCAGAAAATGACCTACGAGCGTGTGGGGGACCCCGTTGCCCGGAAGGCCGATGTGAGGGTATTCGCCACAACAAGTTCGGACCTCGAACCCTCGGTCGAAAAGGGTGAATTCCGGCAAGACCTCTTCGACTGGTTTGGTCTGGCGGAAATAGCCGTCCCGCCGCTAAGAGAGCGCAAAGAGGACATACCGGCCATCGCCGGGAGTTTTGCAGCCTTTTTTGCCAAACAGAACCATGGCCGGGCGGCGACTTTTACCCCGGAGGCATGCGAAATCCTGAAGGAGCAACACTGGC
>JBMFHI010000200.1:0-3290 GCA_049976905.1 Syntrophobacteraceae bacterium | reverse complement strand
GACACGACCACGATAGCGCCTGAAAGCCCCATGGAACCAACGTTTTTTAACCCCAGGAAAAACATGCTCAAAAGCCCCACGGCTACCGCGGTTCCCGAAAAAAGAACGGCTTGCCCCGAGGTGGCCATGGTAATGGCAAGCGCCTCGGCGACAGTTCCAATGCGCACTTGCCTGCGAAACCGGCTAAGAATGAAAAGCGAGTAGTCGATGGCCACCCCCAGGCCCACCATCACGACGACGTTTCTTGCAAATGCCAGAACGGGGGTGATGCGGGCCAGTAAAAGCATGCCGGCAATGCCTGCGGTTACCGCAAGAAGCCCGGAGACAAGCGGCAGCGCCGCACCCATTACGGAACCGAACACGAAAAGAAGAAGCAGCCCGATGAAAGGAAGCGCTCTTAGCTCGGCCTGCCGCGCGTCCTTTTCGGCCAGAGTGGTGATTTCGTAACCGCGCACCAATGCTCCGAAGGCCAAGACCTCCAGCTTGTTTGAATGCACCTCGGAGCGCAATGCGGGATAAATTTTCATCGTAAGGTCTGTTTCACTGGCGCTGTAGTCCTTGATTTCCACAGTGACTATGGCGGAGCGCCCATCGCGGGAAACATCACGGGTATCGACCCTGGCCCCGCGGTAGACCGTCTGCACCGATTTGACGCGCGGATCTTTGCGCAGCGGTTCCAGCGCTCTTTCGAGTTCGGCCTTAAACGCAGGGTCATAGACCGTTAGCGTCGGACTTCGAAAGATAAGGCCAAAGGAAGGGTAGGAAGGAGGCAGTTGCTTCTTTATGAGATCCAGGGCCCGGGCTGACTCGCTTCGGGCGGGAACTATCTCCGATTCGAGATGTCCCCCCTTCATCGCCAGCCATACGGAAGGAATTAGAGTAATCAGCGAAACAATTATTATCCACCATCGGAAACGGTAGACCCACCGCCCCCAGGACGACAGCATAGGTCAGCCCCTCGTTTTAATTTTTATCTATAGAGCTAACCGTGTTGGCCGACCTTGGCGCGAAGCATTCCAAGCAGGGTCTCAAAGCTGTTATTGGCAAGGATCGCGGAGATCTGGGCCCGGTAGTTTTGATCGTAGCTAATCCCCTCGACTACCACGTCATAGACTTTCCACTGTGCGCCTTCTTTTTTCAAAAGATAGTCTATAGGCACGCTTTCTCCATTATTTACAAAATGAGTCCTAACCCTGGCCAGGTTGCCGCTGATTGTCTGAGAATCATAGATAATCTGCTGGTTGTGGTAATTTTCCATCCGGTCCACATAGGTGTTGAAGAGCAGTTTTTTAAAAAGACCGGCGAATTCCTCTCTTTTTTGAGGGGTTTGTTGTTTCCATGAATATCCAAGAGCCATTTTCGCCATTTCATCGAAATCAAAATAGTTGCTGACCACCTTTAATACCTCATTTTCTCTTTGCTTTAAAGGGGGGGCCTTGCCCATTTCAGACTCGCGCAGAATCGAAATCACTTTGGCCGTTCCGCTCTGGATGATATCTATCGGTGTTGCACCGGCGGCCCGCGACAATTGCGGGAAAGCCAACAGGATGATCATAACTGTTGATTCTACAAAAAACCTCTTTGCTTTTATTCGGATGCGCACTGTGGTCTCCTCCGGAGTGTGCCCTTAAATTGCCTTTAATATGCTTTTCTTCTATTAGAAGATAATAATAAAAAGACAATAATCACCGGGGCGGGCACGCAACAGCAGTTTGGGGGCTTTTTTTGGTGTCGCTGGAAAGAAATTTGGCAGCCCTGGAGTTTGTAACCTGCTCCATCTTCCAGTAAAGCTTAGCCCGGCTGATCACTCTTCCCGGGCAGAAACCATCACAGTCCGGTTGCCGTTGCTTTCCATGGGAGTGACCAAACCGGAGGCTTCCATCTGTTCAATCATTCTGGCGGCCCGGTTGTAGCCAATGCGCAGATGGCGCTGAACAGCCGAGATCGAGGCGCGCCGGGAACTGATAACGAAAGCTACCGCATCGTCGTATAGCGGGTCGGCCTCCTCTTCCATGGCCTCCGCGGGCCCCTCCTCTCCCGTATCCGCCGGGCCTCCCAGTACTTCTTCCAGATAGTGAGGTTCCCCGAAGCTCCTGAGGTACTGGGCCACGGCCTGGACCTCCTCGTCGGCTACGAAAGCCCCATGCACCCTTTGAGGGTAGCCTGTCCCGGAGGGCAGGTAGAGCATGTCGCCCTGTCCAAGGAGACATTCGGCCCCCATTTGGTCAAGAATCGTGCGGCTGTCGATTCTTGAGGAAACCTGAAAGGCAATCCGGGTCGGGATGTTGGCCTTGATAAGGCCGGTAATGACATCCACCGAAGGGCGCTGAGTGGCTACGATAAGATGAATGCCCGCAGCCCGCGCCTTTTGAGCAAGCCGGGCGATCAGCTCCTCTATTTTTTTGCCGGCCACCATCATCAAATCGGCAAGCTCATCGATAACCACCACAATATAGGGAAGGGGCAATTGCCCCTCGGCCGCCCCGTCTTGCAATTTCTGATTGTAGCCGGCCAAATTGCGGACCTGAAAAGTGTTCATCAGCCGATAGCGCCGCTCCATTTCACCCACGCACCAGTTGAGGGCGTTGGCCGCAAGTTTCATGTCGGTTACAACCGGGGCCAGAAGATGCGGTATGCCATTGTAGATGGACAGTTCGAGCATCTTTGGGTCGATCATCACAAACCGGACCTCCGCGGGCGTCACCCTGTACAAAAGCGACAATATCATGGCGTTAAGACCTACCGATTTGCCCGATCCGGTGGTTCCCGCCACCAGCATATGGGGTGCCTTGGCCAAATCGGCCACCACCGGCTCACCGGTTATGTCCTTTCCAAGCGCCAGGGCGAGCTTGGAGCCATGGGAGCCGAAGACCTCAGAGGAGAGCACCTCCGAGAGGCGAATCATCTGGCGGCGGGCATTGGGCAGCTCCAGTCCCATGCACGTCTTGCCCGGAATCGTTTCCACCACCCGAATGGAGGCAACACTCAGCGCCCGGGCAAGGTCCTTAATAAGACTCACCACCTGCCCCCCGCGCACTCCTACCGCCGGCTGGATTTCATAGCGCGTGATAACCGGACCCGCGTAGGCGTCAAGGACGTTAACCTTTACGCGAAATTCCGCAAGCTTTTCTTCGATAAGGATGCCGCCATCTATCAAATCGTCCTGGCTGGCCGGGGCAACCGCCAATTCGGCCGGGTGAAGAAGAAAAGCCGGCGGCAGGCAAAAATCGGGACAAGGCATAGGAACCAAAGAAGGTGCCGGGGGGGCCCAGCCGCAGACAACCTCAACT
>JBMFHI010000199.1:0-3407 GCA_049976905.1 Syntrophobacteraceae bacterium | reverse complement strand
TGGCATGAGGCTTTTCCTGAAATTGGACAAAAAAACTCATTGCAGCATTGCCTTCAATTTAGGCTCACGGATTCAGGGAAATGACAATCCCGACTATTGTAAGAAGAAACATCACGGCAGCGGCAAAGGGTATAGTGTCCTTTGTCCTGGCAGTTAATTGAAGTGCCTGTATGCCTCCGGGGCTGAGCGCCAGGAGCAAAATCGCCGTCTTCATGTCCTCTGATAGCGGCAAGACTTTAACGAGGACCATACCAAGCGCCGGGACGATGACGATGTTTGCCAGCAGCACGCGCAAGAGTTGGCTGGGATTGAAAAACACGGCCGCCAACCGATCTGCGCTGACGGCCAAACCGATGGAGAACATGGTCGATACTAAAAACACATGGATAAGCTTCACCGAGGCCGCTCCCAATATTGACGCGAGAGTTTCCCAATAAAATCCCATTTTCTCTAAACCTTCATCGGCGAGCGGATAATCCTTTTAGTTCACTTGCACGGCAAAAGCCTCACGGTCCCCTCTTCGAGGTCGTATCTAGCGCATACGATCCGGACTTTGCCCGAATGAACCAGTTCGTCGAGCAGCGGAGATTCCTGCCTTAGCAACTGTGCCGACCTCTTTATGTTAAGGTCGATAGCTGTGTCCAGAAGCCTCGATTTGTCTTTGCTCTTTATCTGTCGACGGGCAAGTGCTACGCTGGGAGAGATCTTTTGTATTATTGCCTTGACGTTAGGGTCTTCACGGCCCGTTGAGCCAAGGGCCGCCTTCACCGCTCCGCATTTGCTGTGGCCCAGCACCATGATGAGCGTGGCGCCAAGATGCTCCACTCCATATTCGATGCTTCCAAGCACGACGGGGTTGACGACGTTTCCGGCATCCCTTACCACAAAAAGTTCACCCAACCCCTTATCGAATATAACTTCGGGAGGGACTCGGGAATCCGAACAGGAGAGTATGACCGCGTAAGGGTGCTGCCCCGAGGCCAGGCGTCTTCTAACCCCGGAAGTGCTCTTTTCTTTGATCTTTAACTTGTTTTGGACAAAACTGCGATTTCCGTCCAGTAGCTTTTTTAACGCAATGTCGGCACTGATGCCTGAGCCGGCCTTTAGTGCATGAACAGTTGTCTGTGCGGGCAGGAAAAATAACAAGAGCAGCAATACCCCGATTTTAGTCTTCATTATTAAATACCGCCTCTATTTAAAGTTGACTATGACGTACCTTTAGCGCTACCGGGTGAAAAAAAGTAAAGGTAAAAAATTACAGGTACTGCGGCCAGCGTTAATGGAGCTTTGGGCCCGGGTCGGTGAAGATATCGGTCCGCCTCATCCCAGGAAGCACTCTATCTCTCCACTATCCGGTTACTCTCCATTTTGTGTTTCCCAATGAGAAACGTCAAGAGGCACGGGAGGCAATTGTTGAGGACTCGCGCACGGAAGGGGGAGCGTCAATGGCGTTGATTTAAGGTCTGTTGGTCTCACGCAAAGCCGCGAAGCCGCAAAAATTGAAGCCTTAAAAAGCGCCATTTCGGACTGGTCTTCGAGAGCTAATTCAAGCCTGGAGCGCTCATGTGAATTCGGACCGACTTCGTATTGTGTTTCTTTCCTCTCTTCTTTCGCGCCTTCGCGTCTCTGCGTGAGCCAAAATCAACAACATTGGGGTGGGAACGTAAGCCCCGAAGTGGTAGACATCTTAAGAGGATGAGACTATATCCCATTTTTTAATGCATGCATCGAATTTTTCATTGCATAAATTTTAAGAAGTTGCTAACCTGCAATCGTAAAAGATGAAAAGTGTCAAGCGCTCAGCAAGTCGTTTTAATGTTATCTTTCTTCGTGATTTAACACTGGTTCTATATCTCCCGTTGTTTGTTCCTTCTCTGCCTCAAAGTTGATCATGCCGCTCAAAACTAAGCAGACCTTCGCCGCAAGGCGGCGATGTTTACTTATGCTAACCGAGATGGGGCAATGATTGATCAATCTTCAACGCGCGTGTTTATCCCCTTTCTTGAGTAGCCCCTAAGCATTACGGAATTGCCGGCGAGATACCTGCATTATCATCCGTTAGGTTCAAAGCGCGGTAAAGCCGGTCCAAAATGGCGTTGCTATCTGTGCAACCCCCCGGCACGGGGTTGGTTCAGGTTTTGGTTAAAAGAAAAAGCCGTATTGAGGACAATCAACAAGGGGAGGGTACTATGAAAAAGAGAGTCGGTCGTGTCATTCTCGTTACAATTTTGACGGTTTTTTGTTTTGCTCTGGAGGGTGCGGCCACGGCCCAGGCAATGTCTACTCCCACTGTCTCTGAGTTTTTGAATGCGGCAAACGCTGTGTATCTTATAAACGCCACCCCGGCCGGTATGACGCGCTTTACCTACAACGGTAAGGCGGCCTCTATGGTCGATCCGGTTAACGGAGCTGTTTCCTATGTGTACATAACAGCCGAACATCAGATTATCATCGCTTATCAGGGAACTACCGGGGGCCTTAACATGTTTTGGGACCCCTTGGGAGCCATGTCCCAGGTTCTTACCGATGTCGAGATCGTATTTTCCGATGACTTGAGCGGAACCAATCCCCCGGCCTTCGGCACTGCGCTAAATTTTGCGAAATGGGTTATTGCAGCTGCCCAGTCCGAGGGTTACAGCACCTCCAATATCTTTGTCACCGGCCATTCCCTGGGCGGGATCGAAGCCGAATATGTCGCCTCTCAGACGGGCCTGGCCGGCATAGGGTTTGAATCGACGGGTATTGCGGCCAAGCCGGCGGCTGGCGCCACAGGAACCAATTTCGTCAATACAGTGGGCTACGGTGACCCGGTCGCCAATTTCGCTTCGGATGTACATGCCGAACAACCTTGCGCTCCGCCATACGTTGCCGGCGGCGGCAGGGCTCCTCATTACGGCTATATAGCCTACCTTGGTTCCCCCTCGGATGAGACGAGCCTTCAAAACTACGCGCTGGGCTTGACCTGGTGGAAATTAGGCCTGGATCCGTGGCCGTTTATCGAACTGATGGCTGAATTCCACCTTCCCGGCGTGCAGGCCCATGATCTTAATGTTGCGCTCAATCCTCGTAATTCGCTCGTTGACGGGGTTGGAAATATGAGCGGCGAGGTCGTGAGTGTTGGTAATTTGCAGATTCCAGCCTTCATTAGCGAGATGTCGGGGGCAGGTCGTCTTACAAAAGGGTAGAAATAAAATCAGCTAACAGGGTTATTTTCGAATTTTTCCGGTGGGCGCGGGTACGACTTGCGCCCACCAGCCGTTTTGGGTTCTAGTAGAGAGCGCCTTCTTTCTGAATTTGCCTTGTCTTAACCAGCCACTGCGCCTTTTATCCCTTACCGAAAACCCGCCACAGGAAAATGGCTATCATTAAAAGCGCCCCTGCGGCCTGGACGGCGGTCGAAATACCCC
>JBMFHI010000198.1:0-3423 GCA_049976905.1 Syntrophobacteraceae bacterium | reverse complement strand
CAGGTAAACGTCAAGGAGCTTGTCTGCATCCCGACCGAAGACAAGCGGCGCCGGATCGAAAAAGTCGGCACAGCGCCGGTTTTGCGTCTTCGGGAGCAACTCCTGCCACTGGTACGTTTAACTGAAGTTGCGGGGCTTTGCCCGACTTTCGTTCATCCTCAAACAGGACAACGCTTACCAGAGCGCCGCGCAAACATTGCCGATCGCAGAGAAAACCCTCAAAGCAGAGACAAGGAAGAGGATCGCAGACGCTCCCGGCAAAGCGACATCTACGTTGTGGTGCTAAGGGTTGTGGGAAATCTGTTCGGCCTGATTGTGGACGAACTTTTCGACATCGAGGAGATCGTGGTCAAGCCTCTTTCCAATCACATAAGAGACTGCCGATGCTTTGCCGGCTCAAGCATAATGGGTGACGGCCGTGTGGCCATGATCCTGGATGCGGCCGGTATAGCCACTTCGGCCAAACTCAGTTTCGCGGAAGTGCAAAACGAACAGCTGCGCAGACTGGCATGCCAATCGGAGAAGCAAGACTGCGCGGTATCCAGCGTATCGACCCTAATATTCAAATGCGCCCCCGAGGAGCAACTCGCCCTTACGCTCTCCAGCATTGCACGCCTCGAGAAGATCGCAGCCGATGGGATTGTGCGCATTGGGAACCGCGATTTTATAAACTACTGTGGCAAGGTTCTGCCTTTGATGCGGCTGGACACCTTTCTGCCTGTAAGTCCCATGCAGGCAAATGAGGAAGAATTGCACGTAATTATACCCAAATCAACTGGGATGGCGGTGGGAATCCTTATCTCTCAGGTAGTAGATGTAGTCGAACTTTGCGTTAAACCCGGCAGGTCCTCCGATATTCCTCGCGGTATTGAGGGCTCTGCGGTCATCGACGGCAAGATTACCATGTTTTTGGATATGGAAGAGCTACTGAGTCTATTTAGCAGGGAAGTCAGGCTCAACTAGAGATGGAAGTCCGAGTCTTATGGCGAGAAAGCAGTACGTAACCTTCAGTATAGACAGCTACCTTTTGGGCCTGGATGTTCTAAGGGTGCGCGAGATAAACCGCATACTCGATATTACGCCGGCTCCTGGAGCCCCGGCCTACGTACGGGGCCTTGTCAATCTGCGCGGACAGACCCTGACGGTATTCGATCTCGGGATTCGCCTGGGACTGGCTCCGCGCCCGATAACCGAGGAAAGCCACAATGTTGTCCTCAAGCAGCAATTAGTGGGTCTTTTGGTTGATTCGATAGGAAACATAGTCCAATGCGATGAAGCGGGAATCGAGCAATGCCCGGCAAACGCGTGCAAAATAGAGGCAGATTTTATCGATGGCGTGGTGAAGCTCGAAGAGCAGCTTCTAATAATTCTTCGTCCAGAAAAGATTCTGGAATACGCGGGCAGCTGATTAAAAACAGTGCGATTTGAAAGGACAACCCATGTCGAGATGTAGTTTCCCAGTTCTGGCAGCCTTCGCAGTTTTGCTCGCCGCAACTTCCCAAGGCTACGCCGGCAATGAAAAGCCGAAAGCTCAGGCCGCCTACGTTGGCTCTCAGACCTGCCGGAGCTGCCACCCTGGCGAGTATGACCGTTTTGAGAAGTATTCAAAGAAGACGCATTCCTACACGAATGTCCTGCTGCTAAAAAAGGGGCTGAGCGAGCAAGAATATCAAAAATGTCTGGAATGTCATACCACAGGCTATGGCAAACCCGGAGGCTTCAGGTCGGCCAGGGAAACGCCCCAGCTGGAGCAGGTCGGATGTGAGGCCTGTCATGGCCCGGGCAGTATTCACGCGCAGTCTTCGGACCCAAAAGATATCCAGAAGGTACTGTCGACAAAAGTGTGTGAAAGCTGCCACAACTCTGAGCGGGTCAAGGCTTTCCGATTCAGGCCCATGCTGTATGGGGGAGCCCATTGAGCGTTCCCCTCAAGTGGGTTGGGCAAAGAGTCGAGAACCTTACAGGCCGGGCCCTCCGGTCTTAACGCGACAGGGAAGGAAACCAAAGGATGAGGATAGGTACTTTTTTCAAAGAGCATATGTGGGCAAAGGCCCTTACGTCGTTATCCCTGGTTATACTTCTGATCATTAGCGCCATGATCACTCTTGCCATAGTGACACAGGACAAAATGATTCAAAAGCAGGTGAACCGTCAGGGAGAGATACTGATCGCAACGATTGAAGGAGGCATGGACGATGCGCTCTCCTCAGGCAACAACGACCTGGTGCGCCGGCAGTTTGCCCGATTAAAACGAGCAATTCCCGATATTGAGGTTGGGTCTGCGATTTCGACGGTATCGTTGCCTTTTCAACCGATCCAAACCTTGTGAAAAAACCGATATCGGCCATGGCAAACAGCAAGACCGACACGGCGAGGATCGCCAGGGCGATGGCCGCAGCCCAACCCAGAGCAGAACTGTTTTCAGAACAAAGCAACGGGGCTGCCCGCATAAGCATCTTTCGTCCGATCCTCAATGAAAACCGTTGCTATCATTGTCACGGAAACTCACGGAAGGTGCTGGGAGGCATATTTGTCAGCTCTTCAGCCGAGGCGGCTTTCAATGCCGTGCGCACCGCCCGCAACTGGGGCATTTTCATTGGCCTTATCGGCATGGTGGTGGTGGTGCTCATTACATACCTTCTTTTTCACCGCCTTGTGATCCATTTTAAGAAAATGGTGGCAAATCTTACCGAAACCAGCCTCACCCTTACACAGGCCTCGGACAATCTGTCAACGACATCGGACCACCTGGCGTCCAAGGCCGAAGAGATGAGCAGTCGCTCCCACGCCGCGGCAAGCGCCACCGAGCAGACATCCACGCGGATAAATTGCATGGCGGCGGCTTCGGAACAGGTGAGCTCTCAGATCTATTCGGTTGCCACCACCTCAAACACCATTTCTGCCAATATGAAAGAAATCGGAACGGCGACCGAATCGGTATCAAGCAACCTTAACACGGTTGCGAGCGCGGCCGAGGAGATGTCGGCATCGGTCCATACGGTTGCAGCGGCCATTGAGGAGATGTACAGCTGTTTAAACGATGTAGCCAGAAGCGCGGCCAGGGGAGCCGGGGTAACGGGCGGGGCCGCCAAATCGGCCCAATATACCTCCGAGATAGTCCATGATCTTGGCCACTCTGCCAAGGAGATTGGAGACGTTGTCGACCTGATAAAGGGCATTGCCGCCCAGACCAATCTGCTGGCCTTAAACGCAGCAATTGAAGCCGCGGGAGCTGGAGAGGCGGGCAAGGGGTTTGCCGTTGTTGCCAACGAGGTAAAGGAGCTCGCCCGGCAGACGGGAAAAGCCACTGAAGAGATCCGCGACAGGATCGGGACCATTCAGGCCAATACCTCATCAGCCGTAAATGCCATAAAGGAAATCGTAGCCGTTATTACCGAAATCAACTCCATTATGTCCACGATC
>JBMFHI010000197.1:0-3481 GCA_049976905.1 Syntrophobacteraceae bacterium | reverse complement strand
GTTTGCAATCATTTCAACCTATGCGCAGACTGTTTAACAACCTTCGGCTGCATGCCTGGGCATGACTGACTCCAGCGCCGGGTCGCCGAATTATACGATGACTTGTGCGGATGCGGGGCTGAACTCTTCATTTTCAGTGACGTTTTGGCGGCAAACATGGCCTAACTGCTCAGAGACTATTTTACTGGGGGCCACCCCTTTGACCAGCGCCGCACTTTACGGTGAAAATTTTGCCGGGATCCGGAACGGCAAGCAATACGATCTGTATGCGATGGAAACGGACGACGGTGCCTAGCTATGCTACTATGTGCTCCTCAAACCCAAGATATTTCTTTAACTAGTGTGACATCCCGTAAATTAGCTGATATATTATATGTAGTTGGTGGGCACGAAAAGCTGTGCCCACCCTTCTATGGGATGTGTCAAGCCCGTATTTTCAAAAAAATGCGCAAACTTTTCTTATTGGCGCCATTTGTGTCATTATCCGTGCACACCGTAGCTTTGCGCGCCGATACGGTGAGACTACTTAGTGCCAGGGCGAGGGGCGCTCAAAGCACGTCCGCGTAACCGCCCGGGCAGCGCTCTCCCCGCGAGGTACCTTCGCCGGAAAGTTCTGTTATACTTAGACCTACCCACCCGGAGGATAGGGCTACGCTGGGGAGCGACCCGAGCGCCGCAGTGGGAGGACGATGGAGGGGCAGAGCGATACCGGCTCTGCCTTTCATCCTGCCCCTTTTGAGTCCTCTAAAGCGATAAACCCAAACGAGCCTTCGCTATGATCTCTCCGGTAAAGGCCTTTGAGCATGGCCTTGCGCTTACCACACTGCCGATAAGACCCTTCCTATCCTCCTTGACGTTGTCTCCCTTTGGCCTGTTTGCCGTTTTGCGGTGGCTGCGGTTCTGTCTGGCCCGTTTTTATAAGTTGGTCATAAGGCCTTATAACTACCTTCTATCCGTGTCGATCAATGATCGAGCACCCGATGCTGCATGCGCCATGAGGCTTGCTTAACGGGTTGAGGCGCCTCCCATCTACGAAACGACTCCCTTTCGGGGTCCAGGGTGGGCACGGAGGCGCCACCAAAATTAAACCGTTTACCGCAAACGACAGTCCCAATCGCTACATAAAGAGATCCTCTTTTCTAGGAGCAGTAGAATGCCTTCATATTTGCCCCTTCGGGGATGACCCCCTGTTCCATATACTTCCAAAGGGCTATTAGAAGCTTGCGGGCCAGCGCCACAATACCGATACGTCTGATCCGTTTGCTACCCCCCCCGTACCTTTCCATAAACCACAGACTGAGCCTGCTCGCTGGCTGATGCATTAACCAACGCCAACTTGTCTCAACCATTAGCGTGCGCACGCGAGGATTTCCGCTCTTGCTTATACCCTGCTCGTTTTGCAACCCGCCGCTGGCGTAAGGCGTTGGCGCCAGGCCGGCAGCCGCACCAACTTCTTTCACATTTTTAAACACACGCCAGCCGAACTCATGCACCAGGTTCCAGCTGCTTATCGGGCCGATCCCTTATCAGGGCTTGACGGTTAACGCAAATGGTCCCTTCATTTCCCATCATAGAATCTACGCGTTTGGCCGGTTTGAATATCATAGAACTTAAGGGGCGTAACACTAGCCAAGGCAGATAAAGGCAAAACATACTCTCAATGCGATGCGCCTATAAGTATTATTTATTTACATATTCATGGATGCTTAATCGACGCTGAGAGGATTTCGTGCTGTATTTAGTGCTTTTTAGAATAAAATTATCTATCGACTAATGGTTGGAGAAACTAAACACACTTACAAAAGGAATAACTAAATGCGAAAATGTATTACACGAGGGTTATTGTACAGAATTAGTGAAGGAATGCACTGCAAATGTTTATTAGTACTATCTTTTATGTGTTTATTATGTGTAGTTTTAGCCGCTCCATTCTATGGTCATACTGTTTCTCAGCCATCGCAGGCATGCATGGATATGTCTTTACCGACCACCCCTGGGTCGCCGGATTATTCCATGACTTTTACGGATTCCATGGTGAATAATATATCATTTTTTACAACGTTTTGGCGCGTAACGTGTTCGGACGGTTCAGGCACGCTTTTGCTTATGCAGGCTGAACCATTGGTCACTGATTCCATGTTTGATCCGGAGGAATTCACTATTATTCAGAATAACAATGAATATGTATGAGATTTATTTACACAGGGAGATACTTTGTATTTAAGTCTCAATCTATATACCACAGTGACTGGCGTCTATAAAGCCATGACTAATATATTTGATCCGACCCAAGCATTTCAGGTAGCTTATACCGATGGCGTCGCTCCGGCTGTAACACTCAATATTCCTGCCGCCGGGCAGCAATCACTCTGGAGCGGCGCAAAAGACCTCGGTAGCGGATGGATGTGGCTATCTTGGTTTGGCTATTTCACTACCAACAGTTCTCCCTGGATTTACCACGAACAGCTTGGATGGCTCTATCCTTACGGGACGGACACGAGCAACATCTGGTTTTATGACCCGGCAATGAAGGGCGGTTCGTTTTGGTGGACGAGTGCGACAGTTTTTCCATACGTCTACAGAGCCAGCGACGGGGCGTGGCTCTACTATGAAGTGGGCTCTTCGAACCCTCGCTATTTTTATAATTACAGCACAAAAAGTTGGGAGAGCGACTGATCAAGCAGGTGCTGGCATTGCGCGAAATTTAGCTTGGCCAGCGATAAAGGTTTTGGGACTCACTTCAGGGGCGGTCTTCCTGGATCGCCCTTTCCATTTCCTGGGTGATACGGCTCTTTTAATCCCAAGGCTCCAGATTGGCTGCCGATTGCATGTTCGTGACAGCTCCAGGAAGTGCCACGGAGGGCGTGTCGCAGACGATGCTTTGACGCTTTCCTTGTCGGAGTCTTCGATGGGGGGCGGAAAGGAGGGACTGCTCGGGGATCAATTCTGCAAGGCCCTGGCATACATCTTCCGTTGCACTTGTAGTTGCTGGAATCGCGGTAGGGGTCGTTTAAGATCAAAAATCCGTCCGAAATAAGAGGCATCCGGCCTAATCATTTGAAGCGGTATTCTGCCAATTCGCAGGGGCGCATTACAGGATTCGAAGGATACCGAGCGATTGGCGAGAACATATCGCCGGGCGTCACTGGTCGAGGAACTGGTGGAAAGATTGCCCCTGGCCTAAGCTATACAGGCGTGGGGACCTGCTGCTCCCCATACGCGGGGATAAATCTTAAGGGAGGCGATATGTCGGCACGGTTTGCGAGGTCCCCCGCCTGCAGTGGGGGAGTTTCGGAAATGCCCCCTGCGTGTCCGATATGCGGGAGATCTATTCCCGGCCGCAATTATGACGAAGAGGCTTCTACGGAAAACGAAGTCCCGAGATAGCACCTCCGACTGCTCTTTTTAATCCTGTACTCTCTCCTGGCGTTTGGGGGGTTCCTTCTTGTTATCGGCGAGGCTTTGCTGGGCTTCGGCTTTG
>JBMFHI010000196.1:0-3659 GCA_049976905.1 Syntrophobacteraceae bacterium | reverse complement strand
GATTGTATGGGCCAGTTCATCGACCAGGGCGATTTCCGGCCGGCGGGCCAGCAAGGCTTCCAAATCCATTTCCTCAAGGAGGATCCCCCGGTAATGAATCTGCTTTCTTGGAATAACCTCAAGGCCTTCGATAAGTTTTGCGGTTTCAGCCCTTCCATGGGTTTCCACAAGACCGGCAACGACATCGACGCCGGCATTACGCAGGCGCTGGCCTTCGGTGAGCATCTGCCAGGTTTTGCCCACCCCTGGTCCGTAGCCGAGATAAACCTTTAGTCTGCCGCGCTGAGCGCGGCGGATCAATTGAAGAAAGCTAAGGGCCTTGTCTTCGGCCATTTAAATCTCCCCGTGTCCCTAGCGATTTAAGGCTATGGCCCGGCCTTTGCCGCTTTGATCCAGAGCCAGGTTTAGCCTCAAAACGTTTACCCTCGGTTCGCCCAAAAAGCCCAACTGCCGGCCAGTGGTAAACCTTGCGATAAAGTTTCGAATCTGTTCCGCGGAAATTTTCCTTGCACGTGCAACCCGTGGCGCCTGCAACCGGGCATTTTCAAGGCTTATGTCGGGATCGAGCCCGCTTGCCGAGCCCGTTACCGCATCCGCGGGGACCTTTTGGGAAGACGAAAGATCGTTTTCGACCCTGTAAGCCGCAACGCGGTTTTTAACCTGGTCGCAGAGTTTTTTTGAAAGCGGCCCGAGGTTGCTGGCATTAGAATTGGCCGCGTCATAGCCGTAGTCGCCCGCGGCCGAAGGACGCGGGTGAAAGTATTTTTTGCCGGTAAAGTTTTGCGCTATGAGGCCGCTGCCCACAACCTGACCGTTTTGCCTCAATAGAGATCCGTTTGCCTGTTTATGGAAGGCAAGTTGCCCAATCCCCCAAACAGCCAGGGGATAGACCCCGCAGAGCACAATTGAGAGTATAACTATCACGGCAAGCGAGGCCCGTAGGTCCTGAAGCAAAGCCTTAATGTTCATAATCAATCCTCCTGAAGCTAAGCCAAGTGAGCGGCGCGGATTATCATATCTATTAATTTTATGCCTATAAAGGGAACGACCAAACCTCCGAGCCCATAGATGAGGAGGTTTCTGCGCAAAATCTGCGCGGCGCCCAGCGGGCGGAACTTTATGCCTTTTAGGGCGAGGGGAATAAGCGCCACGATGATGAGCGCGTTAAAAATAACGGCGCTAAGGATAGCGCTGTGGGGTGTGGAAAGCCTCATAATGTTCAAGGGGCCGATTACCGGAAAAGTCGAAACGAGCATCGCGGGAATTATAGCGAAAAACTTCGACACATCGTTTGCGACGCTAAAAGTTGTGAGAGCGCCCCGGGTCATGAGCAGCTGCTTTCCGATCTCGACGACTTCGATGAGCTTGGTCGGATTGGAATCCAGATCCACCATATTGCCGGCTTCCTTAGCCGCCTGGGTTCCGGTGTTCATCGCAACTCCCACATCAGCCTGAGCTAGAGCCGGGGCGTCATTGGTGCCGTCTCCGGTCATGGCCACCAGATGGCCCACGGCCTGTTCACGACGAATGAGCGCAAGTTTGTCTTCCGGCTTGGCCTCGGCCAAAAAGTCGTCAACCCCGGCTTCCCGGGCTATGGCCTGGGCAGTCAAGCGATTGTCTCCGGTAATCATGACCGTTCGAATGCCCATGGCGCGAAAACGCTCAAACCTGTCCTGAAGACCGCCCTTTACAATATCCTTTAGATGAATCGCGCCAAGAACTTTATCGTTGTAGGCGACCACCAGCGGGGTAGCGCCCTTCTGAGCGATTTCCTGGACGCACTCCTCCACCTTTTGAGGCAAACTGCCCCCAACCAATTCGCGCACGGCATCCGCGGCCCCTTTACGGTAGCTGTTGCCGTTAATATTTACCCCGCTCATACGGGTTTTGGCCGTAAACGCGATAAATTCGGCCGTTTGGAATTCGCCCAGCTCGCGCTCGCGAATGCCAAACTGCTTGGCCAGAACGACTATGCTGCGCCCTTCGGGGGTTTCATCGGCAAGAGAGGCGAGCTGAGCCGCATCGGCGAGTTCTTCGACGGTAACGCCGGGGGCGGGCATAAATTCCACAGCCTGGCGGTTTCCAAGGGTTATCGTACCGGTTTTGTCGAGCAATAAAACGTCCACGTCTCCGGCAGCCTCGACTGCCCGGCCGCTCATGGCCAGCACGTTGTGTTGCACAAGCCGGTCGATTCCCGCGATGCCTATGGCGCTAAGAAGGCCGCCTATGGTGGTTGGGATAAGGCATACGAGCAAAGCGGCAAGAACGGTTATTGAAAACCTCGTGTGGGAATAGAGGCCAAAGGGTTTAAGAGTAGCCACCACAATGATAAAGAGGATGGTCAGGGAGGCCAGAAGTATGGTCAGAGCAATTTCATTGGGCGTCTTTTGCCTCTTGGCTCCCTCAACGAGACTGATCATATGGTCCATGAAACTTTCGCCCGGATTTGCGGTCACCCTCACGGTGATCTCATCGGAGAGAACACGGGTGCCCCCGGTTACCGCGCTGCGATCGCCTCCCGACTCGCGGATTACGGGGGCGGATTCACCCGTTATGGCGGACTCGTCAACGGTTGCCGCCCCTGAAATGACTTCGCCGTCTGCCGGGATCACTTCCCCTGCCCTTACCAGGACGACATTATCCTTTCTAAGCGACTCGGCGGCCACGGTTTTTGTGGCGCCCCCCGATTCGAGCAGATTTGCCGTGGTCTGCGTGCGGGCTTTTCTCAGGGTATCGGCCTGGGCTTTCCCACGGCCTTCGGCCATGGCCTCGGCAAAATTGGCAAAAATAACGGTAAACCAGAGCCATACGGCAATTTGGAGCGGAAACTTCACAGGTTCACCACGAAATGGGGCAAACACCAGCTCGACGGTGGTCACAAGGGCGCCCACCAGCGTAACGAAGATTACCGGGTTTTTTGCCAGGTAGACGGGGTTAAGTTTAGTGAAGCTTTCCCGAATAGCGGGCACAAGGATCGATCTATCGAAAAGAGAATGCGCTTTTCCGGCCATTTGTATTTATCCTTAAAAAAGCCTGGTCGAATTAACCATCAGGAAGTGTTCCACAACAGGGCCCAGGCTCACGACGGGGAAAAAGGTCAAGGCGCCGACAATGAGCACTGTACCGATTACCAGCAGGATAAAGGTCCCTCCCGCAACAGGCATGCTGCCGCCGCTAACAGGTACGGCCTTCTTTTGGGCAAGGTTTCCTGCAAGCGCCAATACGGGGATGATAATAAAATAGCGCCCGACAAGCATAGCCAGCCCAAGGGCGGTGTTATAGGGCACAGTGTTGCCGTTTAGCCCCGCGAAGGCGCTGCCGTTATTGTTAACAGTGGAGGTAAAGGCGTAGAGGATTTCGCTTAATCCGTGCGGGCCCGAATTGCCAAGGGCGGCAAGGCCCCATTGGGAAACGGAGGCGAGGGCCGTTAACCCCAGAAGGACCGCGGAAGGAAAAAGAATTGCCAGAACCGCGGTCATAATATCGTAGGATTCGAGCTTTTTGCCCAGATACTCGGGCGTTCGCCCGATCATAAGGCCTGCAAGAAAGATGGCCAGAACCACAAAAATCAGTATTCCATAAAGACCCGATCCGACTCCGCCAAAGACGACGCAACCCATGTGCATGTTAAAGAGGGGCACCAAACCGCCAAGAGGCAG
>JBMFHI010000195.1:0-3683 GCA_049976905.1 Syntrophobacteraceae bacterium | reverse complement strand
GAGTCAAATTCGTCGACGGAATTCAGCAGGAAGATGCGCCGCCGCTCGACGCTGTACACAACATTTGACAATAGCTCGCGGATGTTTCGTGCAGGGTTATTGGCCGACAAATCATGGGGAGCAACGCTCCCGCTTTTGCCCACTGGGAGTGTTCGGTTAGTTATGCATTTTTTAATAACTCAGGCAAGAGGGTTGAACGTGGGCGCGACCGGGTCCTAACGAAATTTTTTCTTGCCGCTCTCAGGGGTGTTGTACGAGAAGCCGACATATAACTTGCGTTTTTCCTGCGGAAATTGTAGGTTTTTTGCCCTCGTGGGCATGTGGCTTGAGGTTTTGAGGCTCAAAGCCCCCCCTCCGAACAACAGTTTTTATAAATGGGGGGAAACTCGCTCGATCACTATGGAGTAGACTCGAAAGAAGTGGAAAAGAGAGCCGATACTCCCAAGGTGTCTCTCATCGTTTCTTGCCACAATGAAGCGCGAAATAGGTTCGTGTGCTATTTGTCTATTCGTGCCGCAATGGATAGTGTAACCTATTTTTTGGAAATGATCTGCATAAATGACGATAGCACCGACGCCACCCTTGAGCGGTTCCCGGCCCCTGCCTTGCGAAGATCGCCGTGTGGTGGCGATCGATCCTGCCGGCAACTTGGGCAAGAAAGCGACCTTAACCGTTGGCCTGGATTATGCCCGCAGTGAGGCCGCCACGTCCCTGGATGCCGATTTGCAAGAGCCTTGGAAACCGATTTCCGCCGGGGTTATCAACAGGAAGTGGACTTTTGCCGCCAAGGCCGGCAGGCAGCGGGTTTAGGAGCGGATGCGCTATGTGGCGGCACACTCCGTTGGGCGGGATGGTGAACAACGGGATTTAGGCGCTGCTTGCGTTTTCAGTGGCAAGGTTTTTCAGGGGGCCCGAATTGGCAGGCGCCTGTTTTAATTTCGTTTCGTCCAAACAGTTCGTATTTCAAGGACCGTTGGGTAAAGGACAAATTGTCTGAGATGCCGCCGATATTGCACCCGCACTGACGTTAATCGTTAAAAAGTTGTGATTGGAAAAGGAGTTATTTTGGCAAGATACAAGATTGAGTGGAAGCATGTTCTGCTCGCAGCCATAGTGCTGGTAACATTGCTCGCGCGCCTTAATCAAGTTCATTACAATTTGAGTGGAGATGAGATATTTTCCATAACAGCTGCAAATCAATCATTTGCCAAATTGATTTCGGCCGCCGTGCAGGATCGCACGCATCCGCCGCTCTATTATATTCTCCTTCATTCCTGGATCGGGATGTTTGGTGCCTCGGAGATGGCCGTTCGCTCACTTAGCATAATATTTTCGGGCATGTTGATCCTGGCTTTGTATGGACTGCTTCGCCGGTTCATGGACAGGGGGATGGTCTACGGTTTACTGCTACTCGTGGCGCTCAGTCCATTTTTTGTTTACTTAGGGGAAGAGGTTCGTCCATACTCGTTGATAGCGCTTGCGGCCACGCTCAATTTACTTTCCTTCGTTCGAATGCTGGAAAGACCGCAAAGCCGGAAGGCTATTGGGATATGGGCCTTATCGTGTACGCTGTTGCTGTATTGTGAATACCTGTCGGTGTTGATTATCCTTTTTGAAGTCGCACTTGGCTTTATCCTGCTAAGAGCTGAGCGCAGGGTTGTCCTTTATTACGGCTTGGCCGGAATTGCTCTTTTTTCCCCCTGGTTGATCCCCGTATTGGTCTACCCGGTATTGAGGGGTTCTTACGCCTTCGCAAATATCACCTGGATTGCTCGACCGACCTTTACGGATTTTTACCACTTCTATGTTTCAGTATTGGGCCATGGACCAGGCCTAAGGTCGCAAAACTGGTTATTGGCCGTGTTGGTTTTTCTCATCGCCGCCTATGTGGTATATCGTTTCTTATCCCATAAACCCTTTGATACCAGGCATGCTATATTATTGTGGGTTGCCTTTGGAGTACCGCTTATAGTCTACGCGATTTCGATCTGGGGGCCTGTATCGATATTCTTGTCAAGACAGTTGATCGCAGCCGGTATCGCCTATGTCGTCGTAATCGGCCTATGCCTTTCTACTTTGCCTAGAACAGTGGCCGCAGCCATTTTGTTGGTGCTCGTTTTCTGGGCGGCCGTTTCACTTCCGCAGGGTTTCCCAAAATATATGAACCCGCCGTGGCAAAACATAGCGCGCCAGATTGACACACATTTTGGCTCACAGACCGTTGTCACGCAGGAGTATTGGATTCAGTTGCCCCTGGAATATTATAGAAAACCGGGGGGGAGGGTGCGGCCCTGGAACCAACTCACACAGTTAACCGGCGATGACGGTTTTTTGTTTGTGTGCAGGCCCGTTGATGCCAGGTGCTCGGATCTTACGGAAAACGATGCCCTTAAGTCGCACATATCTCTGGTGCGTACATGGCGATGGGGTCTTCAATCCTCGACGTGGAACAGGCTTCGTCTCTACCGGGTGAGCCATCTGAGCGGGGCCTTATTGGCGTCGGCCCTCCAGGATTCCGTTGTCGCCCCTGCTGATAAAACGACAATCGGTTACAGCGGCGTCGATCTTGGGGAGGGTTGGAAACTGGTGAGATGGTTTGGCTGCTTCAATACCTCGAATTCCCCCTGGATATTCCACCAGACGCTTGGCTGGCTTTACACCTGCGCTACGACCAAAGAAGGCCTCTGGTTTTGGCATGCTCGCATGAAAGCCTTTTTGTGGACCAGGCCGAACGTGTATCCGTATTTTTACAGGACTGGCGACGGAGCTTGGCTCTACTATAAGAAAGGTTCATCCCATCCTCAGTGGTTTTATAATCTCAAGGCAGGGAAATGGGAAAAATATTGAGTCCGTATGCCCCACTCAAGTGTCTTGCCCCGAGCCCATTTCTTCGGACTTGCATGAAGGCCCACAATAAAAATCACGCTGCATGAGGGGTGACCCATGTATCCCAGATCAGGACGGGGTAAATCCGTGCTGCTCTCAGGATGTCTCTTTTACGAGTCGAAAGCCGATAAAGTCGCTCTTTAGATTTGGCGGCCAATGGAATCGACCCGCCGACCTGCAATTTTTCGCGCTGCCAAACCAGGAGCCTCCGCGAACAACTTTGCCCGTGCCCGCTTTTGGCCCCACAGGGTCTTTGTCTGCACCGCCGCTGTAATCGCCGTACCAGTCCAGACACCATTCGGCGACATTGCCGTGCATGTCGAAGAGTCCCCAATCGTTTGGTTGTTTTCGAGCAACAGTGTGGGTCTTTCTGCCCGAGTTTGCGCAGTACCACCCCGTTTGCGCCAAAACCGGGTCCATACCGCAATAGAGCTCCGAGATTTCGCCGTTGGAAAAGGCCGCAGCGCTTTGGGCGCGGCAACCGTATTCCCATTCGGCCTCGGTGGGAAGGCGATAGAGGCCCTTTTCCAGCGAATTTAATTTTTTCAAAAATTGCCGGCAATCTCTCCAGGAAACGGATTCGACCGGCAAATCGTCCAGGCCGTTTTGGAAAAAGGCCGGGTTGGCTCCCATAACGGCTTTCCATAACCCCTGGGTGACCGGTACTTTCTGCATGTAGAAAGGCCTGGTGATGGTCACCTCATGGATTGTCTCCTCTGCGCTCCGGCCTGGTTCGTAATCGGGGCTTCCCATCAGAAAGCTCCCGGGCGCGATAAGGACGAAAAGAAGATCCAAAG
>JBMFHI010000194.1:0-3719 GCA_049976905.1 Syntrophobacteraceae bacterium | reverse complement strand
ACGCATAAGACCGATACCCATCTCTACCTCAAAGTGGTCGATATCGCTTTGGAGGGTGAGGAGGACAAGGAAAAATTCCACGAAATATTTGGAGATATCTGCGATTCGATCGGGATCGAAAACGCCGTGCCGATCATGCCCGGCGTCGATTATGACAAGGTGCTGGAAAATCCCGCCGGCGCGACTCAGTTCGGTCTTCCCGTCTCGTCCATAGACGTCTGTCCGCAACCCTTTTTCACTATGCAGGTCAACCCGGACGGTAAAATCGTGCCCTGCTATCAGATCACGTATCCGGCGATTATGGGCGATGCCAACCAGCAGACGATGCGGGAAATATGGGATGGAGAGGCTTACCGCGGCTTCCGGCGCGCAATGCTGGACGGCAGAAAGCAGGCGAACCGGATTTGCGCCGAGTGTAATTTTATCAAGTATCGCCTGTTTCCCGAAGACGACCTGCGCGATGCGGTTGACCGGTTGAAAGGTGTCTATAAATGAACATCGTCATTATGGGCGCTTCGTCCCATATCGCTAAAGGCCTCATCGACCGTTTTTTGCGCAGGGCCCAGGACAGCCTCTTCCTCTTCTCGCGCTCCATCGACAGGGTCGGCGGTTTTGTGGAAGCGATCGGGCCGGGAAATTGCTCCGTACATTTTTGCGATGATTACCGAACATTTTCCTCCCCCTCTTATGACGTTGTCATCAACTGCGTTGGGGTGGAGACGCGAAATAAGCACAATTGTGACTTTACCAGGTACTTCACCCTAACCGAAGAATTTGACAACCTTGCGCTGGGCTACCTGCGGCACCGAAATCCCGATGCTCTCTATGTCAGTTTCAGTAGTGGGGCGGTCTACGGCAAAGGTTTTTCGACTCCCGCCGCCGAATCCTCTGTAAACCAGGTACGGGTAAACAACCTTCTGCCGGAGGACTACTACGGGATTGCCAGGATAAATGCCGAGGCAAAACATCGATCCAATGCGGACTTGAGAATCGTAGACCTTCGGATTTTTTCCTACTTCAGCCGTTATATCAACCTTGCCGACGGCTATTTCATAACCGACCTATTGGAGGCCATTCTAAACCGGAGTGTGCTCATTACCGACACCGCCGACATAGTCCGCGATTACCTTCACCCCGATGATCTGTTTGCCATGATACTGAAGTGCATCGAGGTCGATAAAATGAACAAGGCCATAGATGTAACGAGTTTACGGCCGGTCAGCAAACAGGAGATTCTGGACTATTTTACATCTGAGTACAGCCTTCGATACGAAAAACGCGCCTTTTCAGAAAATGCCAGCGCCACTGGAGCCAAAAGCAACTATTATTCGGTCTGTAATAGGGCAGCCAAAATCGGTTATAGTCCGCGATTTAGTTCGATCGAAACGTTGAAAGAGGAGGCCGGATACATCCTGGCCGGCATTCAAAAGAAATCTTGCCAATAAGCGAGAGCAAAATGAATACAGAACCGATAGAGAACAAATCCGACAATCCTCTTATAAGTATAGTTATCTACAACTATGACGGCCGGTATTTGAGACAATCGCTGGACAGTATCTTTAACCAGTCGGTATTACAGAATTTTGAAGTTATCCTAATAGATAATGCAACATGCGATGGTTCCGTAGATGTAGCGATGGAATTCGTAAGTCGATATCACCGGAGAATTACCTTTCAACGCAACCGGAAGATTCTGGGACCCGAGGTGAATTTCTGGCTCTGCTCGCGCATGGCCAAAGGGAGATATTTGGCAACCCTTACCGATGACCAGGCTTTTTTGCCTGAATACGTTAAACACTGCGTTCAAACAATGGCGACCGATCCCTACGCGAAGTTCAATATGGTCTATCACGATAATGATCCGGAACTTCCGCTCTTTACACCTGTGTCGCCACTTTTTCCGCGCATATCTGAAAAGCCTCTCGTAAGTATTCTCTGCTACAATTATAATTATGGTCGCTATCTCAGAGAGTCGTTGGAGAGCGTCTTTAGCCAAACCTACGAAAATATCGAACTCTGCTTTTCCGACAATGCCTCCACCGACGATTCGTGGGATATTGCCCTGGAATTTGCCCGCAATTATCCCGACCGGATGTATATGACGCGCAATCGGAAGAATTTTGGTCCCGAGGCCAATTTTGCCAATTGCCGAAGAGTGTCGGGCGGAAAATATTTTGTCAACTTTTGCTCCGATGACGTTCTCGATCTCGAATATGTCGAGCGTTGCGTCAACATCCTGGAAGCAAATCCCAACGCTGGACTTGCCCTCGTAAACAGGGCAATTATTGATGAGAACGGCCTCCGCACTGAGGAACCTCCCTTCTATAACCAATCCTGCATCATTCCAGGAGAAGAACAGGCCGCCGTCTACATGATGGCCGGAGTCAATCCAAGCGTCTCCCAGATCATGTACCGGCACGCCAGCGTCGATACTAGAACAGCAACCGGAGGGCTTTTAGCCAGGTACTACGGCACCCGCATTCTCGATTTTAACATCAGCCTCGATTTCGATATCGCTTATATCAAGGACCCACTCCTGCTGCACCGGGTTCATTCACAAAGCGACACCAGTCAGGCAAACGCCGCCCTGCTGCCGGTGATCGGACTGTATGTATTGAACCACCAACTGGCCGACATTGCTTCTGTCAGGAATTTGACCAAGGTGGAAGGACGTCTTCCGCAATCGCTCAACAAATTGGCCCGCTTGGGTATTCGGTACAGTGTCCGATACCTGCTCGCAAAGGATGAACAGACCGCTTTGCGCTATTTCCATCTCGCGGCGGCCATAAATCCTCTGGTCGAAAACGACGCGACATGGAAACAGCTACGGGAATATTGGGCAGCCGAAGCGCACAGAAAGACAAGAATTATCGAACAACTCTTGAGCACCGTCAATTTGGCTGCCAGGTCCATTTCGTATGACCCTCCTCCGGGTAGCATCGAAATAGTGGATGATAACCATGCCGGAGCAACCCATGGAAGCAGGAACAAAGCTTAACGAAGCAGAGAAAATATGTTTTTTCGGCCTCGGCGCTCAATTCCGGGATTGTTACGGCCAGCTTGTTCTTGCGGTCGGACGTTCCGCGGATTTTTTGAGCGACAATGCCCCGGAGAAATGGGGTATGGAATTTTTCGGCAAAAAGTGTGTTCCCCCCTTCGAACTTGCCCGGCTGGCAGATCGAACAGCCGTGGTTATCACGGTTAGAAGGTATGAAGACATCTTTTCCCAGCTCCAGGCAATGGGAGCTGGAAATATTTTTCTTGCCTGTTTCGATCGAGGCTATGATGTTGTCCGGGCCATTAAAGACCTTGGACGCCCGTTGTCGCCAGGCGATCAAGCCTTCCGCCCCGGTGTCGTTAAAGGCAGATGGACCCTGATCACCGGCGCCTCGCGCGGAATTGGCCGCCAGATCGCTACGGCCATGGCCCGACTCGGTTCCAACATAATTATCCACGGCCGTGAAATTTTCCATCTCCAGGAAACAATAAACGCCTGCTCCGCTAGTGGAGTCTGTGTCCAAACCATCGCCGCCGAACTCGAAAACCCTGCCGAACTTGAAGACATGCTCGACAATCTCGCACATAATTTCCCGCCCATAGACATCGTTTTCAACAACGCCGGCATCTCGCTTGCCTGTAGCGACCCCTGGGATATCTCACACAGTGCCTATCTGAGGCATTACGCCGTGAACACCGTTGCTCCGATCCGCATCTGCTAT
>JBMFHI010000193.1:0-3753 GCA_049976905.1 Syntrophobacteraceae bacterium | reverse complement strand
GTAATAGACGTTACGGGGCGCCTTGGCGGATACAACCTGCATTGGGCGTGGGCCTCAGGCTTTGCCGCGGGACAGTTTGTCTAAGAAGGCGCAAACCTGCGCGAGAGGGAAAGTACCGATATGAAAAAAAATGAATTGGGCGGGCTTGTCTATTCGACCGAACACGGCAGGTTGTGTCCTGAGTGCGGACATCCCGTGGCTTCATGCCTTTGCGGCGCAAAGCAGGCACCTGCGCCCGGAGATGGAATCGTGCGGGTTGGAAGGCAAACAAAGGGGCGAAAGGGCAAGGGCGTTACGGTCATTACGGGGCTGCCGGTAAGCGAGGCTCAGTTAAAGGCCCTTGCAAAAGAGCTTAAAACCAGGTGCGGGGCCGGGGGCGCAGTAAAGGAGGCAAGGATCGAAATCCAGGGAGACCACCGGGAATTTCTTATCGAAGAACTTGGCCGGCGGGGGTGGAAAGCCAGGCCCATGGGCTGACATTTATCTTAACCACCTCCCTTAGCCGCTGGTTGGCGCTTGCGAGGCCTTGACATCCAAGAACTCCCAGCGCAGATAGGCTCGCTCCAACTCCTCTTCGACCGATTTTAGCCTGGCCAGCACCCCTGGCGCCTCGGCAGCGTTTTGGCGGTAAAATTGCGGATCGGACATGGAGCCATACAGCTGCTCCTTTTCGGCTTCCAAAAGCTCGATGGCTTCCGGAATGGTTTCGAATTCCCGTTGTTCCTTATAGCTTAGCCCGGGTTTGGGCGGCCTTTTCTGCCGCTGAGTTTGCTGTTTTACCGGCGCGGGCCCAGCGAGCGGCCCAGGCTCGGCCTGCCTCTGGCGCAGCCAATCGTCGTAGCCTCCAACGTACTCGCCTACCCTTCCCTCGCCCTCGATCGCCAGGGTACTGGTTGCCACATTGTTTATAAACGTCCGGTCGTGGCTAACCAGAAGCAGAGTGCCGGGGTAATCCAGGAGCAGATCTTCTAGAAGCTCCAGGGTCTCGAGATCAAGGTCGTTTGTGGGTTCATCGAGTACGAGAAGGTTTGAGGGCCGGGTAAAAAGAGACGCGAGCAAAAGCCGGTTTCGCTCGCCTCCCGAAAGGGTTCTGACCGGAGCCCTGGCACGCTCGGCGGAAAACAGGAAATCGCCCAGATAGCCTATAATGTGCCTGGGCTTGCCGTTAAACAAAATAGTATCGTTTCCGCCGCCCACGTTTTCGGCTACCGATTTATTTTCATCGAGTTGCCCCCTCAACTGATCGAAGTAGGCTATTTGAAGATTTACTCCCTGGCGCACCGTGCCCCTGGCCGGTTGAAGCTCCCCCAGAAGAACCCGAAGCAAGGTCGTTTTGCCCGCGCCGTTGGGTCCTATGATGCCGATTTTGTCGCCGCGCATTACTACCGTCGAAAAATCCTCGATGATGGGTCTTTTGCCCTCGTAGCCATAACTTACCGCTTCGACCTCGATAACGAGCTTGCCCGTTTTGATCGCATCCTGGGTTTTCATCCGCACCGAGCCGATGAGTTCGCGGCGGGCCTGCCTTTCGGCGCGCATCTTTTCCAGTTCTCTAACCCGCCCTTCATTGCGCGTTCTTCTAGCCTTTATCCCCTGCCGAATCCAGCCCTCTTCCCGCGCCAGCTTATCGTCGAAGCGCTTGCGATGGGCGGCCTCGGTGGAAAGGACAGCCTGCTTTCGCGCCTGGAAGCTCTCGTAGTCGCACGACCAGTCGATGAGGCGTCCGCGATCGAGTTCAACCGTTCGGGTAGCCACTTTTTTAAGAAAGCTTCTATCGTGGGTGACAAACAGAAGCGCGCCCTCATAGCGCTTCAAAAAGTCTTCCATCCAGCCGATGGCGCCGATGTCGAGATGGTTTGTGGGCTCATCGAGAAGCAGCACATCGGGTTGGCTCACCAGGGCCCGCGCAAGCATTACCCTGCGCTTTAGACCCGCCGAAAGGTTTTCATACCGCGCAGCGCCATCGAGCCCCATGGCAGTAAGGGTTTTTTCAACTTGGTTGGACAGGCGCCAAGCATCTAAAACCGCCCCACCGCTTTTATCAAACCCCACGGCCACTATCTCGGCTACGCTCCCGGTCTGCGCCTCGGGAACCTCCTGGAGCAAAAAAGAGACCCTCACCCCCTGCATGTAGGAAATTTCACCATCGTCGGGGACGAGGTCGCCGTTTAAAAGACGCAACAGAGTGGACTTGCCAGTCCCGTTTCTGCCAAGCAGACAAACACGCTCCCCCCGCTCGATATGGAAGCCCACATGATCGAGGAGTAAAGACCCTCCAAAGCCGATGCACACATCCCGCATACCTATAAGCGCCATTACAATCCAGTTTCCCTCTCGGATAAATTCAAAAAAAAACGCTGAGCAGTCAACATTTAATGATAACAGGACGGCGGCCAAAAGTGACCTGTTAATCGTGTTTTTTCGAGTGTTCAATGCGCAAAGAGCTTCCAGGACACAGGGCATCCATGGGCTTTAGTTGCCCGAAGGCGACCAACGACCGCCTTAAGCGCCAGAGGCCCGCTGAGCGCAAAGGGCCATGAAGGCTTTTAACTACAGCAGTGTACGGCTATTCCTACATAAAGCGCGAAAACCATCGACACACGATTAGCAGACGATTGGTTTTAACGAAAAACAGTCCATTATTTCCAATAGATATCAATATATGACCGTCAGGGTAAAAAATATCTCATTTGGCATACGTTATGCTCTAAGCGCGCCTGCAACGATTAAGTCGTACAGCGCAAATGCCTGGGGAGGCGCTGATTGCCCTGTACACGGGCGAAGAAATAGTATGCGTTAGCGTGCAGTCCTTTGTTTTCACACTTCCAGTTCGTTTGAGTGAGCGCGGTCTTTTCCAATTTGATTAAGAAAAGGATTATTTATGAGGCAAAAGTCTACCATAGTCTTCGCCCTGGTGTGGGCTCTGACACTCTTTATCTTTCCTTGCGAGGTTTTTGCCCAGGCCGGCCCTGCGCCGGTAGAGGCGGTTGCCTTCAGCCACGGGCAACTTGACCAGATGTTGGCTCCGATAGCGCTCTACCCGGATTCATTGCTTGCCCAGATCCTTTTGGCGGCCACCTACCCAAACCAGATAGTGGAGGCAAACCAGTGGCTGATTGCTCATGAGGGACTAAAAGGCCAGGCCTTAAACGACGCACTGGATACGTTTAACTGGGATCTTAGCATCAAGGCCCTCGTGCCTTTTCCCCAGGTCCTCGACATGATGGCCCGGGAGCCGGAATGGACCCGGGAGCTGGGCCAGGCGTTTTTGGCCCAACAAGTCGGGGTCATGGAGTCCATTCAACGATTACGGCGTAGGGCGCGAGCCTGCGGGCATTTGAGAACCAGCGTGGAACAAAGAGTTGTCGTACGGCAGAGTTACATAGAGATCCTTCCCGCAAATCCTCAAGTCGTCTATGTCCCATGCTACAACCCGGTAGTTGTTTATGGTTCCTGGTGGTGGCCCGCATACCCGCCCCTGACATACTACCCGATCTGGCCGGGAGTGGCCGTGGCACCGGTTGTGGGCGTTTTCGGCTTCTGGGGTTCGGTCACCGTGGGACCGGTCTGGGGCTGGGGCTGGGGCTCCTGGGGTTGGCGCAGTAATACTGTTTATCTCAATGCAAACCGCAGCGTAAACATAAACACGGTTGATGCGGCAAACTTTAGAAGCGGCTTTAGAACCCTCAGTATGCGCCAGGCTCTTGTGAGCGGCCGGTTCGGGGGGGGAAGCCCCACCTGGAGGGCGGCCAG
>JBMFHI010000192.1:0-3760 GCA_049976905.1 Syntrophobacteraceae bacterium | reverse complement strand
CGGAAGCGCTGGAAACGGTGCGCAAGAAGTACCAGGCTACCCTGGAAAAGACGGAACGTATCAAGGTGAAGAAGTCGATCCGCTGGCTCACCTTGAAGCGCCCCCATAACCTCTCTTCGGCCGAAGTTGAAGCGTTGGCGGTTGTTCGGCAAGTGATCCCGGACCTTGCTGTGGCCTATGATTTCAAGGAAGCCTTCTACCGAATTTACGATGATCCGGTCAAGGAGTCGGCCATGCGGGCGTTCGAGGCTTGGGAGAACTCACTGCCGGATGAACTGGATGGTTTCCGCAGTCTCGCCAAGACTGTTCACAATCATTACGACGACATCTTTGCCTACTGGGACTCGCCAAGCCGAATCACGAACGCTTACACGGAAGGCTTGAATGGGCTGACAAAGGTCGCTAACCGCATGGGGCGTGGATATAGCTACGAGATCATTCGGGCGAAGATGCTGTACGCCAAGTATGCACGGAGAGTCGGGAGCGGCGTCCGGATTGCAGAGAAGACCGGTAGCTCAGAGACTGTTGAGTACGGCCCACATATCCCAACCCTGGTCGAGATGGCGGAATCCGGTGGTCTGGATTAACCGACTGTGCGAAATCCTGCCGCGCTCCGCTTGCCTCCTGGCTCGCTGTCCTCGCTTCGCTGCGGGATCGAGCCCAGGCTGCGTTTCATTGGAAAACCTGTCCATATGGACATGAATTCCAACCAACAGCACCTGGCGTTTGATCTGGCCGGATTGGCAATTTCCAACCAGCAGGCTGGCAAAACTTCAGGCCGATTCAACTGCTAAATTGCTCGATTCCAACCCTAGTTTGCAAATAGCCAGAAAAAATAACTTCCCGGCCATTAGGCTCTATGACCGACTGGGATTTAAAAACCGTGGCGAATGCACGCTTTTTATCCAGGAGCGGTTGGTGGAATTTTTCAAGATGGAAATCGACAAGCAGGAATTTTCAGTTCACAGGCAAAAGGAGTCAAACAATGAATAGCGCACTGCTTCTTATTGACGTGCAAAGGGATTACTTTCCCGGCGGGCGCATGGAACTTACCGGGGCTAATGAGGCGGCCCAAAAGGCCGGTCTTCTGCTCTCGGTCTTCAGGGCCCAGAACCTGCCCGTCATTCACATCCGGCACTTATCGGTTCGTGAAGGGGCCGCATTCTTTTTGCCGAACACCGACGGGATCGAGTTCAACGAAAACGTGAGGCCGCTTGACGATGAAACGGTCATCGAGAAGCACTACCCGAATAGCTTCAGGGAAACGGGGCTTGGCGCCATCCTCGATCGGCTGGGGATCGACCGGATAGTCGCAGGCGGAATGATGTCGCACATGTGCGTTGACGCCACGGTCAGGGCCGCTTTCGATGCCGGGTATACATGTCTGGTCGCCCACGACGCCTGTGCCACAAGGGATTTGAGCTTTAATGGCGTCGATGTGTCCGCAAAGCAAGTCCAGGCTGCTTTCATGGCGGCTCTAAGTTCCGTTTACGCACAGCTGGCAAGCACCGAGGAAATCATCGATAGTTTGAAACGACAGTAAAGGGGTTGCGACAACATGGGTATCGGCAACTTTTAAAGGAGGAGAAGGAGTACGGAAAGAAAAGCCGGGGGCTGGACAGACCTCGTTGGGGCAGACCGGGTTAGAGCGAGGTTTTGCGGGGCTCCTCCCTTTGTCGAATTGGCAGAGCCATGGATGGCTCTGCCATTGGATACACGCAATCAGGCTGTCTGGAGCTTTCTGTATCCAGCAAGTCCCGCAAGCCCTGAAAGGATCAAAACTATGGTAGCAGGCTCAGGAACGGATGGCGCAGGTGGAGAGTAGGGCGAACCCAGTGTCATACCACCGATATAGCCGCTAACATATTGTTGAAATGTATTGGTAGCGTAAATGGACCAAGTCCCCCCCTCGTCGTCGAAGGTATACGATGTTCCTTTGTAGGTGAAATCTGATTGAAAAGCAAAACCCGTGAACTGGCCATTGTTGTATTGGACGGCGCCGGAGCCGGGGAGGGCATCGGCCAGTGTAAACTGGAGGGAGCCCAAATTTATCGTGAAGGCGGTGGCGGCAGGAATATTCGCAATATCAGGATATTGCGAAAAATTCGAATTCCAGTAGCCTGAGCCTGGAACGGTAATCGAGTCATCGATAACGAAATTTCCCGAAATGGGATTGGACTGAGGGATTATTGCGCTAAAAGGTGATTGATCGTTTGCATTGCCTCCATAGACCCCGCCGGTGAATGTGGCGAGATGGTACGTGTCTGCGAAAGCAGAAGGGGTGGTCAGAAAGAGGTATATTACACCGAGCGCTAAGATCGCTATATTTTGAGGCGGTTTCATGGCTCATTCTCCCATAGTGCGTGCTGAGGTTGACTTAGTATTTGTTAGTATAAATATACTAAAGCATGTGGGAGGGACTGCAATCAGGAAAATAGATTTTTTTCCAATCGTTTTGATATTCGAGGAGTCAGGGATTGCAAAGAAGGGGGTGGACTCCGCCTGGATTGCCAAACAATTTAGTACGATTACGTGCCATTGTCCTGCGCTCAACCCCTTTGCAAAGCGGTGTTGTCGTGCTATAGGGATTGGAGGGGCGCAGAGCAGCCGCGAACCCGCTTCAGTTTGAAAGGATAGGGGACCCTGGAAGGGCGCTCCCCAGCCTCTGTTTAGAAAAGGGGCGTTTTGTCCGGATGATCTGCTAAAGCGCACAGGAGTGAAAACATGTCCGAACCGAATGTGATCGTGGAAAAAGAGGGCCATATCGGCTTCATTACACTTAATCGGCCTCAGGATGCCAATACCTTCAACGGCGCCTTTGCCCGGGAACTAAACGACGGGCTCCTAAACCTGGATGAGGACCGCGATGTGAGGGTAATCGTGATCCGTGCAAACGGGAAACATTTTTCCACAGGCATTGCCCTTTCAGAATTTAAGGACAAGACCCCCAAAGAGTATGGGGAGTTTATCCGCCAGATGGACGAGCACAACCACACCATTGCCCATATGAAAAAGCCGGTTATTGCCTCGGTTAAGGGGTATTGTCTGGCAAACGGCGCCGGGCTTGCCTTTGCCTGCGATCTGACGGTGGCCGCGGAGGATTGCAAGTTTGGAACGACCGCCATAAACGTAGGGCTCATTTGTCTTGGCCCGGCGGCGCCTCTGGCCCGCCTGGTGGGGCGTAAAAAAGTCCTGGAGATGGTGTTGACCGGGGATATGATTTCGGCCCAGGAAGCCATGGGTCTGGGTCTGGTAAACAAAGTGGTCCCCAAGGAGCAATTGGAGCAAGCCACCATGGAGCTGGCCAATAAACTTGCGGCCAAAAGCCCACTGGCCTTGCAGGCCGGAAAAAAGGGAATCTACGGGATGGCCGACATGCCCTACGAAAAGGCGCTGGATATGCTGAGCATGCTGTTTGCTTCCCTTTGCTGCACCGAAGACGCCGAGGCCGGGGTGAAGGCCTTTTTGGAAAAAAAGACCCCTCAATGGCAGGGCCGCTAACAAAAACAGCAAGGACAAAGGAAATGAGCATCGAGGAAACTATGGAGGCTCACGGTTTCAGGCTCTCCGCGGGCTGCTCGGGGGAAGCCTCCTATACAAAATTCGTCCAGAGCCACGGCAAACGGGCTTATGTAAACGTTACCAACAGTGATGGAGACGGTTTTCCCACTTCGCTGGAAGAGCCGGTGAAGGTGGTGGTCTATGATTTGAAATCCGGAGACGAACTGGACCCGGGACAAAGTTTCCAATCGCTTTCGGC
>JBMFHI010000191.1:0-3931 GCA_049976905.1 Syntrophobacteraceae bacterium | reverse complement strand
CTGGAAAGCCGCACCACTGGAACATTGTTGAAAAGGAGACCGTGGACGAAATCATTTTCAGAAGGACAAAAGTGAGAAACCGGCTCATTCTGGAGCTTATGGCCAGAAGGGGAATGCGAGTCGGAGAAGTACTGAAGCTCACCCCGGAAGACGTAATGGATTAGAAGCTTATTCTGCGGCAACCGAAAGGCTGAAATGAATGGGAAATGGTATTCATCCCCGGGAGAATCGCAGACAGGCTCCGCAAGTATATCCGGGATAAAGGCATCCAGACCGGCTGAAGGATATTTCCGATCACTTATGCAGCGGCCAGGCTCGTTGTGAGAAAGGCCGGTAAGCTGGCCGGCGTCGAACTCCAGCCACATGATCTTAGAAGGCACTCCGCCACATATGCTTCCCGGTCCGGCGTCCCAATTGAGATCGTAAGCAAGGTGATCCTTCGGCATGACAATCTCTCGACTACCCAGCGTTGCCTCGGGGAAATAAGCGACTCAGAGGCGACGAGGTGGATTGAGAATTTGTACGGATGATACCGACAGGACGGGGTGCTGCGAAGCACCCTGCCTTTGATTATGTTAGCCAGTTCACAACTTGCAGGTCACGGAAACGATTGAAATGGGCAACATTGTTAGTCACCACAGCCAATCCATGCGCGAGCGCTGTTGCAGCAATGAGGATGTCGGCATCGTTTAATAATTCGCCTCGTTCGTGAAGGTCGGCATATACCGTGGCCGCCTGCACGATAATCGGATCCGTTAGGGGCAATACCCGACTCGCTGAACACAACCGATCGAACGCGGCACTCTGTTTGTCTGCTCCCCTGGCAAAGAGGCCGCGCAGGATTTCATATCGGGTTATAATGAAGAATGTGAACTGCCGGTGAGTTTCCAGATAAGTACCGGCATTCTGAATTGCAGCGGGATGCTTTCGCATGATCAACGACAGAATGTCCGTATCAAGCAAGGCCTGAGCCGGCATCGTCATACCGGTGACCTTTCTCCGAAAAAGCTATCGCGTCGATGGCTGTGTTGCTCTATGGAATCGATCTGCTCCGAGTTGAGCCCCTCATAGACCTGGGTCGCCAAGGAAAGTATCGCGTCCGGGGCGTCAAGCTGTTCAACCGCCAGCCGTACCCTTTGCCCCTCCGCAAGATCAATATTCACCGGCGCAACAGGGCGGAAGCTTCCATGCTCGTAAACAGCCTCGATCAGTTGAGTAGCCATGAACTCGCTCCTCTCAGTCGTTATTCATAGCAAAATCATCATCGTTTTTATTATAGCGCCCTTTGGGTACACTTTTATTTCCATGATCAGGGATGGTGGTCTTGCGCCCATCATCGTGAGCAAATCGGATGTGTGAGCCTCTCTGCCGAACTCTTGCAAAACCCAGTCGCTCTACAACGCTGATCAGTTGCTTAAACGATAGGCTGGGGATATGCGTCATGCGACGTTGACTTCCAAGTCGCGGACCCCGATAAAGGTTACGTCGCCAGGAGGTGGCATTTCCTCCAAAGATGCCTCTATAGCTTCCAGGATATTGTCCATCGCTTCTTCAATGGTATAGCCGTAGCTGCGGCAGCCTTTTAAGCTGGGGCACTCAACGATGTATACTCCGTCGCTATCCTGCTCGATAATGACCGGGAAGTGTCTTCTCATGGACCTCATCCTCCGTATGCCTTTCCCAATAGATTCATTATAGCCGATTGAACTGCAACCTGCACTGCTTTTTGAGCTTCGCCCAGAGAGGGCGCTACCTGCGAAAAATCAGTGACACAGGGGCGACAAGGTGGATTGAGAACCTGTACGGATGATCTGGCGGATGGAGGAAGGGGGCTCAAAGGCCACCTTTCGGAGTAAAACGGGTTAAATGTCAAATCTCCTTATGACCTTTTGAGGGGATGAGCTTTATTTCTTGGCAGCATCTCCGGCACTGTCGTACTCCCAGTTTCCATTAACTGGAAAGCCTTGACGGTGGGCGCCCATGACACACTCTCCGCGTGACTCAGGCGGCAGATTCTTCGCAAGCGTACGGTTGAATGAGGACTTCCGCAGGTATGCCTAAGCCGGCGTGAAGCTTCCGGATCATGGCGATGGTGAGTGGTCCTTTGCGGTTCAGTACCTCGGAGACACGAGCGCGGGCGCCGATAAATGGTTCAAGGTCGGGGCGGGAGAGTCCGCGGCTTTCGAGGAAGTAAAGGATAGCTTCGATTGGATCCGGGAGTGGAACTGCGAAATGTCTATCTTCATAGGCTTCTATCAAGGTAGTCAAAATTTCGAGTCTATTCCCTTCCTCTGTATTGAGCGCGGCGTCAAAGAGGCGCTCTATTTCCTCCAGCACTGCCCGATAATCGGCTTGTGTTTTGATAGGCTTAATGTCCATAGCTACAGAGCTACCTCAGATCTTGGCGGCATCTATCCTGTCATATTCTTCATGGGTGCCCGCAAATCGGATGTAGACGATCCCGAACTCATACTGGATGGCTGCCGCCAGCCGGTAAGCGTTACCTTTAATGTTGAAGGCCACTCGATTATTAGCCGGAAAACTGGCATGCCGATAAACATTCTTTATATCCGACGGAGATCTCCAATGGGCCTGCTTTTCGTCGGCATACCAAGCCGGCAATGCCTGCTCGGCATCCGGGTGGCTTTCCCATAACTCCCTGAGTGTTCTCATGGAGATAATCCTCATGAAACCAACTTAGCAAGGTCCCGGCTTGGGTTCAAGCTCTCCCCTGCGTTATCCGCTTGTTGGCAGGGACGGGCACTTCGACCTCGTTTGAGGCGATGCTGTCCCAAAGATCTTCTACCAACAGGATCTTTTCCGGCGTGCTAAGGCCCTTAATCTCGGGGATATCATTCAAACGCATACGGCCCCTCCTGTTGCTTGATCAAACAGCGTTCTTACAATAATCGTAGTTCGAGCCATAAAACTGCAAATAAATTATCGCCCTGCGATTGCAAAGGCAGGCCCCTTAGGTTCGAATTCGAGCGGAATGGCGGCGCAGGGCAACTTGGGAAAAAACTGTTTATCGTGACGTGTCGAGTCAGATCCTCTTCAGTAGCACGGTGATGAGCAGGGAAATGACGTGGAAGGAACTCGACATATCTTGCCACTTCCCGTAACTTCTTTACGCTGCTTTACCGCTCAAATTGCGGCACTAACGCAAAACCGGGTCCGCCTGTTTTGCTCTGGCCGCCTCCTCATCCCTTAAAATTTTACGAAGCACTTTACCCACGGCCGATTTGGGAAGAGACTGCCTGAACTCGACGCTTCTTGGAATTTTGTAGGCCGCAAGCCGCTGCCTGCAAAAATCGATTATCTCCCCGGCCTCGGCGCTCTCGCCGGGCTTTAGCACCACATAGGCTTTCATCGTCTCGCCCCGGTAGGCGTCGGGGATTCCAACCGATACCGCTTCGAGCACCTTGGGGTGTTCGAAGAGCACTTCGTCGATTTCTCTTGGGTAGATATTGTATCCGCCCGCTATCACCAGATCTTTTTTGCGGTCCACGATAAAGAGGTAATCGTCGCGGTCGCGCGCCACAACATCCCCGGTGCTTAACCACCCGTCTTTAAGCTGGCCGGCGGTTTCCTCCGGGCAGCCGAAATATTCCTTCATAACGAGCGGGCTTCTAATGAGAAGTTCGCCGGGCTCACCCTGTTTTACCTCCTCAATTCCCTCCTTAACGTCGACGATCCTTATATCGGTATCGGGCATGGGCACGCCGATGCTTCCCACTTTTTTCATACCAAGTATTGGAGAGCCCACCCCAACCGAAGTCGTCTCGCTCATCCCCCAGCCCTCGGTAAACAAAAGGCCCAAATCCTTCACATGCTCGATTAGCTCCACCGGCATGGGGGCGCCTCCTGAATTTAAAAGGCCCCAGCGCTTGGCCAGTTCTTCTCCGCGAGCATCGTTTATGATGGCCGTAAT
>JBMFHI010000190.1:0-3992 GCA_049976905.1 Syntrophobacteraceae bacterium | reverse complement strand
GTTTCTGTTTCCTTTGCGGCAATCGCGGAACTGGACAAGATAGTGAATCCGCAACCGACGATCGCTTTTTCATAGTCTTCCAGTGTCCTTAAAACATGAGGCAAATAGAGGGTTCGCCCACGGCTTTGCGTAATGGGGTAAAGGCCAAGCCGCCGCCAGTCCGGCGTCGAGGGGCCATGCCTGCCCTCTCCACTCTGTCCGGCCTTTTGAACCACCTTTACAAATCCTTTCGCGGCGAGTGCTTCACTCCATTGCGGGTCCACCAGAACGCAGACTAAATACCCCTTGTCTTCGATATTGGCCGAGATGGCCTTTAGAAGGGCGAAAAGCTCCGGCTCTTCATGAAGAACGTAAATGCAGGCAGCAACCGTGGCCTTGCCGCCAAGGGCCTTTTGGCATATTTTACCAAGCAAACCCCGGTCAATACCGTCGGCTGTTTCGAAGGCGATGTTTGTGAGCCCAAGCGATTGCCAGCGAGCATGATCGATGAAGGCGGGCTGGACGTCTATTCCCAAAACCGGGACCTTCGAAAGGCCGCTTGCATCCAACCACTTTCTTGCGGCAAGGAGGCCTTTTCCTTCGCCGCAGCCGATATCGAGTATGCGGGAAGCCTCATCGACTCTAAAAGCTCCACGAGTCCCTTTAATGAGCAACTCTAGAAAATTTTTAGCCTCCGTGTTGCGCTCGAGGTCTATCCAGCTGTCGATTGCCTCAAACCATATTTTCCTAAACCATGTCCTGGTGTCTCCAAGATCGGACTTATCCCCGTAGAGACCCGGACTCGGAGACCCGTTTTTTCGACTTTCTCGCGACGGGGTTTGACTCATGCCGGGATAGCCACTTCCCAGGGATATCCGGGAAAAATCGGCAACGTCGTCGATGATTCTGCGGTCATGGGTGCAGCAAAGCAGGGCTGTCTTTTGCTCCATGATAAGCCTCATCGCCTTTATCAAAGTGTCCACCGCACCCGCATCCTGGTACTGGGAGGGTTCGTCCAAAAAAAGTACGGCAGGTCTGCAGCTTGCCGCGATCGCAAATGAGAGCCGCTTTCGCATGCCTCTTGGCAGATCGTATGGATTCCTGTCATAATGATAGGATAAGTCCAAAAGATCGGCCAGTTTGCCTGCAAGCTCCTTATCGGTTCCAAATTCGAGCTCTTCATGGACCGTGGATTTGCAAAAATAGAGGTCTGGATTCTGAAAAGAGCAGTTTAGCGCGTTGCGCGCGCCTGCTTTGGAGGCCGATACTTCTATTGTGCCGCTACCGGGTTTAATGAGGCCGAGCAGAAGCTTGCCAAGAGTCGATTTGCCGCTTCCGTTTGGCCCCAGGATCAAACACCCCTCGCCCTGGAAAACGTCCAGGTTAAACCCATCGAAAAGCCAGGGCCGATCGGAGGAATACCGAAAATGCAGATCCCGAATCTTTAGCACCCGTAGTCGTTCGGCGGATTTTACCTCTGTTTTTTTCAAAGAACCCGTGGCGGAAGAAAAAGATTTAGAACCACTGTCACATAAACTCGATAAATGCACGATGGAGTCGAATCTGTGGAACTCTACCTCGCCCGGGTTGGAGGAAATCAGCACAATAGCCTTGCGATCTTTGGCATAAGTCCTAAGTATTTTAAAAATTGTCTGGTTAAAGGCCGGATCGAGTTCGGTGAGAATCTGGTCGAGCAGCAGCAGATCAGGCCGCGCCATCAGGGCCGAACCGATATGCACTCTTTGGAGTTCACCTCCCGAAAGGCTGTCGAGTTCAGAGTGCAAAATGTGGGACAAGCCCAGTCGCCTTGCAAGACAATTGGCCGAAGCCGCCATGATGTCGCGCGGTATTGCCCTCATCTCCAGGGGTACCATCAGTTCTTCGAAAACGCGAGTTTTAAAACCGGTATTTTGGTTGTATGGGTTTTCAATAACTATCGCGGTCTCATTTCTTGCTTTGCCCTGCGTTACCGGCCGGCCGAAAAGGGCTATGGTCCCGCTAAGTCTGCATGCCGGTGCCCATTGAGGCAGATAACCGCCAAGGGCCATGAGCAGCCCTGTTTTTCCACTGCCCGACTCACCCGTTACTCCTACGAGACTGCCTGGTTTGCAGCTAAAGGAAAGACCGCGAAATAGAGACATTTCACCCGCCTTGGAAGGAAACGACAGGGATAGATCGTCGACTTCAAGCAAAGTGACATCCCTTGAGTGTGGCAATAACAATAAGCAGGCAGGCCGCCGCCGCCAGGAAATCCTTGTAAGACCACCGCAGCGCGAGAAAACTCGACTTGTTTCCCTCTATCCAGATGCCCTTTGAAAGCAGCGTTACCGAACTGTCGCAGATTTCCAAAAGCATTGAGGAAAAGACAGAGTACAGGGCAGGGGACAGCGCCAGCGCTCGTGTGAAAATGTTGCTGGACTTTACGTCCCTTAGTGCGTGCGCCAGCAAGACATCGTTAATTCTTTTGGAAATGTGGGGAAGAAACCAGATTGCCCGGAAAATAACGACTGTGACCGCCATTGGAATTTTAAAAGAGAGCATGAGCGCAAAGAGCTCTTCTTTTGTCGTGCGTTTTGCGAGCCACAGGGTTGCGGCGAAAACGGAGGCAAACCGCACGCTCGCCTCTCCCATAACCCGCAGTCCCTTCATGCTTGCCGTGCGGGTGTGATAGTCTATGCCGTGGATTAGAAAAAGCATGACTATGGCCAAAAACAACATTTTTGCGAAAACCTTGGCCGGGTTAAAACCGCTTCTGCACGGAACCCAAAAAGAGTACAAAATCCCTGCGCCCACAAGGGCGTAATTAAAAGGCGGCCCGGTATGCAAAGCGACCGTGACAAAACAGAGAGCTAGAAGCAACCGGGATGCGGGATGCATGACGTTTTACTCAGGTTTTGCAAAGAGTATCCTCGAGCCGGTGAAATGGCCGGCAATCCTTGCAGGCAAAGCTTTAAGCAAAAAATAACACAATAGCGACGTCAACACTTTATCAACACAATCGGTGGTTACGCCGCCCAAGATTACGCTTTCAAGCAAAGGTCGGCCCGTGGCTTTGAAAAAAACCGTAAAAATGTCTGCGCCAACCAAAGACGCTCCCCGAAACACATAAGCGGTAACCGGGGCCGAAATAAGTCCGGAGATAATCCCCAGTAAAAATCCTCCGAAAACGGAAGCCCCAATGTTAGCCAGGAATTTAAACCTGGTAAAAAAAGAGCTGCACACGGCAATCGCTACAGCCGTGCCGCAATAGGCTATGGCCGTAGGTACGGCGGTAATGCTCAGGATAATCAGGGCCAGAACGCCGGCGGCGGCCCCTGCCAATGGTCCGATCAAAACCGCGGCTAAAACGGTCCCTACGGAGTCAAGATAGATGGGTAACTTTAAAAGCTGGACAAGAAAGGCCATCCCAACGTTAAGGGCGGCGCAGAAGGCGATAAATGATATTTTAAAGGGATCTGCCTTCAATGGCTGCTCCTCAATGAAGGATAAACTGGCATGCGATAGTAGCTCGATTGCGTCAAAGCAAAGTCTTCTATTATCAGAACCCAAGTCGTTGTCAAACCAATTCGGCGATCGAAACGATGGGTCCCGGGCCCTTAGGTCCGCACCCTGCCTCGGAGGATTTCAATTCTTGGCGCGCTTCCTTTTAACCAGGTAATAGAGGAGCAGAAAGCAGGCGAGCGCGCCACAGGCGGCCAGAGCCCAACGGTGGATCTCCACCGAGGTTCCGTTCCAGCCTTTTCCGAAAAAATAGCCCGCGAGGATAAAAAGTGTCGACCAGATAATGCCGCCCGAATAGGCAAAAGCGGCAAAATGGTGATATCTCATTCGGGTCGCCCCTGCGGTGAGGGCGGTCAAGTGTCTTATGCCGGGGATAAAATAGCCTATGGCCAGCGCCCATTTACCGGTGCGGTCCAACCATTGGCCGGCATGTTCGATTTTCTCGGAAGTAATGCCAACCTTGTAGCCGTAGGTGTGGATCAGGTAATACCCGCCGCTTCGGCCGAGCAGGT
>JBMFHI010000189.1:0-4026 GCA_049976905.1 Syntrophobacteraceae bacterium | reverse complement strand
GATGATCGCGACCCCCAAACGGTTGCCGATGTCATCAGGGAAAAGGGGTATGAACCGGTCTGGAAAGATTGGGACGAGGCTCTTTCATGAAACTCAGCATAAATGGTAAGGATACAGATTATAATGGCGCGCCCGTTTTGGGCGAACTCCTGCGATCTCTTGGGATTGACTCCGAACGGGTCGCGGTCGAGCGTAACCGGGAGATCGTCTCGCGCGCCGGGATGCACTCTCTGCGGCTTGAGGCCGGAGACGAACTGGAGATAATCCGGTTTGTCGGGGGGGGATGATGGACAGCTCGGATGTTGCGCAAAACCTTGCCTGGGTTCGTCGCCAAATCGAGGCCGCCTGCGAAAGGGCCCGAAGAGACCCCGCGCTGGTAAAGCTTGTGGGAGTGACCAAAACGGTCCCCGCCCAAAGAGTCAAACTGGCAATAGAAGCGGGTCTGGAAATTATCGGCGAAAACTATATGCAGGAGGCTAAAAGCAAACGTGATGCCCTGGCCGGCCTTCCGGTCCTCTGGCATTGCATCGGGCACCTGCAGACAAACAAGGCTAAAATCGCCCTCGAGTGCTGCGACTGGATCGAAACAGTCGACAGCCCCAGCCTGGCTGCCGAATTAAACCGCAGGGCAGGGATCGCGGGTAGAAAACTTCCCGTCCTTATCCAGGTAAATATCGGAAGCGAGCAAACCAAAAACGGCCTGGGCGAGTCCGAGCTGACTTCTTTTCTGGAGTTTTGCCGTGGTTTGGAGCACCTCGAACTGCGTGGCCTTATGGCTCTTCCGCCCTTTTTCGATCAGCCCGAACGGGTGCGGCCCTTCTTTCGGCGCATGCGCGAGCTGCTCGATGAGCTAAGGGAGCGGGACCCAAACCTTTGCGAACTCTCCATGGGCATGAGCGGCGATTTCGAGGTGGCTATAGAGGAAGGGGCTACGATCGTGCGGGTCGGTACCGCTATTTTCGGGCAAAGGAAAAGGTGATTAAAATCCCGCGCCTGGCCCCCCGGACCCCGAAAACAAATAAAGTCGCTCTTTATAAACGCGCCTCCTGGGTGGCCGTGCTAGCTCTTTTGGTTCTCTGCGCTCCAAGCCGGCGCATTCTATTTTTTCTTCCATAACCGCACTGCTCTGCCGCGCGTTACGCCTGGGAGAGAATAGCCGAAATCACCATGAAATTCCATGTCGATCGGCCCCTTTACCTCTTTTGCTCTTAAGTCTTCCCGGCCTTGCGGGTCGAGCACTTCCCACCTGGCGAAAACCCCCCCGGGAGCAAGCAACCCCGACGCGAGACGGCTGATGTGTTCGGGTTCGGCTCTTAGGGCGCGCATCACTATAAGTTGATACTTGTTTCGGTTTTCCTTGTTCTGCCGGAAGTCCTGCCAGCTTCCGTGCAACGCCGTTATTTCCTCAAGACCCAGCGCGGCCGCCGCTGCGGTTAAAAAAGCTACCTTTTTCCCGCTCGATTCCAGAAGAACCATGCTAAGACCCCTGTTTACAATCTTGAGCGGAATGCCGGGAAACCCCGCGCCCGCCCCGACGTCGAGCGCTTTGCCCGCCGAAGGAAGATATTTCGCGGGGGCGATCGAGTCGAGGATATGTTTTACTACCACTTCCTCTGGCGTCGTTATCCGTGTGAGATTAAAACGGCTGTTCCACTCGAGCATGATTTGGACATGACGGCTTAGAAGTGCGGCCTGAGCCTCGGTTAGCTCGATTTGCGCCCCCTTGGCCCGATGCAGGATAAAATCCGCGAATGCCTCCTCCGATAGTGTCCCGGTAATATCCATAAACGCAAACCTTATTTGCCAATGCAAAACTGCGAAAAGATCCTGTCGAGCAGTTCCATGTCGTTTGACCGGCCAAGGATTGTCCCGAGCTGTTTTTGCGCATTTTCGATTTCAAAACTTATGAGCTCGCCGTAGGCATTGGATCGCAACATTTCCCCCGCCTTGTTAAGAGAGTCCAGCGCTTTTTCAAGACACTCTTTTTGCCTCAGATTGGGGACGATCTCCGATCTGCAACTGCTTAGCGGATTTTGAAGGAAATCCTCGGCAAGACGCGCTTTAAGCCCCACTACGTCCGGGGGATTCTTTGCCGACATCCTGATGGCAGGTTTTAGCCCTGGAAAGCTCTCCTGGATGATTTCCCGGGGGAAGGCCGGGGGAAGATCGCTTTTGTTTAAAATCACCTGGCAGCGCTTATCGCCCAGGGCCTCGTAGACGCGGCGATCTTCCGCGTCAAGCGCTCTGCTGAGGTCGATTAGCCACAACGCCACATCGGCCTGGGAAAGGGAGTCGATGGCCATTTCGATGCCCCGCGACTCTATTTCGTCGGGTTCGCCCCGGATCCCGGCCGTATCCAGCACCCGGACCTGCACGCCTTCAAGAAGAAAAGTATCCTCGATAACGTCTCTTGTCGTGCCTGGGGCCGCCGTGACAATGGCCCGGTCTCTTCCAAGAAGGCCGTTGAGCATCGAGGACTTGCCGACGTTGGGTTTTCCCACTAAAACGAAAGTAAGTCCCTCCCGGACTATGCGCCCTTCCTCGAACCTGTCGAGAGCGCTTTTAAGCGGCTTTGCCACCCCTTCCTCAATGCTTTTTAGAAGCGATTCGTATAGGGAAACCTCGTCGTCGGCCTCCTCGGCAAGGTCTTCGCAAAAATCGATACGGGCTTCCAGGTGGGATTGAGCCTGGCCAAGAACTTCCAGCCAACCTTCAACGACTCGGCGAAAATCTCCGCGCAGATGGCGGTTTGCCAGCAGCAACCCCTGCTCCGAGCGGGTGCGGATCATCTCTATTACGGCCTCGGCCTGCGATAGGTCGATGCGCCCGTTTAAAAAGGCGCGGCGCGTAAACTCTCCCGGTTGGGCAAGCCGCGCTCCGGCTGAGACTACGAGGCGTAGAACGCGATTTAAAACGCTAAACCCCCCGTGGCAATTTATCTCAACCACGTCTTCCCGCGTGTAGGTCCGGGGGGCAGCCATGAAGCACATAAGAACTTCGTCTACCACTTCGCCCGAACCAGGCTCTACAATCCACCCGTAGTGAAGGACGTGGGACTTAAGCTGCTGCTCCGCGCCTGAGCGCCTGAAAATCCTTTGCGCCGTCTTTAGCGCTTCGGGGCCGCTCAACCTGATGAGGCCGATGCCGGCCTCCCCAATTGGGGTGGCTATGGCGCAAATGGTGTCCGTTAGCGGTTCCAATTCCATTTTTTCGACCACCGACGGGTTTCTACTCCGCCTGCTCCTCGGCTTTGGCAGCCTCTTTGGGCTTTCTAACCGGGTAGATGATCACGCGCCTTAGCGAGCCTTCCCCCTTGCTCTTGGTCCGTACATCGTGGTCGTCCTTTAACGCCAGGTGAACCACGCGGCGGTCCTGTGCGCTCATGGGGCCGGTTGTAAGGGACCGGTGAGTCTTTTTAACCTTCTCGCTAAGCTGGCGCGCCAAATCGCTAAGACTCTCCTCGCGCTTGGCCCGGTAGTTCTCCGTATCCACCAACAGGGAAACACTCTCTCCGGTCTGCCTGCTTACTATCTTGGATACCAGAAATTGGAGGGCGTTTAGCGTTTTGCCCCGCTTGCCGATCAGAAGCCCCGAACCGTTGCTGATTATGTTGAGATAGGAATAGCCCTCTCTGGTCTCGGCCTCCACTACCATCGGCAGATCGATGTGCTCTAGGATTGCGTCAAGGACTTCCTTTGACTTCTCGGCCGCAAGGCCCGCCGGCGCAATTTTCGTCGTTACGCGGATCTTTGCCCTTCTGGCTCCAACAATGCCGAAAATTCCCGAAGACCCTTTCGAGACAATCTCGATTTCGAGCTTTTCTCGTGGAAGCTTAAGTTGTCTGCACGCAAGCTCGATGGCTTCCTCGACCGATTTTTCTTCAAATTCAAGAGTGGACATGCTCTCCTCCGTTGATCACGGGAAGGTGTAAGATCGCTTGCGGAAGAGACAACCTCCTAAGCGGCTGCATGACGATTTATCCAATACTGTTGAGCAATTGAGAGAAGATTGTTCACAAACCAGTAG
>JBMFHI010000188.1:0-4080 GCA_049976905.1 Syntrophobacteraceae bacterium | reverse complement strand
GGCTTTTTTTTCAAAGCGGCTTACCGCTCTATGCCCTGGATAGAAACACTCTGGAGGCAATTCGCGACACGGGCTCCAGGGAACTCGTCTTACCCATCGAATCGGGAAGCGACAGAGTTCTCAAAGACATTATGCACAAGCCCCTGGAGCTCTCCATTGTCCAGCGTGTCATTTCCGACTGCAGAGATTTGGGAATCGACACCGATGCCAATATTCTCATAGGCCTGCCCGGTGAGACCAAACAGGACATCGAAGACACAAGAGCGTTTCTGAAAACACTGGATGCGACCTGGTTCAGGATTTATGTCGCCACGCCCCTTGTCGGCAGTGAGATGCTCGATACATGCATAAAGAACAAGTACCTGAAAGGCAGCTACATCGGATGCGACTTCAAAAAAGCGGTGGTGGAAACCCGGGACTTTACGGCCGAGTACATACAGGAAAAAGCCTACGCTCTCAACCTTGAGCTTAATTTCGTCGAAAACAGCGATATGAGGCTTGGCAACTATGCTGCGGCGCTGAAGGGATTCGAAAATACGATCAGGGTGAAAAGCGATCATGCCTTCGCCTGTTATTTTGCCGCCAAGTGATGCAAGCTGCTCAATGAAAATGAGAAATATCAGCAATATATAGCTAAATATCAAGAGATCATCGAAACTTCCAAATTTTGGAGTGACTATGTCTCCATTTTCAACTTGGCACCTCTTGATTTATTTTAGATCCCCATCACTCTAGTAAGGATTGGCTAATGAATGAAGCGCTAATGCACATTAAAAGATGCGCCAAGTCCTGCCTCGAGGCGGATTTTCTGCCCACTGTCTTTGGCAAGTCCAGAAATGAGGCTGTTACGGGGGAATTGCCTGTCGTGCTCTTCGGCGCCGGTTCGGCAGGCAAGGAACTGCTGCCGGTATTTAGAACGTACGGAGTCGAGCCGGTCTGCTTTTGTGATAGCGATCCGTCGCGCACCGGGACCGTTCATTGCGGGCTGCCGGTGATTTCCACCTCCGAACTCGGCCGCAAACACGGGCAAAGCCTTATCGTCCTTACCATGGGGCAGGGACGGCACGCTGTCAGGCATCAGCTCGAGCCTCTGGTCGCTGACCCGGATAAAATACTCACCATCGACGACCAGCAGGCTCTTATCTACTATACCCATATAGCACAGCGATACTGGTCCAATGAGGAACTGCTTTCTAAGCAGGAGACGCTGCTTCAAGTCTATAATCTCCTCGGGGATGAGAAATCGAGGGATATCTTTGCCTCCAAGATCGTTCTGATGACTGAAGGCGCTGACTACGGGTCTTTTTGCAATTTCATAATGAAGTTTGCCGACATGGAAAATGGGGAGATAGAGTACTTCGACAACGATATCATCCGCCTGGATAAAGACGAACTCCTGGTGGACGGCGGCGCATACACGGGAGATACAGCCCTGGAATTGATCAGGCTTTGTTCCTTAAAAGGTATGTCATACCGAAAAATCCTCTGTTACGAACCCGACCCGCTGATCTTCCGGATTCTCGAACAAAATATGGCGCCGCATCCCAATATCGAGCTGAGACCTTTTGGCCTGTGGTCCCACAATTGCCTGCTCAGCTTCGCGGATACGACCCTGGTGGCGCCAGGCAGTTCGCGGATTGTGCCGCAACCGGATGAAGGCAGCGGCCTGCTCACGGGAAAATCCTCCTTGACGCAAGTTCAGGTGACGAGCCTCGATGAGGACATTCCCTGCGAACGGGTCACCCTGATAAAGATGGATATCGAAGGTGCCGAAATTGAGGCCCTCCGCGGGGCTGTCAAAACAATACAGAGGTGCAGGCCGAAACTGGTTATCAGTGTTTATCACAAGAAATACGACATGGTCGAGATTCCGCTTTTGATTAATCGAATAGTGCCCGAATACAAGTTGTATCTGCGGCATTACAGCGGAAATCTCGGGGAAACGGTAGCAATTGCTATACCGGCTTGAACGGAGGTCGATGCTTTGAACACGGATGCTGCGATCGCAACGCTAATGAAAGCCGTTCCAGACCCCTCCGGCGGTTTGCCGGACAATGTGTTCTATTATATCAGCCGGACTACACCGCTTGTTAACGTCGATCTGCTGATACAAGATGAAAAAGGCCGGACATTGCTGGCTTGGCGCGATGACCGCTATGCCGGGACAGGCTGGCACATACCCGGTGGGATCTTACGCTTCCGGGAGACCTTCGAGGAAAGAATCGGCAAAGTCGCCGAATCGGAAATCGGCGCTTTCGTCCAGTTCGAACCCGCGCCCATTGCGTTTCACCAGTCGATCCACAGGGAGAGGGACATTCGGGGTCACTTTATTTCCCTGTTATACAAAGGATTTCTACCCTTTTCATTTGAACCTCTTAACAAGGGGCGGGCGCCTCAAGATGCAGGCTATCTCCTGTGGCATGACCGTTGCCCCGTCAACCTGCTCCAGGTTCAGGAAATGTACAGGAAATTCATCGATAATCACGGAGGTACGCCGGCTTATGCAGACCGTTAATTCAAAGGAAGAAGGAAATAAAAGAAGCCTTCTCCAAAAAGAAAAACCTTATGTCTATGAAAAAGTCATGAAGTTTGACGATAAGGTCAGGCGTGGAGAAAGCATTGCAATTATACAACTTCAATACAACTATGCGTGCAATATGACTTGCCGTCACTGCTCCATTAGAGGCCTGCAGCGCCAAAAGAATGAAAACCGGCGCAAAATGACGCCCGAAGCGGTAGCCGAATTGGCCCGCCAAGCCGATGAATTGGGCCTCGCACGCTTTGAAATCAACGGTGGTGAGCCTTTTGTCAATAAAGATTATGATGAAGTGGTCAAAGCCATCGACCCGCAAAAGTTCTACGTGAACAGTGTCACGAATGGATGGTTGCTCGACGACGAGCGCGCGAAACATCTCAAAGACCTTGGTGTGGATAGGATTCAGGTCAGCGTGGACAGCCTCGACGCGCAAGCACACGATGATTTTCGCCAGATGAATGGCGCGCACGCCCGGGCACTTCGCGCGGTTGCCGCCTCACGGAAAGCCGGAATGGCGGTTTTTGTCAGCACCGTGGTCACTAACCGTCGATTGCGCTCCCCCGAGTTCGTCGAGTTCATAAAATACTTCAACGACCAGGATATCGGAGTATTCATGACTTTTGCAAAACCCGTAGGCGCCTGGCAGGGTAAATATGACATGCTCGTCGCCAAGGAAGAGCTTGCCTACGTGAAGGAATTAGAAACACGGTACAAAATATTTAGCCACCTGACTCCGGCTTATGGCCTCGATCTCGGCTGCACCGCCGTCAAGGGAATGGTGTGCGTCACCCAATATGGTGACGTAATGCCCTGCCAGTACATATTTGTTTCCCTTGGCAATATATTTGAAGAGCCGTTGCGCCATATCATTGAAAGAGGCCTTAGTATCAAGTGGTTCGGTGAGCGCCTTGGCGTCTGTCCCATTGCGCACGATAGGCTCTTTATCGAAAAATACATCGCCGGGCGTGTCTATAACCGGCCGCAGCCGGTTCCTTACTATGAAGTTTTCACCGATGAGGACAAGACGCGCGTCCCATTCCATTTGAGTTTGTAGAGACCGCAAAGGAACTGAAATATAATGAGGGCCAAAATTATTTCAGGCAGCGCTCCCGGTGGGACCAGAACTCCTCTCGCGGATGTGCTGCCCCTCAGGACCCCCTTCGTTGTGCAGATTTTTCCAATCTATGCCTGCAATTTCACCTGTAAATACTGCTTTCTCTCGGTTCCGAAAAGCGAGCGCGGGTTTGTCTCCGAATGGCCGGTCATGAAGCTTGACCTCTACAAAAAATGTATCGACGACATGACCCGGTTTGGGGACCAACTGAAGGTGCTGCGCTTTGTCGGAATGGGCGAACCGCTCCTGCATAAAAACATAGCGGAGATGATCGCCTATGCGGTGGAACGTAGAGTCGCAAAACGTGTTGAGCTTTTGACCAATGGTTCCCTTCTGACCAGACCAATGTCTGACGCGCTCATCCAGGCCGGGCTTTCGCGCATGGTCATTTCCCTGCAGGGTATAACCGGCGATAAATATCGCCAAATCA
>JBMFHI010000187.1:0-4153 GCA_049976905.1 Syntrophobacteraceae bacterium | reverse complement strand
AAGCCTGCCACAATAATTTTGACTTGAAAAGATGGGGTTTAGCGAACGCTTACATTGCCTTTATTGAATCCCTCTTCCTTAAACAGAATTCATTTCTCCCATAACTAAGCATATATATTACGAAAAGATGAACGCGAGGGTTCTCTGTATCCTAAGGCATCAAACTTGCCTAAAACAAAAGGCAGAATGAAACGCAACTGCAAAGTAGAAGGCGGGATTTATGGAAGTACCGGAGTATTTGTCCGGCAAAATACGGGAGGCGTAATGGCATTAAAGACAAAGAAGCCGCTAAAACGTTCAAAGGATTTTGTCTTCAGCTCCGATCAAGGCTCTGCATTCAACTTAGGATTTTAAGGAGATAGAAATGAGAAAAACACTGATTGTTGGAATCGCCATTGCCATGCTCCTTGTAAGCGGCGGCTTGTTCAGCGCGCAGGCAAATTGCGGCGCCCCTTCCCTGTCCTTCCTCTCTCCCTGTAACTGGCGCATTCCTTCTTTTTGCGGGTTGGGTTGCCATTCAAAAGACGTGAGCAGCACGCCGTTGCCGGATGCGGACAGCCAGGGCAAAATTTGCCAGGGCGCCTATCCCCGGGGTCCGAGCTCACCGGACGTCATGGGCACGGGCGGATTTTAAGGATCTTGCCGACAATCCTGCCATGGCGCCTACACAGGCTTATCATCTCCATGGGGCGGGATAAACGGCGGTAACCAACGTGGATTGGTGCAATTGTACGGCTTCGGCCTCGATGAAGGCCGGGGCGCAATCCATACCCGGTTTGCAGGTAAAGGAGCTCGAATGCTAAAACGCGTACCCTAATTTCCACAGTTTTTGGTTTTGGCTTCAACGTTCAATGCGCCCGTAACCTACGCTGAGGGAAGGCAGGACGATAGCAACAGGGCCGTAGCGACTATCCATCCGGGACATGCCGGATAAATCCCTCCCGCACAGGAGGTGCTAAGGCGCGCCAGGGGAGTGGCTATCTTGACGCTCATCGAGGCGGGCCTCATGGTCAGCGGGTTTCGGTTTTCAGATCGGCGCCGAGCAAACCGAGTTTGTTTTCGTTCTCAATACTTAGGAGGCCGTTCAGACGCTTGCTCCCTATTTTCCAACGAATATGTCATCGTATTGTTAGCCTTCACCTGGCCCAACAGCTTCCAATAACCCTTTACGAGGGATAACTGATCCATGCTTAAGAACGCGAGAATAAAAAAGGTTTCAGACGCGGAACGAGAAAAACTTCAGCGGAAGCCCGGGAAAGCGAAGAACCTCGGCCCGCAAACGCTCAAAACAGGTATCAGCCGGTTTCCTTGGACGCGTTCCGCATGTACCTCGGCGAAATCAGGCGGATTCCGCTTCTTAGCAGGGAGGACGAAAGGGAGCTGTCCATCCGCTATCGCGAAAAGGAAGATATCGAGGCCGCCTATAGACTAGTCACCGCGAATCTCAGACTCGTTGTCAAGATAGCGATGGATTTTCAGCGCTATTGGATACAAAACCTGATGGACCTCATTCAGGAGGGTAACGTAGGCCTGATGAAGGCTGCCAATAAGTTCGATCCTTACAGGGGGTATAAGTTTTCATATTACGCGTCCTTCTGGATCAAGGCATACATCATCAAGTTCATCATGGATAACTGGAAGCTAGTAAAAATAGGTACAACTCAGGCTCAGCGGAAACTGTTCTTTAATTTGGCAAAGGAAAAAGAGCGCCTGGAAGCTGAGGGCATCGAAGCCTCCCACGAGTTGCTAAGCCAACGGCTGGGTGTAAGGGAGTCCGATGTGCTGGAAATGGACCAGAGACTCAAAAGTTGGGATGTATCTCTAGACAGCCCGGTGAGGGAGGACTCCGAGGATACGCACAAATCTTTTCTGCCTTCCAACGACCTGCCGGTTGACGACCAGATAGCCGATCGGGAAGCAAAGGCAATCCTCCATGACAACCTGAGGCTTTTCGGAGAGCAGCTCAAAGGCAAGGAGGCCCTCATATTCGACAAGCGGCTCCTCAGTGAGGACCCGATGACCCTGCAGGAAATAGGGGAGAAGTTCAAGATCAGCCGCGAACGCGTGCGCCAGATCGAAAGCCGCCTTAAAAAGAAGCTGAAGGCCTGCTTGGAAGAAAAAATCGCGGACTTGGACCTGCTGCAGAAGAGCATGATGGAAATTTAGCCCATGAATGGCCACAAGCCCTCAGATGAAAAAAGCTTGCTCTTACGAGCCGTTGCGGCTCAGGCGTGTTCATTCGGCGTTTGACGAAGATGAGAAGCAGCGCACCCATGAGTTCGTGCAGCGCTGGTCCTGCGACGCGCCGGGCAATCATGCCTTGCCGGTACAACTTTAGCTCTCCTCATAATTCCCCTGAAATTGTCCCTCCCGAAACGGTTTCCCTTTCGGGAGGGACTCTTCCTTGCATCAAAGTGTAACGTGTGATACGGAAATCGCGCAACGTTTTCGTTGCAGGCAACACTATTTTTCTTACCCCCGGTAGAACATCATGCCTCCCGCCATCACGCAACTATTCGTCATACCTTCACAACATGGAATAGAGAAACCATTTTGATTTTTTGGCACAGATTTTGGTTTTTGCATACCGAAACGGGAGCGTCCGGCGCATTTCGCGTTTATTCGCCACGCGCCTGATGCGAAGTTGCGTCCAAGACGCGACAAACAGATGGGTTTAACTGCGTTTCACCCATCCCACAGCGGCTCTCGACGCGCTGGCGTAGGAAGTGTGGAGCGAAAGCGCAACCCAGCAGGCAAATGTTGAACGCAACCTGACATGATAGATGCTTGCGGTGGTTGACCTATCCACGGAAGGTGCAAGTAGTGCCGCCGTTCCTTCTTTATCGAGGAAAGGATGAAGATGCAAACAAAACCTGGCTATTCAACGATTCAGTAAGGGCTTCTCATCTATAAGGCCATTGTGTATGAAAACCATTATCGCGACGCGTTGTACATGCGGTCTGAATTAAATGTTTATAGGATTCTTTATTTTTGTAATAGTCATGAACCTGAGGATTTAGATATTAAATGAAGATCAATATACTCATAATCGATGACGAAGAAAGCATCAGGTTCAGCTTTCAGAGATTCCTTGCAGCCGAAGGGCATAACGTGATCACCGCCAACGGTTACGGGGAAGCTCTGGAACGAATGGATGAAACTCACTTTGACCTGATGCTTGCCGATATGGTTCTCGATGATGGATGGGGGTTGGATATCCTGCAGGAGGTAATGCGGAGAAATATCAAAGCCAGCGTGATCGTCATGACGGCATATCCTACTATGGAAACGATGAAGGCGAGTTTTAGCATGCATGCTATCGCTTACCTCACTAAACCGCTCAGACAGGAAACGCTTCTTCATTCGGTACATAAAGCCCTGCGACAAATGGAACGTGGAGCGGATGAGGATTCCTACCCTGAGGGGAAGTCATGTCCCATTGTCTGGAATGCTTTCTCCGTTGTGAATGTCACTCACAGTCCAAGTGCGAACGTCAATGCTCGGAACAAAAGGAAAGGCTGGTAATCCAGCGGAAAGGCGATATCATGGAAAAGACTTTTAAAAACGAAGACATCGAACAGATAATGACTGAGGCCGACGAACTCCTGAAGCAAACTGATCCGGAGATCATAGAATACATGGAAGAGGAACGACGATTCCAACTTGCCGAACATGCTCGAAAATTAAGAAAACTCAAGTCCGAGGTTCAAGCCGGGAGCGGGAAGGAAGGAACACCGGAGAGCGGCTCTTACGGTGAAGGAATGCAGGAGGCGATCAAGGATATCGTAAAGGCTATGAAGGGCTTGTCAAGCTACCTTTGATGATTACCCTCCGGGAGGAGCCCGCTGGATTGTCATAATCGCTTCGGCCGTCATCAATAGACCGGTCGTCGGGAGCGATGCCTCGATTTCAGACCAGGGAAAAGGTGGTGGAAAAATGATCGAGAAACCGACACATGGCGAGGGGTCAAGGTCGCTTCCAAGCAAAAAGAGCGGGGCCGGGGGAAATTACAGCATCTTCGGGCGATGGCGTGCGCTAAAACTCATCATTTTGGCGGCGCTCCTGCTCATCGCTCTTCTGGCGCTCGGCTCCGAGTGGATACAGATGGGGCTGTGGATGCGGCAACTCGGCTACACAGGCGTCTTTTGGACGC
>JBMFHI010000186.1:0-4188 GCA_049976905.1 Syntrophobacteraceae bacterium | reverse complement strand
GGTAACTACTGCGGGCAAGCTCGATTCAAGAACTACCTTGCCTCCCTCGATGGGCCGATCGATCGTAATGGTTTTGCCGTCCGAATCTATCGCTACGGCCATGGCAAGGTGGGGCCAGTCGAGCAATTCGGCAACCATCGGGCCGCGCTGGGCCATGTCGTAGTCAACGGCGCGCGAACCGCAAAGAACAACGTCGGGGTTGATCTCCTTTACCGCAGCAGCCAGAGCCATGGCCACTCCCAGGCTGTCGCTTCCCTCAAGGGCCGGGTCGTCGATCAGAACTGCGGTATCCGCGCCCATGGCCAGGGCCGTACGAAGGGATTCCACCACTCTTTGAGGTCCACAACTAATGACGGTAACACTTCCTCCGTGTTTTTCCTTCAAACGAAGGGCCGCTTCCACGGCGAATTCATCATAGGGATTAACGACCCATTTGAGATCGTCGGTAACGACCGATTTGCCGTCACTTGCGATGCGGATAACCGATTCGGTATCCGGAGTTTGTTTCAAAAGCACTGCCACATTCACGGCTTTTCCTCCTTCTAGGTATTGAACAGACTAAACAACCAGTCTGATTTTCGTCCTCTTTTCTATATAAAAAGCTACACTTTTACAAGAAAAAGAGTTATAGTTTTAATTTTCACTTAGTAGCCACTATAAATTCGTCACTACCTTCCAACACTAAATACGTGTCGGCCTGCCGGCCAGGATTTAAAATCGGACGCAAAAAGCCTCCCGGCCCCGTCATCTCGCAGGCTCTATTATCGTACTTTCATTAGAAAATGCTAAGGAAAATTCGCAGACCGCCCCCTCCCCGCAAAAGGGCGCAGGCGCACTGGAGCAGATAAATGATTTGGTGATTGCAGCTCGCTTAGCTGAGGGCTTTTTCCAGGACGGTAACCATCTTTTTAAATTCGAAAGGTTTGGGGATAAATTCCATACTGCCCAATTCCATTGCTTTGGTCCTTAGCCCCGCCGAACCACTCATCATGATAAAGGGCATCCCCGGATAACTCGATGAAACATGGCTAAGCAGATCAAGGCCGGACTCCCCGGGCATACTGAAATCGGATAATACCGCATCAAATTGCGAACTTTGCAGCCAATCTCTGGCTTCGGCAACATTTCCCGCAAGCTCGGATTGAAATCCGTAGGCGCCAAGATACTCGCTAATTAGAGACAGAAACTCTTCGTCGTCATCTACCAAAAGTATCCTTGCCATATCCAAAGGCCTTCTTTTTGAAATTGCATTTGGCGGGGAAACGAACGGCCGCTCCCCTTTCGGGCACTTTATCTGGTTGCAAATTTACCTGATTTCAAAGACTTAAGGCAGTAGCAATTCCCTGTATTTTCGGGGGCGGGGTATTCTATTTAGAAGCATTGAATATTGGATATCCTTTGGAACCTGTGCTAATTTTGCCCTTTAAAGGCACGCATCTTGTTTATGCCCTTCCAGCCAGGCGGTGATGGAGCGATCCCGATGGACACCTATTACATTGATGGAAAATTTGTAAGTGAGCACGATTCTTTTATCAGCGTTAAGGACATAATCGTACTGCGGGGTTTCGGGGTATTCGACTTTTTGATCACCTACGCAAAGCGCCCGTTCCATTTGGAAGAACACGTAGAAAGGCTTGAAAATTCGGCACAACAGCTCGGCCTCCAAATCGGGCTTACCAACGAAGAGATCTGCGCGATCGTTAGGGAGACAGTAGCGAGAAATCCCCACCACACGGAATCGGCCATCCGTATCCTCTATTCGGGAGGCATCAGCTCAGACGGCCTAAACCCCGAAGGCCGCGGCATTCTAATGGTTCTTGTAACCCAAAAGCCCGAGATAGCCCCCCAACTCTACTCGCGGGGAGCCAAAGTAATCACTGTGGACGCGGCCCGCTTTATGCCCGCGGCCAAGAGCACCTGTTACCTGTCCGCTGTTCTGGCAACCCGGGCGGCAACAAGCCAGGGAGCCGTTGAAGCCTTGTACGTCGATAGGGACAACCGGATTTTGGAGGGTGCTACGACCAATTTTTTCTGCTTTATCGGCGAGCGGCTGATTACCCCCCGCCAGGACGTATTATCCGGAGTAACTCGAAGCGTCATAACCGAACTTGCAGGAAAACTCTACGAGGTGGAGGCCCGAAATGTGTACGTCTCGGAGGTGGGACAAATGCAGGAGGCCTTTATAACTGCTTCCAACAAGGAGGTAATGCCGGTTGTAAAAATTGATGCAGAGCAGATCTCAAAGGGCTGTGTGGGAGAGCGGGTAAAAACCGTCATGAAGGCTTTCAGAAACTATACGGATTCCTATGGCCTGGGCAAGGCGAGATTACGGTTGCCCGGAAGCGCCTTTGGCCCCCAACCTCCGACAGGGCTGGGAAATCTGCCTTAGAGAGTTACCCTGATGGGCCTGAGCGACTTAACGGTAAAAGAATACGTGCACAAAGTGGCCGAGGGCGCCGCAGCCCCCGCGGGCGGCAGCGTCTGCGCTCTTGCCTGCGCCCTTAGCGCCGCCCTTTCCCTCATGACCGCGCGCTTAACACTTGGGAACAAAAAATACAGCGCCGTCTGGCGCGAAATGGAACAGCTTGGCCAATCCATGGAAACTCTTCTCTCTCGGTCCCTCGAACTGGCCGAGGAGGATGCCCGGGCCTACGGGGCCGTTATGGAGGCTCTAAAGATGGGCCCGGGTGACAAGCAGCGCGCGAGCCGCCTTGAAGACGCCATGAAGCAGGCGGCCTTAGTCCCCATGGAAACGCTTCGCACCCTTGCAAAAATCACGGACCTCATGGCGGAGGTGATCGAAAAGGGCAATCGAAACTGTCTTTGCGACGCCGCTGTTTCCATTCACTTGATTGGGGCGGCCGCAGCGGGAACGGTAAATAACCTCCGGGCCAATCTTTCAAAGATCGATGACAAAAATTTTACCTCTCGCATCCAGAGTGAAATGACTCCTATGGAAAACAACATCGAGCAGGCCCTGGGCAGGTTTAAAGCCTTCATCGGACTTCTTCTGTCCGCCTGAGTTCTACGCGGCACACCCCCGACATACCCGGACGTGACAGATCGGACCGGGAGAATGGACCAGCAGGGAAACTGCTTCTGATCTCTATTGGAATCTGGTCCATTTAGACCTTCTAAGCCACAGTTTAGACGATAACCCAAGGCAATCAGTTAAAGAGGTTGACCGCTGATTCCACCCAGGCGTGACCGCCAACTGACCAATCCCCATAAGGGTTTGAAGGGGGAAATCCCGTTCGACAGTAACCTTGCTTTCCATCAAAATCAAAAATCGCATGCGGATACTCGTTAATTAAAAGCACGACTTTCCTGTTGTCCATAGACCAGCCAATTGCCGCGCATGCCGGCTTGTCTCTCTCGCTTACACTTGCAACATTGTAGATGTGGACCGCATCCTGGAAGGGGTTCTTCTCCTCACTTGCGTTGAGGGCGTAAAAAAAACCCGTATCGCCGTCATCTTCAAACACAGCCACCAATGCGCCAGAGGGGGCTCTGCCTTCCAGAACAATTGGGGAGCCAACAAAAAATTCCATTTCCGCAACAACTCGTATGGCCATTATCTTCCCTCGAAATTGAGACCAATCCTGCTTGGCGTGAGCGCAGACTATTTTTGCACTTTCCCTGGCTCTTGGCCCGCTCTTGCGAGCATAGGGCCACAGGGAGCGCAACGTCAAGAAAGAGTTGAGCGCTTATGGGAAAATTCTAATATTGCAGGCAGGCAGTTCTTCTATTGACATCCAAATTGAAACCGGCTATATTCAGAAAATTGACGCGGGGTGGAGCAGTCAGGTAGCTCGTCGGGCTCATAACCCGAAGGTCCTTGGTTCAAATCCAAGCCCCGCTACCAAGTAAATCCGGGGACTTAGAGAACATCTAAGTCCCTTTCTCTTTTCCATTATGAATTCTTCCCCACAGTATTCTCCACACGGCCGCCTTTTTCTCCATTTTAGGACTATTTCCCACATCGTTCCCCACATTTTTTAACGGAGAGTTGCGTGGAACCATACCTTTGAAGAAAGCCGTTGAGTTTTTCCCCTTTTCGCTGAGAAATGTTTCCGCCCCCCAACACTTCCAGCCGGACCGGCCACTATTCCATCCTCTCTGGAGGATATCACCTCCCCCCGAAGACCGCTTTACCCCCCTTTCCGATCACCCACAAAAAGACCCCGC
>JBMFHI010000185.1:0-4200 GCA_049976905.1 Syntrophobacteraceae bacterium | reverse complement strand
GCGCCGTAGTCTTTGGGCGGAAAGTTTGATAGGGGTAAGAGGGTTTTTAATCTCGTGGGCGATGCGTCTGGCAACCTCTCGCCAGGCAGCCATCCTCTGGGCCTTTTCCAGTTCCGTAAAGTCGTCGAGCACGGCGACGATACCCATGAAGCGGCCCGCTTCATCGTGGAGCACCGAGACCTTTATAAAAAGTGACATGGGCACTGCGCCGACTGTGAGCTGGGCGGAGCGCTCCAGGTAGGAATGGCGCCCTTGCCCATAGGCGGCAATAAAACTTTCAACGATTTCCATCTGGGACGGGTCTAAAAAGTCGCTATAAAGACCGCCGCGCACCTTCTCGGCGTCGAGTCCAAAAATTATCTCGGCCGAATTATTTACGGTGGTAACAATACCGCGGGCATCCACGCTTACCACCCCCGCGGCTATATTTTTGAGCACGACCTCCATGTAGCGTCTGCGCTCTTCGAGTTCGACATTTGTTCTCTGCAGGGCATTATAGGCATGATCGAGCTTTTTGCGTCCCTCGCGCAAATCTGCAATCATGTTGTTAAAGGAGACCATGAGCATGCCGATTTCGTCCTGCCGGTCGGGTTCAAGACGCACGTCCAGATCGCCGTCGGCAATTTTTTGCGTGGCGCTCAAAAGTTTCTCGATAGGCCCGGTAAGGTTTTTAGCAAGGTAGAAACCAAACCAAACGGCCGAGAATATGGCCAGCATGGTGACAATGGAAAAAGTTATGAAGTGGCTCTTTTTGAGGGGCTTATGAAGCATTTTGAGTTGCATATAGCTGTTGTAGCCCGCGGTAATAGATTTTAGCCGCAGGGAAAGCTCTTTGGGAAGCACTCTTAAGGCGATAAGAACCGAGTCATCTCCGGTAAGATATTTCAAGGGGATTCTGGCGGCTATGGCACTACGGGCGCCGCTCAGGCCAATGATCTTTGAAACCGTACCGCTCTCGGTTTCAAAATTTCGCCTGAGCCAAAGGGGAGCCACTCCCTGAGCCGCTTTTTGCGTAAAGCTCCATTTGAGCTCCCCTGAAGAATTAAAAAGGTAGGCCCCATCGATTCGTGCGGCAAAGAGAAATCCTATGTCATCCAGGTGTGCGCCGCCTTTGCCCTGAATAATCATCCTGGCAGCTTCCGGGACCAAGACCCGGCACTCGGATACGAAATCGTTGCGTTCGCGATCGACGTAATCCTTTGCGAGTTGAACCGAATTTTTAAGCGAATCCTGCACCCTGGCGCTAAACCACTGGTCAAGGCTCGAGAAAATGAACTGGCTGGCAAACCAGAAAAGGGGAACCGCGGGGATGAGGGTGAGCACCACCGAGCCGGCGACCAGTCGGGTCTTGAGCCTGGAGCCCAGGATGTTTCTTTTTCGCTCGAAAATGAGTTTTACGAAATTGCGAAGGACCAGGTAGGCCAGCAGCAGTAGAAGAAGGATATTAAGATTTAAGAAGAGGACAAGGAAAATATTGCCGGCAAGGGGTGTACGAATAAGGGGCTTATAGACCCATCCCTGGATGAGTCCAAGGGACAATATCAGGGCAAGGGCGGCAAAGACAGCAATACGTTCCCAAAAGCGGCGTCTTTGATCGGGTTCAAGACCGGCGATGTTGCCGACCTGATTCAATAGAGAAATTCGACGGTTTGCCATCCGGTCTCAAAATCCCAAAGAGAGGCCCAGAAAATGATATATCTGAAAATCAGGGGCATTTCCACCTTTGAAAGCTCGGCTTTGACGTTCAGATAATATGCCTGGTCTTTGTTGAGCCAGCACGTTGGAATCACGGGAAGGTTTTTAACCGTGGCCATCCACTTTTTGGCCTCCATAAAGCTTTTGGTCACGTGAGACTCTGGCCTGGCCTCCGGCAAAGTCACCTGAAATTCATCATTTAGCCGGTTGTATTTGATTGTATGCAAAAGCGTAAGGTCTACCATTGTCGAACTCAACACCAAGGAGGGTTTATCCACCGACACCAAGATCCTGAAGGTGGTTGGAACCCCATCGAGGATGGCTTCTTCCATCGCGGAATTAAAGCAGTTACTTATGCTGAAGCTGACCCTCAGGACCTTGCCGCTTTTATCGAGCTCAAGATCTGAGACTTTGGCCTTATCGCTTTGCGCAAATAAAACAGAAGGGCACGCGGTTACTAAGACCAAAAAAATTATGACCAGGGATATCCAGTTATTTAGAAATTTCACATCATTTCCAAAAAGTCGAGCGCCGAGGGCCTAAAAGGCGGCGCAAACGGCATAGAAAAGAATCGGGCCTAAAAACTGACGCTCGAATTCTAACGAAGCAACCTTTTAAATACAAGGGAAATGACCATTAAGACGCGACTCTCCTTTAGGTGGGCAACAACCAGAGCAGCAAGAGAAATCCCGGGCGGAAACAAAGCCCGCTAATGCCCCGAAACCCTCAACCCCTGATAGGTTCGATTCCAAATTGACAATGGTCAAAGGAATGTTTTATAAGATAGTCCACAGCTGAGACAAAGGCACGCCGGTACCGGCGTGACGGCAACATTCTTAAAAGGAGCAAGCTGATGGCAGGCAATATCATTGAAGTAACAGACAGCGATTTCGAGCAGGAAGTTCTTCAGTCCGATCTACCCGTTCTGGTGGATTTCTGGGCCCCCTGGTGCGGTCCCTGCCGCGCCATCGCCCCTGTTGTCGAGGAAATATCGGGCGATTACCAATCCAAGTTAAAAGTCGTAAAATGCAACGTCGACGACAATCCCAAGGTACCCGGAAAATATGGAATTCGCGCTATTCCTACTCTTATAATTTTTAAAGATGGAAATGTAAGCGATCAGATCACCGGAGCTGTCGCAAAATCTCAGATTGCCGCGGCGATCAGCAAAGTCGTCAGTTAGATACCTGTTGGGGCAGGATTTTGCGATTTTCTCCGCATGCAACGTCTCTTCAAACTAGCGGAAAACCATATCGTGACATATAAGGGTCATTATCCGTGCCGGCCAAAGCCGTTTTTTCGCCTCTTGGCCGTTCTCTTACTTTGCGGTAGCCTCGCAGCCCTTGGGGGATGCGCGGGCATAAATCTGGAAAAAGTTGATTTTGCCAAGATTTTTCAAAAGAAAAAATCTCCAACCGTCGACAAGACAGCCGAACAGCTCATGCAGATGGGTACGCAGAATCTGGCAAAATCATACTTTTCCGATGCCGCCGATGATTTCAAGAAACTAAAAGAGGAATATCCCTACAGCAAATACGCCACTATTGCCGGACTAAAACTTGGAGATGCCTACTTTGGCGAGCAAAAGTACGTAGAGTCGGCGATGAGTTATACCGAATTTGCCCGTCTCCACCCCAATAACGAGCATGCCCCCTACGTTTTGTATCAGGCAGGGATGAGCCATTTCCTCATGTTTTCGGCTACCGACCGCGACCTGGCCGAGACCGCCAAGGCTATGAAGGTTTTCAATACCGTTATCGACAACTACCCCGACTCCAAATACGCCGCCATGGCCAAAAAACAGTTATTCGAATGCACAAAAAGGCTCGCCTGCCATCTCTACTGCATAGGCAAACAATATTTTATAAGCGGTCACTACTCGGCCGCAAGGAAGCGGCTGGAAACGCTAAAGCAAAAATACCCTGAGGAGATCGTTAAGCTCGGCTTTAGCCCCAAGGTCGAAGAGATGCTGGCCAAATGCGGCACGGAAATTGCCAAGGGCCCCGAAAAACCCGATATATGGGTTCGAATGGGGTTTTAGAGCCGGTTTTTTCTGTCTGCCTCGCGCGTGGGCGCGGAGAATATTGCCAAAACATGCCCCCTGGCCCCAAAAGAGCCTGGCCCTTGGCAATGCGATCCAACCGTTTAGCGCCTCGAAAAATCGCGGCGGCAAAAAAAGCACTATAAAGCCTCACGCGGGGGGTTGATTTTATCGCCACGCTGGCTAAAATTAAAGTTGGTTCTATTCTGGATTGCCTGTGAAACTTCTTGACAAACCGGACAGCTTTCCTGCATGCTCAAATGGATCAAAAAAGGAGAGCTGACCTGCCCATTTAACCCCGGACTGCTCTATAGGCGAAGATTGAACGGAAAGAACCGTTGGCTCGGCGGCCGTCGGTTTGCATTCTCGAACACCTCATGCCCTCCGGAATCGTGTAAAATCTATTAGCCAGAAAGAAACGGTGTTTAAAAATCTTAAACACTCAAATTCCCCTTTTTTTGGAG
>JBMFHI010000184.1:0-4200 GCA_049976905.1 Syntrophobacteraceae bacterium | reverse complement strand
CCTCCTCTTAAGTTTTTGCAGATGAGCATGCCAGCACGCGAACAGACCTACAAGATGGGGTTTAGCGAACGCTTACAACTCGTCACCATCGGATCGGAGTGCGCGGTTTTTAATAATATGCGGTGTCATGGTCGGCGTGGAGTGAAAGGAAACGCATGAATTGACCATCTCTGTAAACAAGCGCCCGGAAACTTTGACTCAGGCGTATAGTGTAAAGACGTGCGCCTTTCGGCCCCGTTCTGGATTGGACACGTTCCCAGTGCAAGCCTTTGTCTTTATATACCTGAGGCCATTGCAGTTTCCTGATCTTGCGAAGAGCGGCAAGTACCCGTGACGCGTCCTCTTTGGAAAGGCCCAAGAGATCGTCCTGAAAAAAAGGATTATTGAGGTCGAGCAAGACGTCAGGGGATTCGTCCACTCAGACTCTCCAAATCGGTTTGCTCGGGCGGATTTTCATCAGCCCATGAAATTGCTTTATCGATCTGCTTCTTCCTGGGTTCAGCGTGCATCCAAAGCTCATTGTCCGGGATGACCCTGGCGAGTTTAAGCAGCCACACACCTTCCTCGATATTTTCTATAAGAACAGCCTGTCCAGCGTATTTCTTGCCCAGAGAAATCTGACCGCTTGCTCCAACGATCTTGACTGCCTGGCGACTTTCCACCGCATCCCTCCAAATGAAGATTTCACCGCATTATAGCATGAATGCATGAAATCTCAAGTCTGCTTTTTGCTGATGCATCTCCTTGATTTCCTGCCCGAGGGATATTTCATGATCCGAGACCACGTGGAACAGGGGCGGGAGGCCGCAATACTAACGCGGTCCTTTATAAAGGTCGTCGTGTGACAGGATGGGCAAAAGAACAATATTGCCGGACCAATCCGGAACCCTGGAGTCAAGGAACTTATCCGGATCGAAGAAAATCCGGTAGCGCCTGTTCACGTGGACGCTCCAGGCTGTGGGATCGTTAACGATGCGCTCAAGGTTTAGCCCCGGATGATGAGGATTGGCTTCCAGAAAGCTCAGGGCTTTGGCTATCTTTCTGATTGTCTCCTTTTGAAACTTAAACGCCTCGATATCTTCAAGAAATTTCTCGGTTGGAATCAATCTTGGCATTATCCATCTCTTTCTCGAACCAGGAAGGCATCTCGCTTAATCCACTCGCTCGGGCATCCTTGAGTTTTGCAAGGCCTTGTTCGCTCAACCGGACAGAGGGATGGATCGCCACAGGTTGGAGGATAAATAACGCTACTCTCTTCGACTCAAACGTCCAGGTGATCTCCGTTCTTAAGCCCAGGTTTCTTTCGGAGCACCGCCGGAAGGTTGATGCTTCCCCGCTTGTCTCTTGCGATAATCATGGCAAACCTCCTTCGATTCCTCCATAAATATACGGTTAAATGTCATATTGCCAATATGATTCCAGCAAATGCAGTGTGAAAAAGCCGGCTTGACCCGTACGAGGGATACTACGCGGCTGAGACCACCGGGGATGCCGCAAGCGCCTGTTTCCACACTCCACTCCCCGGGAGATACTCGGTGATACGGAACCATGGAAGACGGGTCAGCAGGTACCGGAAATGGCCGAAAGAATGGAGCACAGCTGGCGCTTTGAGTTTCCTCGAGATCTGATTAACATATATGTTAACATGCCGTATGACTTGGACGATAACCTATTACAGTGAAGCGGTCATGACTTGGGTTGATAATCTAATCTTCCCGCTGGGACCCGCGCCCATTATGCCAGAATAACCGAGAGAATGGAAAAGCTCGGCCCCAATTTGGGAATGCCGTATACCAGGGCAATGGGTGATGGACTGTTTGAAATCCGAGCAGGAGGTCAAGAAGGTAGTGCCCGCATTTTCTATTGCACTATCGTCGGATCTCAGATCATGGTTTTGCATGGTTTCATCAAGAAAAGCCAGAAGACACCCCGGAAGGATCTGGCGCTGGCACGAGCCAGGAAAAAGGAGGTCGCCGGTGAGAACACATAAGCAAATGGTTGCCGAATGGGCGAAAGATCCCCAATTTCAGGCCGAATACGATGCTTTGGAAGAGGAATTCGCGGTTTTTAATGCATTGGTAGAGGCCCGCAAAGCCGCCGGACTGACCCAGGCAGAGGTTGCCGAACGAATGGGCACAAAAACCCCTTCAGTCGCGCGTTTGGAATCTTCCGGAGGAAAACAGAAGCACTCTCCGAGCCTTTGCACCCTTCGCCGTTACGCAACAGCTCTCGGATGCAAATTGGAAATAAAGCTGATTCGCAGGAAATGAAATCGCCGGAATACCTTGTCTGAGGGATATTCCATGACCGAGACCACCGGGGATGCCTCAGGCGGCCGTTTCCACACTCCGAGCGCTGGGAGATACTACCTCATCCGGAACCATAGAGGTGGGGGGCGGGGCGTAGGGACAGCCAAGAGAGAATTCGATGCGGCCGATCCTGCCACATCTTACATTTTACACCGGATTAAAGGGGTTTTCGCGGCCGAAAACAGCGTTTTAAGGCTGAAAAACGGCATCGAATTCGGTGTAGATCCCCTTCACGCGGGCATCCGGCGTAGTCCGACCCCGCAGTGAACCGCAGTGACCAATAAACGCTGCTCAAACCGGGGAAGTTTTCGGCTGTCATCGTGAATCAGGCGGCCCTTGGTTGCACTGCACGTTTGATCGCTTCCCCACTTGCAATCTGCGTTCGCCTGATATCGTAGGCGGTCTGGAGGTTCATCCAAAAATCCGGTGTCGTTCCAAAATATCGGGCCAGGCGCAAAGCCGTGTCGGCAGTGATGGAACGTCGTTCATTCAGGATGTCGGTGATTCTGTTTGGAGGCACGCCAAGCGCACGGCCGAACGCGTTTGCCGAAAGCCCCAACTCGTTGAGCTCTTGTTTCAAAATCTCACCGGGGTGAATAGGACGCATGTCGTTTTGCATGGTCATCTCCTTCTTCAATGGTAATCTGCGATTTCTACGTTGTGCGGGCCATCTTCATGCCACTCGAAACAGATCCGCCACTGTTGGTTGATGCGGATGCTGTGTTGTCCCTTCCTATCTCCCGAGAGGGCTTCAAAGCGATTGCTTGGAAGGAGCATCAAATCCTCAATCACCGTAGCGCTATCCAGTATTTGTATTCGACGTTCCGCTTGTTTCCGGAAGGCCTGAAACCTTCGTACATTCCGGCCCCGGTACAACGCCTCGGTGTCCTTATCATGAAACGAGCGGATCATAGTGGCTGCCTTGGAATATGTTACATAATATGTAACGCGTATCAGCACCGGAAGTCAATCGGAGAAATCCCCCGTTTGGATGGTTTTGGAGCCGGTTTCTTTCCGACTGCAAGGAGTCGTTGATAGCACGCCTTGGCGACCGAACTGGAATGAGCCGGGGCAGGTCTCGAAAATCGAATTTTTATCCTATGTTCTTTCCGCATCCGTTGCTCGCCGCATAGCTGCGGCTCCTCCGAGGTCGGGTAACCGGGGGCTGTTACCAGCCCCAAGCCCCCTGGGAACCCGGCGTACGAGTTTTCCCGTACCGGGCTCGAGGCTTTCAAAGAAAGGAGCGTAAATTCTCAACAGGCCTGCGTCGAGTTTTGCTGTGGCCTTTTCCGGTTTGATCTTATGAGCCAGCATAAAGCATGCTTCGTATCTGAAATCCTCCGCCTCAGCCCTGAGGCATAGTGAAGTGTACCCCGGAGTCTAGACAAAAATTAGGCCTGGTTAAGGTAGTCTTTCCCGCTGGCTGGCCCCTCCCACGTGATTCTGGACCACAGGGAAGGGGCGGACGCGCAAAATAGGTCAAACGGTGACTTGACCCCATTCCATGATTCCAATGCGATGCCTGACCCCGAACCCGGGAGGTCGGCAACGATCTCAACTTGACTCAGTCCGCCGTCAGCAGAGCCGCGAGAAGGGGGGAGGAGATTGTGAAAGAACTCGGTCTTTCCTTGGTCGACGAAGGAAACGCATAATTGCATGGGCGTCCCCTATCTCCCCATTTTCGCCATGTACAAGATAGAATGCTTGACTTCAGGGAGAATCTTCAAGAGTGGATATTTCCTTACTATAAGGATTTCAAGGCATCAGAAAGCTGGAACTGCCTTTGCCCTCAATGCTACGGACAGTGCGTTGAGGCATCCCAAAAAGTCCAGGCTGGAGTCGAAAACTGGCTGGGGGGAACGAAATCGGAATATCTAAAAGGGCATCGCAC
>JBMFHI010000183.1:0-4526 GCA_049976905.1 Syntrophobacteraceae bacterium | reverse complement strand
GGACGCCCACTATTCCCAGCATAAGCAGGACGAAAATCCCTATGTACTTATACTGTGAAACCCAGTGCAGGAGAATATGTTCCAAACTCTGACTCTTCCGGCGAAAATTTCAAAATGCGCCTGTGCCGCAGGCCGTTCGGGAATCCACCATCGCTTTCCGGACGACGCATAAAATACATGATAGTGCCGGAAGGGACAATCCAATATTTGAAAATTCCACCCGGAGCAGAGCTTATTTGCTGTTGGGATCGGTTTGCCGCCCCATGAAAAGGATCATCGAGTTTTGGTTGTCTCTTATTACGAATAAGAACGGGTGGTCGGCCCTGAACAGGGGATATCTGCGTATGGCCAAGGCTCTCATCCTAACGGCTGTAGCAGCCGCGGCCTCCGTTCCTTTCTCGTTGACCTCCAAAAAACCCTTGTGTTTGATCCCTGCTATCCAGAGCGCCCCCCGGGGAGTCCTTATCGCCGAGAAATCGGCCCCTTCCTGGAATGCCTTCTTCATGCCCAGTTCCCTCAGATAGGGCTTCAGATCGTAGCGTGACTCCATGGTAAATTTTGGCAGGTACAGGTCTATTTGCCTTACCGGCTGCCTGCCGACTTCATCGAGCCATTGGGCAAGCTTTGCGCCGCTAAGCCTCTTTTCGAGCGCGGCAAGGCCCTCGATAGTCCTTGGCAGCAAAATGATCATGGAAAATCCCTCGCCCGCATACGGGATGGCTACGGCTTGGAAATCTTTGCCATCAAGCATTTGGAGCCCTGCTCGCCGGTACATGAACGGGACCCTCGCCTGCTTTGTCGAAGACAGGTTGAACGGCTCCTCCCGGGTGGACCTTTTTGAAAACGGGCTTTTCCATAAACCCTTAAAGTAAATAGCGTTTAGAATCACACAGGCCGTGGAGGGGCTAATCCGCTCGATTATCTTGTCGATCCTGCCCTGGGTTTTTTGCCTTACCCAGGCGTTTATCTGCTCAACCCCGCCCGAGAAAAGCTCGGCATCATAGAAATTTTTGAGGGTATCCGCAAATTGCTTGTTGACACCGCCTTCTCTCAGGCTGAGTCCGTTGGCGATGCTAAGTTTGACTCCCTCCTTTTTGGCCATGGCCGCCATTTCTTCGTTAACACCCTTAAAGGCCTTGTTCAACCCGGCAGAATCGATCTGGAAGTCGAGGGCCTTTCTGATTTGGCTTGCCGTATCTTTTCGGGCTCCGGTATAGGCCATCCCAAGAGCGGTCGAAACGCTGTAAGGGGAAAAAAAGACATTTCCTGTTTTGTCTGCGAGTTTGCGGTACAACCGGACCGCAAAGGTATTGTTTCCTTTTACAAGCAGTTGGACCGCTGAGGTTGAAGCCGAAGAAGATGGACTGTTTGCCGCCCGCGCCATGCCGGGCGCCGCAGCCAGGGCGGCAAACCAGATAATCGCAAGGATTTTTGATTTTCTCTTCATACTTTCCTACCTCCGCTGGTTCTTTATGTTTCCGGGTCTTTTAGAATCATGTTGAGCACCGCCTGGCGCTTTTCCACCCTTACCGCGTGCAAGCCCCTCTGGAGCGCGGGCAACACTTCGTTTGGTTTTTCCACCCTTTCTCCGTAGCCCCCGCTTGCCGAGACTATCTTTTCAAAGTCCGGGGAAGGCGAAAGGTCGGTTAGCGGGAAACTGTTGGCCTTTTTAGCCCAGCCCTCGGGATAGATGGTCGCGTTTGCCCGGCGCACCGCGTTCCAGCAGCGATTGTTAAATATTACGGTAAGAGTGGGAAGATCCATTGAGCGGGAGACGAAGTGGAAAGGCGTGGGGTTGCCAAACATGTAGCTGCCGTCGCCAACCGTGGTAATTACAGTCTTTTCAGGCCAGGCAAGCTTTAAGCCAAGAGAAGCCCCAAGGCCCCAGCCCAGCCCTCCGGCCGCGCTTGCCCCAAAATAAGATCCGGGCCGCTCCAGCTCCACCTGGCTAAGAACCAGGTCGTATTCGTTTACAAGCACCGTTTGCTCGTCTTTTATCGCATCGATGCAGTGCGAGACCCAGACGGGGTCCAGAGGAAAGCTCCCCCGCGCCTTTTCCCTCTCTTTTCGCCATGCGCTACGCTGCTCGTTATGCAATGCCTCGATGCGGGAAAATCTTTGGGCGATTTTTTCCCCCATGTTCGCCATTTTTCTGGAGAGCGCCTCCCCAAGCATTCGGATTGCCGTCCCGGGGTCTGCGCGCAGCGCCAGGTCGCATGGAAAGCTGCGGATAGGGTACCTTGAGTAGAGCGGGTCGATCCCTGCCTGGATGACCTTGCACTCCCGCGAGGGCCTTTGAGCGCTTGGATACCAGGGTACATCGCTTTCCAAAACAACAATTACGTCGGCCTCACCCAGCAGCGGCGCCGGGGTAAATCCGGCGTGCATGGGGCTCTTGGTGGGAAAACAAAGAGTTCTCTGATTGAACGCAACCGTTGGAATCGCAAACCTTTCGGCAAATTCGGCCAGGGCCTCCACTGCGCCCGCGCTGCTTGCGATGCTCGAGGTGATTATAAGCGGCGACTTCGAGGCCGCAAGCATCTCGGCTCCGGCCTCTATGTCCCTTGGATCGGGATGGAGCAGACCCCCCGCACCTCTAACGGGCAGGGCCGAAAGGGTGAATTTATCGTGGGCCTCGGCCAGCACTTCCCTTGGAAGCGTAAGGTATACCGGGCCTTTGGGCTCGCTCCTGGCGATCTCCAGCGCCCGGTCCACGACCGCTTCGAGTTGAGTGAAATTGCGCAACTCGTAGTCCCACTTAACATACTCGCGAATCATGCTTGCCTGGTCGAAAGACTCCTGGGCCCAGTGGATGTAGAGATCCCTTGAACCGGTAAGTCCATGCTCGGTCAGCGGCGTTCGTCCCGCGGTAAAGAGGATGGGAATGTGGTCGCGCGCCGCGTTGATGATCCCGTTTAGCGCGTTGGCTGTCCCAACGTTTACATGGACCATGACCGCCTGCGGCTTTCCCGTGGCAAGGTAATATCCGTGAGCCATGGCGACTGCGACGTTTTCATGGGGGACCGCTACGGGTTTTACTGTGGTCTGGCCCATTGCGGCATAGCAGGCAAAGGCGTCGATAAGCGGGGCGAAATCAGTTCCGGCATTGGCGAAAAGATACTCCACGCCCCTTTCTCCCAGCAATTTTAGGTACGCCTGAGCGGTTGTCTCGATCTTGAAAGTCTTACGTTCCATCACATTGTCCTTCCTCCTGATCCATAAAGGTCATAACAAAGTAAGGGCAAGGTTGGAAGCTGTAAATCGCCGGGAAATTCTAATCTGATTTAGTTTCTTTATCTCCAAGAGTTTGCAGGGGAGGTGCTCACCCTTTGGGCTCCGCGGAGGCGCGGCCGCCGGCGCCAACTATTTACTACCCGCATTGTTCGCCACGTGGTATAGTGTTAAGTCCACTGGCGACTATTTTACTATTTTGCTGCTATTTGGAAAGGTTAAGGTTTCAATGGCCGGAGAGCTCTACAGGGAAGCAGGGGTTGATCTCGAAAAGGCAAACGATCTTGTTGGCCGCATTAAGCCCATAGTTCGTTCCACTTTTCGCGGCGGCGTGATCACGGATATTGGTGGTTTCGGAGGACTATTTTCCCTCAATCTCCAGGATGTGCCAAGCCCGGTTCTGGTTTCTTCCACTGATGGAGTGGGCACAAAGCTCAAAATTGCCTTTATGGCCCAAAAGCACAATACGGTTGGAATAGATTTGGTGGCCATGTGCGTAAACGATATAGTGGTCCAGGGGGCTAAACCCCTTTTCTTTCTCGACTATCTTGCCCTGGGCACCCTGGACCTGGGGGTGGTCGAAGAGCTCGTCTCAGGCATCGCGGAGGGCTGTAGAAGGGCCGGCTGTGCCCTGATTGGAGGGGAAACAGCCGAGATGCCCGGCCTCTATCGCCAGGATGAATACGATATGGCCGGCTTTGCCGTGGGTATCGTGGATAATTCCCAAATCATCGACGGGTCCACCATCGGCGTAGGCGACCGTATAATCGGGATTCCCTCCAGCGGCCTGCATTCAAACGGCTACAGCCTCGCAAGGCGGATTCTCTTCGATAAGCTGGGGCTAAAACCCGACACCTTTGTTCCGGAGTTTAATAGAACGGTTGCCCAGGAGTTGCTGGAGCCCACCGTCATCTATGTGGAGACCGTGCTCAATCTTCTGCGCAAGCACCGCGTTCATGGAATGGCCCATATCACCGGCGGGGGGTTCTATGACAATATCGCCAGAATTCTTCCCAAACCCTGCAAAGCCCTGATATGGGAAGGTTCCTGGGCCGTTCCGCCCATTTTTTCCTATATGCGGGATAGGGGCGGTGTGCCCGCCGAGGAAATGTATAACGTTTTCAATAACGGAATCGGCTTTGTGGTTGTCGTCGAACCCGCACAGGCCGAAGATGTCGTGGAATTTCTGGGCGCCATGGTCGATGGGGTGCGCATCATCGGCGAAATAGTTTCCAAGGAGCCCGAGTCCAGGGCGGTTGAAATAGTCTCCCATTGAACGAAATATGCTTGTAGCC
>JBMFHI010000182.1:0-4566 GCA_049976905.1 Syntrophobacteraceae bacterium | reverse complement strand
GTTCCGCTGGAAGTTCAAAAACCGCAAAAGACGCGCCTGTTTTTCCGGGATCGCCAAGAAAAAGGAGGTCTTCTCTTCGAAGGCTTCTTCCTTTAAATCCGCCAAGGTTTCCTCGTAAAAAAGTCGACCTGCTGCCCAAAAGCTCCGGGACGTCCATGCCTCCCTCCACGGCAAGATAGGTGCGCATGCCTGATAGCGCAGGCCCGGTTTGGATAATCTGGCCTTCTCGCGCAAAGTGGGTTTCCCAGGTGGAAAGGGGTCTGCCCTCGCAGGTCGCCGCCGTTTTTGCTCCGGTAAGGGCGAAGTGGGCATCGCACAGGAATTGGGCTTCAAATCCGCCCAGGGTTATCTCGATACAGGCCGCATGCGCCCCGTTTCCTGCCAGCAGGTTTGCAAGGCGCAGCGCCTGCCCGTCCATCGCGCCGCAAACCGGCACGCCCCGATCGCGAAAGCCAAATCGGCCCTGGTCCTGCACGGTGGCAAGCGGTCCGGGTTCAATGATCCTTATAGCTCTCAAATTCTTCTCTCGTTATCGGTTTAAAACGCACAACATCCCCGGCTGTAAAAAGAAAGGGGGCCTCTCTTGTAAGATCGAAAAGCTTCAGGGGCGTTCTCCCAACGATCCACCAGCCTCCCGGACTGGCCACAGGGTAAATTCCCGTCTGGCGGTCGGCGATTCCCACGCTTCCGGGCGGGACGGCTTTTCCGGGGCTGTTCTTCCTGGGGGTGTAAAGCCTTTCGTCAAGGCCTCCCAGATAGGGGAAGCCAAGAATGAACCCTATCATATAGACCCGGTAGACAGGGGCCCAATGGAGCGCTTCGACCTCGCTTTCGTCCATGGAGTGCAGTCTTGCAACCTCCCCTATATCGGGGCCAAACGGGCCTCCATAGCAAACCGGGACTTCGATGACCCGCTCCTCGCCTTCGTCTTCAGCCTCCGGGGCTTCCAGGCTTTCCTCTATTATGCACGTAAGCTTTTCCAAAGAGCAAAGGAAGGGGTCATACCGGATGAAAAGGCAACGGTATGTGGGACCCATATCGATTATACCCGGATAGGCCCCCTCTTTTAGCCTTTTATGCAGGCTGCGAACCAGCCGGTTAATCCCCGGGTCTATCGCCTCGGCAAATTCCACACTCACTCCCGTATCCCCGCACAACAACAGGCGGCATTCGGAGTATCGAACCCATTCTCCCGACCATACGGCATGAGGCCTGACTTCCGGCACGCTTGCTCCTCTTCCCTGTTTGCAATAAAGCCTTAAATAATTTATCTTAATTCCTGGCGTCACAAGAGGCGAAGTGCCTCGAAAGTTTCCGGTGGGTTTTAGTCCCGCGCGGTACTGGACTTAATCTGCCTTGAAAGCTTTTTTCCAATACCGCATGGGGAGATCCGGCCTATGTTGGGACATCTCGACCCGGTGATGCTCTCACGCATCCAGTTCGCGTTCATCATTGCCTTCCACATCCTTTTTCCCTCCTTTACGATCGGCCTTGCAAGCTGGCTGGCCGTTTTGCAGTGGCGGCGGCTAAGAACGGCAAACAGCGTCTATGGCGACGTATATCATATGTGGGTAAAGATTTTCGCCGTAACCTTCGGTATGGGCGTCGTATCGGGCGTTGTCATGTCGTTCCAGTTCGGAACGAACTGGGCGCTCTTTTCGGACAAGGCCGGAAATATACTCGGGCCGATGCTTGGCTATGAGGTTTTGACCGCATTTTTCCTCGAAGCTTCGTTTCTTGGCGTAATGTTGTTTGGAGAAAAACGGGTCGGACCCAAAACCTATTTTGCTTCAAACATCATTGTGGCCGGCGGCACGCTGCTTTCCGCCTTCTGGATCCTTGCGGCAAACAGCTTCATGCAAACTCCCCAGGGCTTTAGGATCGCCAGGGACGGCCGGCTGTTTCCAGTCGACTGGAAACAGATCATTTTCAATCCCTCCTTTCCTTACCGATTCTTCCATATGGTTACCGCGGCCTATCTTACCACGGCCTTTGCCGTTGGCGGCGTCGGCGCCTGGTACCTCTTGCGCGGCCGCCACGTCAAACAGGCACGCATTATGTTGGGCATGGCCATGATAATGGCGCTTTTCGTTGCCCCCTTACAGCTTTTTATTGGCGATGCCCACGGCCGCAACACTCTTAAATACCAGCCTGAGAAGGTGGCTGCAATGGAAGGGCTGTGGAAAACCCAGCGCGGCGCACCCTCGATAATTTTCGGATGGCCGGATCAAAAGGATGAAGTTACCAAATACGCAATTGAAATTCCAAAACTGTCGAGCCTTATACTTACCCATGACCCCGAGGGCCTGGTAAGGGGCCTCGATGAGTGGCAAAGAGGCGAGCGTCCCCCCGTCCCCCTGGTTTTCTTCGCCTTTCGGGCCATGGTGGCCCTGGGCAGCCTTATGATCCTGACCGGTTTAACAGCCCTTGTCCTTTTTTTCAGGAAGCGCTTGTTCGATACGCGGTGGTTTCAGCGCTGGTGTATTTTGATGAGCCCGGCGGGCTTTCTGGCGGTGCTTTGCGGCTGGTGCGTGAGCGAAACCGGCAGACAACCCTGGGTGGTTTACAACCTTTTGCGAACCGACCAGGCTGTTTCTCCGATTAATGGAGCGACCGTGGCTTTGTCCTTTTGCGCTTTTGTCCTCACCTACGCGGTAGTCTTTGGCGCCGGGGTCCATTTCATTATGAAACTCATAGGCAAGGGGCCCGGGACGGCGGAACAAACCTACGGTTCGCGCGGCCTCGACCAACCGGTTCTCATGACCGATCCCGCCTCTAAAAAGGACTGATAAAATGTCTCAAATCCCTCTCGTATGGTATTGCCTGCTTTTTATCGCCCTGTGTCTCTATGTTTTCCTGGACGGTTTCGACCTAGGGATCGGTATCCTGTTTGCTTTTGCGCCCTCGGAAGAATCCAAAGACCTTATGATGAATTCCATCGCGCCTTTCTGGGACGGCAATGAAACATGGCTTGTCTTGAGCGGCGGGGGGCTTCTTGCGGCCTTTCCCCTGGCCTACGCAATCCTTATGCCCGCCTTCTATATGCCTGTTATCCTTATGCTTCTGGGCCTTATCTTTCGGGGCGTTGCCTTCGAGTTTCGATTCAAGGCCACAAGATCCCGCCGCATCTGGGACTATGCCTTTCATTTCGGCTCCGTGCTCGCCGCTTTCATGCAGGGAATGATTCTTGGCACCTACGTACTGGGTGTGCATGTGGCAGGGCGAAGCTACGCGGGAGGGCCTCTCGACTGGATAAGCGCCTACAGCCTCATGACCGGAATGGCCCTGGTTTTTGGCTATGCATTGCTTGGGTCTACCTGGCTCGTGATGAAGACCGAAGGCGATACCCAGAGCTGGGGGCGAAAATGCGCCTCCTACGTTCTGGCCTACGTAGCGTTGTTTCTGGCCATTGTCAGCATCAGCATGCCGCTAATGGAGCCTCGAATAAGACAACTGTGGTTTAGCCTCCCCAATATCTTCTATCTTCTTCCCCTGCCGCTGGCCTCCTTGGTCCTGATCCTTGGGATCTGGAGGCAGCTTTCCCGGGGGGCCGAGACAAGTCCTTTTTTTATGAGCCTGGGCGTCTTTTTCCTGGGCTATGTCGGATGGGCAATAAGCTTCTGGCCGTGGCTCGTCCCCTTTGCCGTAACTTTCCGGCAGGCCGCCGCCGCGCCCTCTTCTCAAGCCTTTCTCCTGGTTGGAACCCTTGTGGTCTTGCCCCTCATTCTGGCCTATGTCTCTTACTGCTATTACGTCTTTAGAGGCAAGGTGTCCCAGGGGGGCTACTACTAAAAGGCAGCTAAACCGCAACAACAATTCCAACACAGAGCCGCTGGGGGGGGGCGCAAAAGATAGTCTTGCGCCCTCCGTCGCGCTCTCTTGCCGGTTCTTTTCCCAAAAGTGTTCCTACAAAAGCCGCCGGGGCGATCGCTAACCGATCCGGCAGTCCTCTGGCATGTAGTGTGCTAAAAGAGTGGGAAAAGCTTTGTTTGCGGAAGGGTTCGCACAAGGAGAGAAAAAAATGAGGCCCGTTCATCCCGGTGAAATTCTGTTCAAAGACTTCATCAAGCCCCTGGGGATAAGCCAGACCCGGCTGGCGCTGTCCATAAAAGTTCCGCCGCGGCGCATTAACGAGATCGTGCTGGGGAAACGCAGGATAAGTGCGGATACGGCTATCCGCCTGGGCCGATATTTTTCCACCTCGCCCCACTTCTGGCTGGGTCTTCAGATGGACTACGATGTATGTGTCGCCCAAAACAGGCTGGGCGACACTTTAAAAATCCAGGCGCCGGCCATATAAATCTTTTGTCCGTACAAAAGCTTTGGCGGCGTGAGAAAACTTTGCGAAACGGTGATCGGCTATTTTTTCTTTTTCTCCCGCAGCTTTGCCTGCAAAAGATCCGCAAAGGTTCCCATGGCGGGGGAGTTGGCTTTGGCATAGCGCGACACATCTTCACCGCTTGGTTCTTCGCTCGGCTCGCTTGACTCGGGCAAAAGCGAAATGCGCTTGTTTTCCCTGTCTATCGAGTCGATCTTTACCTCTATCACCTGGCCATTGGACACCGC
>JBMFHI010000181.1:0-4607 GCA_049976905.1 Syntrophobacteraceae bacterium | reverse complement strand
GAAAAGCGGCAGGTTGGGACAATGACTATCTCCAGCATCTGCTCAATCTCGTGTAAAATTTCATGCGATTGCCCTGAGCCGTCCAGAGCCTCCGAGGATGAGGTGTTTTGCTCCAGTTGAGAGCGCTCCGCGAATTTGGCTGTTAAAAAGTGATTGCCGTCAAAACCAAAGTTTTTAGCCCTTCGCCATAAACTTTTCGATTCCCAGTTCTTTGGCCCTCTGTGCGACCCTTCGCACTATTTGGGGATCCATTTCGATGTCTTCGGGCCAGGGGCGGGTGTGGCCGTCTTCGACTCCCTTGGTTGTGGCGTCGATTACGATTGCGCCCTTGTCTTTTAAAATATCTCTTGCCGGGTCAACATTATTGAACACTTTCCACAGAACCAGCGAATAATCTCGCAAGTCTATCTTCGAATCGAGCAGGACGAAAATCGAAAAAGGCTCAAGGACGGCGTGTCTGAGAAGTTCCACGGAGATTTTCTTGCCCGGAGTCTTGCCGTCTTTGTCAAGATTTACGAGCAGCAAACGATTTTTCGCTGCGATTGGCGGAAGGTTAAAAGCGCGGAGATGGCTGGATATCTCGCCTAGGGCTTTGGCGATAACCTCCTCGCTAGGAAGATTAATCATGTGGCGCGGGACCCTGGGCCGTTCCCCGGCAAGTCTGCCTGTGGCGTCGATGCCGAGCTTGCTTCCAAAAAGCGGCTCGGGCGCGCTGTGGTCAAGGACATCGAGAATCCCTTCGCTAAGATAGATATCGCTATCCAGGTCTATTTGATCCAGAATCGTTTCCAACACCCCGCGGGGGGGATGGAGCGCCACGTCTGCATCAACGAGGGCGACGGCCTTTGTAAAGCTCATTTGCCCCTGGCTCCAGACTGCGCTCATGAGCCTTCTGGCATGTCCGGGATATTCTTTTTCAAACCTCATTACCACTATATTGTGGAAAACTCCCTCCCAGGGCATCCAGAAATCGCGCACCTCGGGGTGAATCGTTTGCACCAGAGGCAGGAAGATGCGTTCCGTGGCCTTGGCGAGCCAGCAGTCTTCCATGGGGGGCCGTCCCACAAGTGTGGCCGCGTAAATGGGGTTTTTGCGATGGGTGATCGCGGTTATGTGAAAGACCGGGTATTGGTCGACAAGCGAATAATATCCGGTGTGGTCTCCAAAGGGCCCTTCCAGTCGGAGTTCGTCTGGGTCCACGTAGCCTTCCAGCACGAATTCGGCTTCCGCGGGAACCTCCATGTCAATGGTGACGCAACGGGTCATTCTTACCGGGCTTTTGCGAATGAAGCCCGCGAGCATCATCTCGTCTATGCCCTGGGGCAGAGGGGCCGTGGCGGCCCAGGTCACCGCGGGGTCGGTTCCGATGGCGACGGCAACCGGCATGCGTTTGCCCGCCTTTTTGTACTCCTGGAAATAATGCGAGCCGTCCTTATGTATGTGCCAGTGCATCCCGGTCGTGTTGCGGTCGAAGACCTGGAGCCGGTACATACCGGCGTTTCGCCGTCCGGTTTCAAGGCTTCGGGTAAAGACCACCGGAAGAGTTATGAAAGGGCCTCCGTCCTGGGGCCAGCACTTGAGCACCGGCAGGGTAGATAGATCGACTTGCCCGCCCCGCAGTATTACTTCCTGGCAGGGGGCCGTAGAGGTCTTGCGGGGAAGGGCTTTGAGGATGTCCATGCCCAGGGGAGCAAGGCTTATAAGGTCTCGCAGCGACTTCGGGGGGGCCACTTGCGCCAGACGCCGGACCCTGCCGCCAAGCTCGTCCAAACAATCGGTTCCAAGAGCCATGCAGATGCGGCGTTCGCTTCCAAAGGCATTTGTTAGAACGGGAAAAGGCGAATGGGCGACATTTTCGAAAAGAAGCGCTTTACCCCCTCCCTCTGCTTTGGAGGCAAGGTCGGTTATGCGCGCTATTTCGAGTTCGCGGGAAACCGGAGCGCTTATTCGCAGCAGTTCTCCGGCCTTATCCAGTTCGGAGACGAAGTCGCCAAGATTTTGGAACGCGGTTTTCAATTTAGGCAAACTATCACCTTCCAATCAGAATCCCCAGGAAGAGCAGGACCGATATCGCGCTGTTTACATGGAAAAAGGCTATATTGACTTTATCGAGGCAATCGGGACGCACCAGTTTGTGCTCGGTAAAAATGAGGATGCCTATAAGAAAGAGGAACAGGAGATAAATGCGGCCAAGATCGAATGCGAAATAAACCAGGAAAAGAAAGACAAGGGTAAAGACGTGGAGTGCGGAGGAAAAAAGAAGCGCTTTGGACGCTCCCCAGCAGGCGGGCAGGGAAAATAGATTGTGTTGCCTGTCGAATTCGATGTCCTGACAGGCATAAAGGATGTCGAAGCCGGCTATATAGGTCATTAGGGCAAATGAGAGCAGAAAAATCCTCCAGTTGAGGCTGCCTGTAACCGCTACCCACACGGCCGCGGGCGCCAGGCCGATCGCAAAACCCAGCACCATATGGCAAAGGTGCGTGAACCTCTTTGTGTACGAGTACAAAAGAAGGATGCCCAGAACCGGCAGGGATAGAATAAGGCAGAGGCGGCCGAGCAAAGCCGCTGTTGCGATGAAAACAACACTGGAAAACAATATGAAAAGCATCACCGAGAAGCGGTCAACCTGCCCCGTCACATGAGGCCGATTTGCCGTGCGGGGGTTTAAACGGTCAAAGTGATGATCGGCGTACCGGTTAAAACCCATGGCGGCAGACCGTGCCGAGGCCATGGCGATAATGATGAGGACCACGATTTTAAAACCCACGGGGTGCTTCGTATTTGCAAGCAGCAGGGCCGCCAGGGCGAAAGGAAGGGCAAAAACCGTATGACTGAACTTTATCAGTCTGCCGTACGTATGGATCTTGGATATAAGCGTCATTTACCTGCCCGGCCTGGTTAAAGTATCATTTAGGATAGTGTTACTATACTATTTGCGGATATTTTTTTCCATATTTGGGATTTACTTCCTTTAAAGCTGCATCGATTTTCGACCTAAGAGATCTTGCCGCTCCCCCGGGATCCGGGTGAGCAATTATGGCCGATACGATCGCAACCCCGTTTGCTCCGGCCAAAATTACCTCGGGCGCATTCGTTTGATTTATGCCCCCTATACCCACCAGAGGGATGCGGGCAGCGCGGCGAATAGCCCCCAAAAGGGCGAGCCCGGTAGCCGGCAGGGCATCGGCCTTGGTGGAGGTGGCAAACAGGGGGCCGACTCCCAGGTAGTCCGCTCCCTCGGCTTGAGCCGCCATCGCCTCTTCCAGGGTAGAGACCGAAACCCCGATGATCATCTCATCCCCAAGGATTTGACGCGCAAGAGCGCACGGCATGTCGGACTGTCCCAGGTGAACGCCGTCGGCCCCGCAGGCCAGCGCGATATCGACCCTGTCGTTTACGATGAGTGGAACGCCAAGCTTTGAGGTCGCTTGCCTTAGAGCTGTGCCCTGCTCCAAAAACTGCCTTGCCGTGGCCTCTTTTTCGCGGACTTGGACTGCGGTAACTCCCTCCGCCACGCTTTGGTAAACGATTTCCTCCAGCGATCGTCCACCCGAGAGAGCCCTGTCTGTAACCAGATATAGTCTTAAGTCAATTCCCGATTGGGGTATTTTCATAATAAAACCAAGTGGATGAGCTCTCTTATGTTTTGGCTTTCCAGGGCATTTAGTCCATCCAAAAGATTTATTTGAAAACTTCCCGGCCCCGGCCCGCCACGGGCCGCAATCTCTCCAGCGATCCCAAAGGTCGCAAGCGCGCCCGTTGCGGCCGCAAAAGCATCCTCTTCAACCGCGCAGAAGGCCCCCGTGACGGCGCTGGCCGCGCAGCCGGTTCCTGTAACCCTGCTCATAAGTTCATGCCCGTTTGAAATTAGCGCTGTTTTCGATCCGTCCGTTACAAAATCCCTGGCTCCGGTAACAGCCACAACAATTCCGTAGCTTTTGGCCAGATCGATGGCCGCCTGTCGTGCCTCCTCAGGCCCCGCAGCGGAATCGACCCCTTTAGTGTCCCCCTTGCCTCCTGCAAGCGCCAGGATTTCAGAGCCATTTGCGCGCAGCACAGTCGGTCGCGCCTCCTCAAGGAGTCGCAGGGCCGTTTGGGTCCTAAACCTTGTCGCTCCCGCTCCAACAGGGTCCAAAACGATTGGAATGGAGCAGCGCCTCGCGGCACGCACCGCCGCAGACATCGATTCGATCCAGGTACTGGAAAGAGTCCCAATATTTACCACAAGCGCCTTAGCCAGCCCAACCATCTCCTCGACTTCCTCCCTCGCGTGGGCCATTACCGGTGAGGCGCCAAGGGCCAGGAGCACATTGGCTGTAAAGTTCATGACAACGTAATTGGTGATGTTGTGAATCAGGGGATGTGTCCTCCTGATCTTTTCAAGATTGATACAGATATCTTCGACGATTTTCAATTTTTACCCCCATTTGCTGGCCAGGCTTCCCAACGATCCCTTTTGCCGGGCAGCTTGGCAAAGTTTCATTATGCAGCATCGTAAAGGCGCGTGCAAGGGGCTCACCGAAGGTGTGTAGCGAGCAAATAAAATGTCCGCACTTGTAGCACGTGAATTGTCCGGTTTAAATAGGCCTCCGAAGGAGGGGGCC
>JBMFHI010000180.1:0-4682 GCA_049976905.1 Syntrophobacteraceae bacterium | reverse complement strand
CTCGTTTACATGAACCAAATCACACTTTGTTTTATCGAACGGCAATATTATACTCTTTTTCGTGGGTTTGGTCGATCCGGATGGTGCATTCGGAGAGTATGAAAAAACGGTCGTTTTTTCATACTCTCCAGCACGGTAGAACCGATGGATCGGAGAATTGCTATTGCCGGTCTCGTCGGTCGAGCGCGAATGCGCTCAGCCTCATCGGCCTATGAAAGTGCCGTCAGATTGTCTGCTGCGCGCAATTTGCATTTAATGTGGTTTTTGACGGCTGTTTGCGGTTTGTAATCAAATAATGTGGTTTCATTCTCACATAATTTGGTTTTGAAGGGCCGCATATTCTCAATTAATGTGGTCGGGAAATGCGGATGTTTGCGGTTTTGGCCTTCCTTGTTTGCAGTTCGTTACAGATAAGCCCTCTTGAGCTATCGATATCTTGGACCTTGAGATGGGTCCCCTCCTGAAGCCTGAGGCCGCAGGAATAGATGGTGGTAAGACAAGCTCTGTATCGGAGCAGGCGAACGTTCGACAGGACGCGGCGCACCTCGTCGGGACTTAGAATCACCGGCAGTTTTTTCTGTCGCTCGGCCCTTATTAAATGAAGCGCCGGCCAGTCCCGTCTTACCGTGTTTTCATAGAAAAACTTGATGCCGCATAGGGCTATGGTGCTGGTGCTCCGCGCCCACTTCTTAACGTTTTTGAGGTAGAGGAAATACTCACGGAGCTCATCTTCGGTGATCGTGGCGGGGGATTTTCCGTAATGCTCGGCCAATTGCTGGACGGCACGAACATACCTCTGCTGAGTAAGAGCGCCCAATCCCCGGAGTTGTAGGTCATCGATCATGCGTTTTCTTAGGTGGGTCATAGCATACCGCCTTATTGGGAAAGTGAAAGAAACACCTTATCCTGTAAGGAGGCAAACTGTTCCCCGCTGGGGTTTTGGGAAAATTACGGTGTGAAATTGAGCGGAAGGGTAGGATACTGCCGAAGGCTTAGTTCAAGACCGTATTTTGTCCCGATCCTGAAAACCGACCCCAACACCGGCGCGGGTTTGCTGGGTGTGAAAAACACCGGAAACTAGACAAAATGGCGAACTGCCCGAAAAAGAGCTTGCCTCTTGTTAAAATGTACTATAAATGATACATTCCTTTTTACAGGGTGGCTTATGGCCGGTCAGCACTTGAAAGAAATACCCGTTGTTTTCTATCGAACTTCGACCGGCGTTGAGCCGGTCAGGGACTGGTTGCGTGGCTTGCCGGATGACGACAGGCAAACTATCGGCATCGACCTTGCGGCCGTGCAAGTAGGCTGGCCGGTCGGAATGCCGCTGTGTCGCTCTCTTGGCGGCGGACTATGGGAAGTGCGCAGCCATTTGCCGAGCCGCCGCATTGTGCGGATACTGTTTTTCGTCCACGAGGGACGAATAGGCGTCGTAAACGGGTTTATAAAGAAAACACAGAAGACGCCATCGGACGAGATCGAATTGGCTCGGAAGCGGATGAAGGAGATGACATCATGAGCGAAAAAAACCAACATTGGGGATCGACGCTTGACGATTTTTTGCGCGAGGAAGGCATTTACGAGGCGGCAAAGACCGAGGCTGTTACGCGGGTGATTTCGTGGCAGCTTGCCGAGGAAATGCGGAAGCGAGGCATGACTAAAACACAAATGGCCGAGCAGATGCACACGAGCCGAGCGCAGGTTGACCGCATTCTTAAGGCAAAAGGGAATGTTACTATTGAGACACTTCAACGCGCCGCCGCGCTTGTTGGGCGCGAACTCCGCCTTGAATTAGTCTAGTCTGCCTTTTTGTCCAGTTTCCGGTGTTTTTCACACCCAGCAAACCCGCGCGGGACCTTGGTGCTATTTTCACCTTAAGGACAATTGACGCTCAATTGTCTATATTTTTCCCTCCGTTTTTAATGAAAGAGCCAAACCATGATCCAAAACACAACAGTAGTTATGCCTAAGCATATCCCTAAATACTTTAAATACCTTTTCCCTGTCATGGGCACTAGTACTAGTATAAGAAGAAGAGCCGCTGCCGCTGTACGCCAGTAAGATGATGAATAATATTGGAGTATTCCTATTATCATTGACCAAACAATCATAAAAATAATTACAACATTTGAAAATGGCTTGTTTAATTTCTCATCTAATTCATTTTTTGCATCTCTAGTTTCTTTCTTTATCTCATCAGCTATAGGTACCAAAACTTCCTTTTTATAATCTCCTCGCCTTTTTAATTCTGAAATTGCTTCCTTGATGGTTTCATCGGCGTAAGAATCCTTAGTAAAATAGATTATTCTGATGAGTTCTTTCGTATTTATTTTTTGAAAATGGGATTTAAGGTAGTCAATATCCATATAGGTGTTCCTCAGCGGGAGGGATACCCCACATATACTAATCAAAATCGTGTACGTATCGCATAATTTCTTGGTTGAGTTCTGTCATATCCAAGGTTCTCGCGATGAAGGCAGCCGCGTATAGAACTGAAATTGCAGCCACCTCCACATGATCCATTCGCATTACACGTTGTTCGATAGCAGGAACACCTTTTACATTAAAATCAAAAGCCGCCCCATTGTAGACTTCCATGATATGTGCGTAGTCGGCGTGCACGTATCCCGAAAACGTCTTAAATATTCTTTCGAGTAATTTACGCAGGGCGTCATCGTGTTCGCCATTTAATACACGAACAACCGAACTTCTGATTTTTTTAGTCAGCACCATAGGCTCTTTATTTGACAGATAGCCGTCGATGGTGCTGGCAAAAAAAGCCGTAACGAACCGATCAACGTTGTCGGATGTTTTCGGGAAATCTTCCAAGAGAAAATATATTTCACTAATGCAATCATTAACACAACGAACGATGACGCCTAAATCAATGAAAAAGCCTGCTCGGCACAGTAAATCTATGGCATTAACTCCATGCATTGCCCGAATTAATTTGAGTATGGCGACCACTCTTGCGGAGTGATCTTGATATTCAAACACGTCCTTTCCCGCTATCCATAGCGGCTCTCCGATTGCTTCCTTTCGGAGTTTTTCAACCAAGGCGGCTAACTGATCTAAATTCACGATCCCCCCATCCCGTTAACTGGACAATTTACAAACTGTGAAGTTTTGCCCGTTGTTTTTACTAGCTTTTTTGCTCGCTGGCATTTATGCCGCTTAAAGCCCTGTAAAGCGTGCGCCGCGAGACGTTGAGCGATTGCGCCACATTGTCCGCGCCTTCCCCCTGCTCTATCAGCTTGCGGGCATGGGCGGCCTGTTGCGCGGACAAAAGCCGCTTGCGCCCCATCTTGACCCCGCGAGCCATAGCCGCCGCCCTGCCCGCCTTTGTCCGTTCCTGTATCAACGACTTTTCGAGTTCCGCGAGAATGCCGACCATTTGCCACATGGCGCGGCCTGTAGGCGTTTCCGTGTCTATGGCTTCCGTCAATGACTGGAAGGCTACGCCTTGCGCTTTCAGATCATCGAGAAGGGTTATAAGGTTTCGTATCTCGGAAGGGACCACATGTTGATACTTTCAATATGTCGAAGTACCTGGGAAAAGAGGTCCGAACTCCCATTTTCGGTTGACGCAGGGGCGTGAGATACTTTAAAGGGGGTGGTCGGTTAGCTCCTCCTAGGATATACTGTCTTGCATGATCAACTCGATCCGGAGCGTGCATGCAGGATGACTTGACGATAAGGACTGGTTTCCCAGACACGTACCGTGAATTCGTGCGAGAGTTCCGCAGCGACGATGCGTGTATAATCTACTTGGAGCAGTTGCGGTGGCCAACAGGCTTCCGCTGTCCGGCATGCAAGACAATTGGAGTGCCTTGGCGCCAGACACGGTGCCGTCTGGTCTGTTCTGTGTGTCGGCACCAGACATCCGTGACGACTGGAACGATCCTGGAGAAAACGCGAACACCGCTCACGACATGGTTTGAAGCTGCCTGGCATCTCACGACCGCTAAAAACGGCCTCTCGGCAAAAACCTTGGAGCGAACGCTGGGGACAAGCTACCGGACGGCGTGGGCGATGCTCCAACGATTTCGCGTAGCGATGGTACGTAGCGAGCGTGAACGACTGTCGGGCTCGGTCGAAGTCGATGAAACCCAGGTAGGTGGAGTTGAACGAGGAGGGAAGCGCGGGCGAGGAACCAGCCGGCCTATTGTAGTGATAGCTGTCGAGGTCAAGGAACCTAAGGGATTTGGGCGAGTTCGAATGCGGCATATTCCTGATTCCTCCGGCGCGAATCTCCGACCATTTGTCTGTGACGTTGTGGCCCAAGGTGCGAATGTGCGTACAGACGGTTGGACCGGGTACAACGGTTTATCCAAACACGGGTACTTGCATGAGAGAGTGTTGCTTTCGTCGTCGGGTGATCCCGCCCATGTTTCGATGCCGGGTGTACACCGCGTCGCAAGTCTTCTCAAACGCTGGATTCTGGGCACACATCAAGGCTCTGTTGTCCCAGCTCACCTCCAATCTTACTTGGAAGAGTTCACCTTCCGATTCAACAGACGCAATTCCCGCAGCCGTGGGCTCGTATTTCGCCGCCTTATGGAGCAGTGCATGGTTACTGGGCCGATTACCGAGACTGAAGTAAATTTCGGCTACGACTGGAATCGGAATCAGGGGAGGAGGAGCTAACCGACCACCCCCTTACTTTAAATAGAAAACATTGA
>JBMFHI010000179.1:0-4708 GCA_049976905.1 Syntrophobacteraceae bacterium | reverse complement strand
ACGATGGTCGCCACATCCTTTCTCGAATAATCCCAACAGTTGCCAAGGAATAGACTCTAACCACACTACCATTTAGATTTTGATCTTAGCGCGTTCTTAGGCAGTCTTGATGCTCCATCCATGTTCGGTAATTAATGATGTTCTTGGCAAATAGAGAGTCTATCATGGATACGAGATCTTTCCTGAGGCAATTAAACGCTATTATTTGCAGGGCCACGGATTTCAAAAAGGCGGGCCGAAAAGTCGTAGTGGTCCAAGGCCTGGGTTTTGTCGGCTGCGCGGTTTCGGCCGCGATTGCAGGGGCCAGGGGCACCGATCAGCGCCCGCTATATTTTGTAATCGGCGTTGACTTGCGCACAGAGGAGGGGATTGCCAAGATAAATGCAATAAATGCCGGCTTATCTCCCGTGGATTCGCCCGACCTGAAATTATCCGAACTTATAAAGCGCGGAGCGCGCGAAAACAACAACCTGTGCTGTACTTTTTACGATGAAGCATATGCGCTTGCAGATATCCTGGTAGTAAACATACCCCTTGATGTAAAGGATAGAACGCAAACAGAGGCCGCAAAAATCGAGGTTGATACCGGCTCGTTTAGGGCCGCGGTAGCCCGAATAGGACATCTGGTCAACCCGGAAGCCCTCATTGTGGTGGAAACGACAGTTCCCATTGGAGCCTCGCGGCATTTGATCTTGCCGGTTTTGCGCGAGGAGTTCGCAAAGCGGGGTTTCTATAAGGAACCTCAGCTGGCATATTCTTACGAGCGGGTAATGCCGGGGCCTCACTATGTGGACTCCATCACGAGGTTCTGGCGCAGTTTTTCCGCAAACAGCGCTGAGGCGGCCTTGAAGGCCCGCGAATTCCTGTCTACATTTATCGAGACAAAAGAGTTCCCGCTCTGCGAACTGGAGAGCCTGGAAGGCTGCGAACTGGGAAAACTTCTGGAAAACTCCTACAGATCGGCAAATATCGCCTTGATCTATGAGTGGACTTTGCTCGCAGAACGCATAGGAGTCGACCTATTTTCCGTAATCGACTCCATCCGGGTAAGAAGGGGCACCCACTGCAATATGAGATTTCCCGGCTTTGGCGTGGGAGGCTATTGCCTAACCAAAGATTCCCTGCTCGCGCAGTGGTCTCTTACCAATTTATTCGATGCCGATATTACATTGGGCATGACCCTTGAGGCTATCGGGGTCAATTACCGCATGCCCATGCACACCCTGGAACTGGCGCAGGAAATAATTGGGGGATCCTTGGAGGGTGTCCGGGTCCTTATTTGCGGTCTTTCCTACCTTCCGGGCGTACCCGATACGAGAAACTCGCCCGGGGAGCTTCTCTATGACGAACTGGTAAAAGCCGGAGCCCAGGTAACCCTCCATGACCCCATAGCCCGAGCATGGCCGCAAAGGCCCCATGCGAAACTTCTTGGCAATCTCACAGACTGCCTTGGCGCCGCTCAGTTGATCATCTTCACAACAGCCCACGGCCAATACCTCGACCTGGATGTCCAAAAGCTTGCCGGAAGCCGGCCAAGCCCCCCTTTCATAGTGGATGCCCAAAACGTTATTTGCAACTCCAGGGCCGAGCAACTCCACGGTCTTGGCTGCGCTTTGATCGGTGTTGGCAAGGGGCACTGGCGCGCCAGAGGCTATCACAAAAGGGTGCAAACATGGCCAGGATCTTAATTAGCGGCGGAGCGGGATTTATCGGATTTCACCTTGCAGACCAACTTTCCAGGTCTATCGCCAACGAGATTTTGCTCCTCGATAATTTTTCACGAGGGCGATTGGACAACGACCTGAGCTTGCTATTGCAAAGACCAAACATAACACTGCGATCCGTTGATCTAACCAACCCTGAGACCTACCAGAGCCTTGAGACCGATTTTGACGAAATCTATCACCTCGGGGCAGTAATCGGGGTAAAAAACGTTCTTGATAATCCACCCGAGGTAGTGAGGGTAAACGCAACGGCAACCTTACATATGCTCGACTGGTTTTGTAAATGCGGACATGGAAAATTGCTGTTTTCTTCAACAAGCGAAACATATGCATGGACCCAACACATTTTAGAGCTTCCCTTTCCAACTCCGGAAAAGATCCCTCTGGCGCTTACAGACCTTGAGGATCCTCGCAGCTCCTATGCCGGGAGCAAGATTTTCGGTGAATTGGCCGTCACACAGTACTGCCGTTTTTTTAACAGGCCTTTTGTAATCGTTCGCTATCATAACGTATATGGTCCCAGAATGGGACGGGAGCATGTAATTCCCCAACTTTTCCAAAGAGGTGCGCTCGAGGGCCAGGATCCGCTCCTAGTCTACTCGGCCGATCACACAAGAGCCTTCTGCTATGTCTCGGACGCAGTCGATGCGACCATTTCGGCCATGCGCACCCATGGGGCCGATGATAAAACGATAAACATCGGCAATAACAGGGAAGAGGTATCGATTCGGGAGCTGGCGAGACGCATTCTGGAAGCGTTTAGGCCAGGAGCGCGCATCGAGTCAAAACCTGCTTGCAACGACCCGGTCAAACGGCGCTGTCCCGACCTCCGCACCGCCGAAGAGCTCCTTAACTACCGCCCAAAAGTTTGCTTGCAGGACGGCCTCAAACTAACCCTGGCCTGGTATGAAGCAAACCCCCGCAAATAGCTTCGACCTCCCGTAACGCAACGGCAAGGAGATGAATATGAGAGCGGTGATTCAGGCGGGCGGCAAAGGATCGCGTTTGCGGCCCTATACCCTGGTGCTTCCAAAACCCCTTATGCCTGTTGGCGAATATCCCGTAATCGAAATGCTTCTAAAATGGCTGTGCAGAAACGGCATACAGGACGTATCCATTACCATCGGCTATCTTGGCCATCTTATCCGCTCACTTTGCGGAGACGGCAGACAATGGGATATGGATATCTCTTACAGCGAAGAACCCAGGCCGCTTGGCACAATAGGCCCCCTGCTTCTTATTAAAGAGCAGCTGGCCGAGACATTTCTTGTGCTAAACGGAGACCTCATAACGGATCTGGAGCTTCGCGACTTTATCGCGCATCACAAAAGGCAAAACTGTCTTGTTACCATCGCCACGACGCTTAAAGACGTTAAAGTGGATTTGGGAGTCCTTGACTGCGATAACGGATGCGTAACCTCCTTTCGCGAGAAACCCCAACTGAAATTTCGCGTCAGCATGGGTATCTATTGTCTCGAACCCAAAATTCTCGAACTCATTCCCAATGGCGTCCCCTTTGGCTTCGATGATTTGATGTACCGGATGCTGGAGAAAAATTTGCCTGTGTGCACTTACGACCACACAGGGCAGTGGATGGATATAGGACGAGAGGAAGACTTCCAGCGCGCCCAGGAAACCTTTCTAAAAAACGAGTTTGCTTTTACCGGCTGTTAGTCGAAGGGCAAATGAGTAGACCACCAAAAGCGAGTGGGAAAGGATTCTTTTATGCTCTCAATTGCCCAACCCGTTCTTAGCCGGGAAGAAAAAGAGGCGTTGAGCTCGGTTATCGACAGCGGCTGGCTCACGATGGGGGAAAGAGTGGCGGCCTTCGAGCGGGCATTCGCAAAACTTCATGGCGCCGATGAGGCCGTCGCCGTTAATTCCTGCACGGCCGGCCTGCACCTTTGCCTAGCGGCTCTTGGCATAGGCCCTGGCGATGCCGTGCTTGTGCCCTCTCTTACTTTCGTTGCAACGGTCAATGCCGTTTGCTACGTGGGCGCCATACCGGTATTTGTTGATATCGAGGCTGAGAACCTGCCCCATATTTCGATTAAGGATTCGCAAAGAAAGCTCACGCGGCAAACAAGGGGCGCGATCGTTATGCACTACGGGGGCTATCCGGTGGATATGAAATCCTGGAGGTCCTTTTGCGATGCTTACGGACTAAAGCTCATCGAAGATGCCGCACATGCTCCGGGGCTTACGCAAGTGGGCAAATTGGCTGATGCCGCCGCCTTTAGCTTCTTTACAAACAAAAACATGACGACAGCCGAGGGCGGAATGGTGATGGCCGCTGAGAGCAAGACATTGGAGAAAATGAGAAGGCTGCGCTCGCACGCCATGACATTGAGCACCCTGGAACGCCATAGGGGGCACGCCAGCTCTTACGATGTGACGATGCTTGGGTATAATTACAGGCTGGACGAACTGCGGGCGGCCATGGGCATGGTGCAGCTGGCCAGACTCCTGGAGTGGAACGAGCGCAGGCGGCAGTTGTCTTCAATCTATCGCCGATTGATTTATCAAAGTTTGCCCGGGGTAAGCGTCCCATTTAGCGGCGAAATGGAGTCCGCGGCGCATCTGCAGGCGGTGCTGCTTCCGCGGGGAGCCGATCGGGGGCGGATAATGGCCGGATTACAGGAATCAGGAATACAAACGAGCATACACTACCCTCCGGTCCATTGTTTTTCTTACTATAGGAACAGATTTCCGGAAGTTGGACTTCCCAATACGCAAGAGTTTTTCTCCAAGGAACTGACATTGCCTCTTCATCCACTGCTATGCGAACAGGACTGCGCCTTTGTCGTGGAGACTTTAAAAAAACTCCTCTAAGGACGCCCTCCCCCAATGTTGTTGATTTAGGCTCACGCGAAGGCGCGAAGGCGCAAAAAAAGACATAAAAGAAACACAATACGAAATGTGTCCGAATTCACCTGAGGGCTCCAGGCTTGAATTAGCCCCCGAAGACCAGTCCGAAATACCGC
>JBMFHI010000178.1:0-4738 GCA_049976905.1 Syntrophobacteraceae bacterium | reverse complement strand
AAAAGAACGTGGGTGTGTGAATATCGGTCCCTGTAGACCGGGCAGCAGGTGGACTCGAGCGCCCTGTCCCCGATTGTCAATCTAACGGACTTGGTACGTTGCGCCAGCTTGCCAATGTCGTGCAGCAGGGACCCCAGTTGAACCTCTTCCCGTTCGTGCATAAACCGGCTCCTTCAAATTAACCCTCGCAATTTTACAGCCCTCGGATCAGGCCTGCCCGAGTGAGTATTTACCCAGGCCGAAACTCGCCGCCTTTCCGAGGTGCAATACCTCTCCCCACGCGAGCATGGGCAAGAACTCCCCGAGGTCCCCGGCAAAGGTCGCCTCTCCAATAAATCCCCCAAGGGTCATCTTTTGTCTTTGCCTGCCCGAATACCTCTGCCAGTCATGCCATTTAAGGTCCGATGAGACGCGTTGGACGCCCCTGGCCCTTTCGATCAGTCCTTTGAAATCGAGTTCCATCCTCTTTTCGCAGTGAAAATAGGAAAGCGCCGAAAGCCTTCTTAGAAGAGACCTCGCCAGCTGGTGAAATTCCGGCTCATCAGTCAATCGTCCCTCCGATTTTATCCTGGCCGGTGTCCTGAAGTTTATGGTGAGCCGTGGCAACGGTCTCAGGGCTTCGCATCGCGCCCGTATCTCTTGCCGATCCGGCCAGGGGACAGGTCTTTTAAGCGACTGGCCGCCGCTGTCATAGATGGAGACCAGCCCTTCGGAAGTCCACGCGCGGACATCTTCAAGGGTGAATTTCCCGCCCCCTCCTGTTCTACCCGTGAGGGCAGGGCAGGGCGCTTCCGGGGCAACCCGCAGGCTTTCATCGACGCTTTTGCCTGTTGCCATCAGCCGTGCCTTGCCCAGTCCCATCTCCCCAAGCCGGATGAATGCGTAAATCAAATAGGGAATATATTCGAGAGCCCGTCCGATGATTGTCAGGCCGAACTCGAAATGCTCCCCCTCGCTAATGATCCTGCTCGGATTTTCGGGGGGCTCGATGATAAATGGATGGGGCGCGGCGGGATAAAGGCGCATCATTTCCGCATCCGCCGGAGGAGGGGTCTCAAAGAGGTAAAGATAGACGCACCGGTCGCGCAGCATGCATGTCGAGCATTCCTGATGCCGGAGCGCACAGCACACCTTCTTGAGCGCATGCCCGAACCCGCCGCGCAGGGTCGAGCCCTGGTAGGCGGGAAGATGAATTTCTTCGAGCGCTCTAAGTCTCAATACAAACTGACCAACTTTAAAATGATCGAACATACAGCCATCCTCCCCCTTTTTCGTTGATAACCTGCGGGTTGTATAAAAGAGACGGAGCCCTGGAGGTGAAAAATTATTTTGCCGGCAATTTTGCCGGCAATCCTACTGTAGTCCTTTCCATGCTTGGCTGTTTGCCCCGAGGACTTTGAAGCGTTTAACATTCACACCGTACGATCCCCCGAGGGAAATCAGATACCTCGAGGCCAGCAGATCGTTTGCGAGGTTCCGGCGAATGTCTTTATTTACCTTGGTAATGCATGGCCCCATTTGGCGCTTGAATTCCTCCAAGTCTCTCAGTTTTTGCCATGAGTAGACTTCTTTTTCGCCAATTCCGAACTTATCGATCCGACGTTCAAGGTCAGCCAGGATCATCCTGTTATCAAACAGCGTTTCGATAGAGGCTCCAGCTCCTATGCCGTTGAAATGGAGCAGAAAAAAGGAATAAACGGCCGCGCGCTGTTTGGACAGGGTAAATTCGAAACGGCCAATCTTTACAGCGCAGGTTTCCAGAGAAATGCGGAGCTCCGGAGGCGATTGCAGGTAATGCATTACAAGCTGTGTCGCCTTCACCGCCTCGAGGTACCCTTTTGGGACAAGATTTCTTCTCTCTGTCACATCGCGCAGTCTGATAAATGGGACCTCCGCGAGTTCGACTCTCGCTTCTTTCGATGAAATTTGATCCGGGACGTGAGCGGTGCCGAGCGGGTTGGACCTGCTGTATAAACGCTCCCGCGGGGGCGGATAGAAAAAAGCGGGGACGCCGGTTTCAAATGAAGGGGATACCAGGACATGATAAAGCTTATCGTCTTTACGGCCGCACATCATGAGGGACATGGCGAGATAGATACCAAGCGTCTTGCGTCCGCCCGCAACGGAGCACAGAAGACTTTCATCCTTGCGCTTGCACCATTCGTTTATAAGGTTGTAGACCTGGTCTGCGGCGTTGGCGTTATCCTCCCGGGTACGAATATCTTCAAGAGAGCTTCCCCTCGAATCATTAAGGACGTAAACGCTCTTTTCGGAGAAGGCGATGCGGCCGGGCGGAATTTCATAGTCCGCGCAAAAGCGCGAAAATTCACCGTTTGCGCCAAGGAGTCGATTGGAAATAATGTCCCGGCCCCGGGATGTGGTGATGATCCGGATCTCGTCTACCCTGGTCGCGAATTGCCTCTCCAGAGCCCATAATGTTTCAGTGATTATTGCAGGCGTCTGACCGGAAACGGCCACAAGCACATTGCGTAAGTCAGACGGGTTTGGCGACACATTCCCCCCTGCAGGCATACATTGGCAGAAAATGTTACATTCTGGTTGGCACTTAACGTGAGTCTAGCGATCATACTCCCAATTGTTATTGCCACGCAACCGTCAAATGTTTCGACTGATTGTTAGACCACTACTAAAACAAAGGGGTCCCTAATTAAGAGTAGGAGGCAAAGTTGGATCATAAAATGGCCGGAGGCTGTGGAGGTGGGAACGCGGTTTGAAGGCAGCATCGCCCCGGCATACCGGCTGCGAGGAAGTGATCGCTTTGGATTTCAGAATGCCCCTGGGCCAGCTTTACCGGAACCTGAGCTTGTATTGCACGGCGATGGAGGGCCGAAATGGTCACGATAGCGGCCCGGTGAGATCCCCAGGGAGCGCAGGAAGGCTCGACGCATGGGCTCATAGCCGGCGAAGCCGCACGCAGAAGCAATTTCCTCAAAGCCCCGGTCCATTTGTTCGATGCGTCTGCGGGCGGCTTCAAGGCGCAGGGCTTCGACATAGCGCGCCGGTGTTATCGCGAATTCCCGCACGAAGGCACGCGCGAAGTTTCGGGGGCTCATTGCCGAGCGCGCGGCCAGGGCTTGGACCGAAAGATCCTGATTCAAATTCTCGGCCATCCAGACCTGAAGCTCGAAGAGTGAGTTCTTGCGTGCAGCCTGAGTGGAAAGGGAAACACTAAACTGTGCCTGCCCTCCGGGTCGCCTCAGGAAAAGCACGAGATTGCGCGCCGCCGCAAGGGCCACCGCACTGCCATGATCCTGTTCGACGAACCCGAGCGCGAGATCCATCCCCGTTGTCACCCCGGCGGAAGTGTAGACGTTTCCATCCTGGACCCAGATCGGATTGGGATCGACTTTTACCCGCGGATACCCTGAGGCGAGTTCGTGGGCGAAGGCCCAATGCGTTGTAGCACTCCTGCCGTCAAGCAAACCCGCTTTGGCCAGCAAAAATGCCCCCGTGCAAACCGAGCCCAGTCGACGGACATGAACCGCGATTTCCTTAAGCCACGCAAGAAGGGCAACATCGTCCGCGGTGCGTGCTCCCGTTCCACCGACGACCAACAGGGTATCCACCTCCTGATCGACATCCCGGTAGTGCTTGTGAGCCACGAGGGAAAGGCCGGACAGTCCCGCGACCGCCAGATCGGCCCTTGTAGTGACAAGTTCGATTCCATAGGCGCGCGAACAGATGCCTTCCATACGATTGACAGCATCGAAGACCGCCATCGGTCCCGCAATGTCTAGCTCCATCGCCGGGGGAACAGCAAGCAGCACTATTTGCCGGACGTTGCCACCGGCCCGCTCTTGGACAGCTTTAGTATTGGATTTCATGCTCGATCGCTTCTGCCTCTTCAGGCGCGTATTCATCGCGGTTGTGCCGGAAAGATAACAGAGGGGAGCGGGTGGCAACAACCCAATTATGGCAGAAATAGTGGTTTATTTGTCATTTGTGACAAACCCTGCCAATGTTACAAAGGAAATCGACATGGTGTACTGGTTATGATCAGGGAAAGGAGATGTTGGCTGGAGGTTGTGATGTGGAAATTTCGAGTCTGGCTGAAATTTCCGCGACTGTGAAAATCAAAAGGAACTGAAGGATATGTCAAAGATAGCACTGCGGTCTATGAGAGACGGCGATATTGCCGATGTCAACCTCTGGCCTCCCTACAAGGACGGCTCTGCGCAAATGGATTATGCTTTGAGGCGCGGCGGATGGCTGGATGAATATTACAAGAGGCCCGGAGCCTGGTGCTATATAGCCCAAGCCGAGGGGGAGAGCGTTGGTTTTGCCTTGCTGAGTCTGACCGGCGCCGGCAATGCCGAACTACGTATCGCCCTGCACCCATTAAAGACAAGGCTGGGGTTTGGACGGCAGACCATGACGGCCGTAATGGAGAGAGGTTTTTTTGAACTTGGATTAGACACAATACACCTGGTAGTAAGAAAAAAGGCTATTTGCATTCTGAGGCTGGGAGCCTGAAAACGTCAAGTAGTCCGTTTCGTGCATAACCTGGTTGACTGGCTCTGTATTTCTGGTAATCTGTCTCGTGCATACTAAGGTTGGAGCGCGAAATGGCAGAGTTAGCAGGTTCGGCAGCATCACTGGCGGATTTCATCTGGAAAAACGCTGAAGACTTGTGGGGTGACTTCAAGCACACCGACTTTGGCAAGATCATCCTGCCATTCACACTGCTTCGCCGTCTGGAATGCGTGCTGGAGCCGAC
>JBMFHI010000177.1:0-4760 GCA_049976905.1 Syntrophobacteraceae bacterium | reverse complement strand
GTCCAGGTCCAGGGCCCCGTGCCCGAAACGCTCGAAGCTGTCCCGCTGCCGCAAAGATTTGTTTGCGGAGCTGTGCGAAAGGATGCCCCGCTGCTCTTTCCGCAGGCTCCGTTTATGAGCAGATTGATCTTGGCTACAAAACAATTGCCGTTGGAAGATTTGCACGCAGTCTGGAACGCGCCGCCTGTAACGGGAAAGTCCGTCGAATTTGTATTTCCGGTAACATAACCGTTTCCGGAAGAGTCGATAGAAATACCCTGCCCCATGTCGCCACCACCTCCCCCCAGATAGGTCGAGTAGACGAGACCCGATCCTCCTCGGCCTATTTCGCTCACAAAACCATTCTCATAAGAGGATTTGAGGCTGGTCTCCTGTGCATCGCGGGTGAGGGGAAAATCATTTGATCGAGTCCATCCCGTGACGTAGACGTTTCTAAAGACATCGAGCGCGATACCTTGCGCGCCGTCTGCGGCGCTTCCGCCCAGATAGGTTGAGTAGACCAGGCCGGCGCCGCCGGGAGCGAGCTCGGTTACAAAAGCGTTTCCTTCGGTGGATTTGATTTGGCCCTGGAAGCAACCGGCAGTAACCGGAAAGTCCATCGAACAAGTTTGCCCCGTTATATAGGCATTTCCCGAACTGTCTACCGCTATGGACGAACCGTTGTCGCGGCGGCTTCCGCCAAGGAAAGTAGAATAGACCAGCCCTGATCCCCCCGGGGCGATCTCGGTTACAAAGGCATTTCCCTCAGTGGATTTGATTTGCCCCTGGAAACAACCGGCAGTGACCGGAAAATCCGTTGAGTATGTATTTCCCGTAACATAGGCATTTCCAGAGTCGTCTATCGCGATGGATGAGCTGATGTCAAATACGTTTCCTCCCAGGTAGGTGGAATAGACCAGGTTAGCCCCGCCGGCTGCGACCTCGGTTACAAAAGCATTACCTTCCGAAGCGTTGAGCTGATTTTGGAAAGCTCCCAAGGTGCAGGGAAAATCGGTCGAAGATGTAATGCCCGTGACATAAGCGTTTCCTGAGGGGCTCACCACTATACCCTTTGCGCTGTCTCCGCCGTTTCCTCCAAGGTAAGTCGAGTAGACAAGAGTCGACCCATCTGTAGAGATCTCCGTAACAAAAGCATTTTCATAGGTGGAATTGAGTTTTTTCTGGAAGGCTGCCGAAGTGGTGGGGAAATCGGTCGAGGCTGTATAACCCGTGACATAGGCGTTTTCGCTCGAATCGATAGCAATTCCATTGGCGCCTTCAAACCCGCTTCCTCCAAGAAAGGTCGAGTATACCAGGCTCGACCCGTCTGAAGCTATCTTGGTTACAAAAACGTTCCACTCAGTCGATCTCAAACTTGTTTGGAAGCCCCCAGAGGTGGTTGGAAAATCCACCGAGGATGTAAAACCCGTAACATAGGCGTTTCCGGACGCATCGCTTGCAATAGCGCTGGCGCTGTCACCGTATTGCCCGCTCCCCCCAAGATAAGTAGAATAAACCAGGCTGGGATCGACTACCAGGGGAGCGTTCCTGTCATAGGGACCCAGATCAAAACGGCACGTATAGGTCCGATAGCCTGCACAGACCCTGGGCAAGCCTCTTGCACTTCGCAAAACTTTCGGCTCCTCACGCACGACAAACCGCCCCCACCGCAATACCTTCTTTCCACATACCCGCTGGTAGATCGTGGGCTTTTTCTCTATTAGCCTGCCTCCGGCAACATCAACGCAAAGATCGCCATTGCCGCTGACCTCTACATCCTTTGCTCCGGAATATCTAAACCTTACGGTGGAAGGGTTGGCCCCCGGCCTAACGATGATGTCATATTCCAGCCCACGGTTGTTGCCGTAAAATCTTATGTCGATTCCAGGATAAACGTCTCTGTAAAGAACCGCTTTGTAAGTTGGAATGTTGGTTTTCCATTTGCCCGGATCCTTTCCAATAAAATAATTGATCTTGCCTTTTTGAACCTCTTGGGCTTCGATTTTGACATCTTTATTCATCCCCGGCATGCCTATAAAAAGGTAGCAAACCTCAGGGCCGCCCAATTTTCGAACCAACGTTTTTTCCTGAAGAGGTGTTACCTTTTCCGTTCCATGAGCGACGCCGCGGTCTTGCCCCCCCAATTTCTCCAAACCCAGCACGATCCCTTCACGCGTAAAAAAAATTGTATGCCCGGGACCCCTTGCATAAAATAAAACATTCCGATTCTTCTGGCCCTTATTGGCGATGAAATAAAGGGGCAGACATCGGTGTGCCTTTGAAAACGCGGCTTTTTTGCCGGCGATGGCATGGAACGCGCTGCTTTGGACATGCCGTTTGATTCCAGGCATATTGGCTCCAAACCAGGGCGTGACGCCTGCCGCAAGCAGAATGCACCCCAAAACAACTACACCTCCCCGTGAAACATTCCCATTTAATTTGCGCATGCTGATCATGACCCTCCGGAAGCTTGCCCGCCATTTGGCGCAAACTGCGCAGGCCCGTATGTGTAAAAACAAATTACAAACCCATGATCCCATCCCGGATTTTCCAGCCAGTCCCTTTGGCTTTTTGTTCCACGCGCGAACCCGGCCGATTTTAATTTCCTTCCTTTCCAACCCTCACTAAAACCGCAACACACAATCCATGGAGGATTGCAGTTGCAAGCACCGTCGACTACATCCTTTGAAAAGAATTAAACGAAAACCAAACCAAGTTCTTACCCACGAACTCTTCCTAATCCGGTCCCATGTTCTTTAAAAACTCAGAACTTTCTAAGTGGCTTTTATTTGTCTTATACATCGCGGCATGTATGGATTTTTACCTATCGGACTTTTTATCACTTGATACATTCCGCAAAATTGAATTCTACGGGGAGAGCATTTTGACTATAGTGGACCCCAATTTTGAGACAATAGTTTAAGCTGTGATCCACCAGGAGGAACGAGCAGCGACGAGCGAAGCGAAGAAGAGGAAGGTCCATACTCCAGAGTTCAAGACGAAGATAGGTCTGGAGGCATTGCGAGGAATAAAGACGATCAACGAGATTGGTCAGGAATATACCCGACATCCATATTACGGCAGCCACAAGATGGTTGTTTTGCTCAAGACGGCAGCCCACACGGTAAATCGCAAGCGGTAACAGCAACTGATGCAAAAGATGGGGTTGGCAGGTATGGCGCCGGGGCCAAACACCAGCCGTCGGCACCCCAAGAATAAAGTTTAACCCTGTCTGCTGCGTGGTGTTTCGGTAGTCAGGCCCAACCAGGTATAGAAACTCAAAAGGGTGGAGTCGAGAGAAGGCATCGCGCACGCCCTCTACTCTGCCCTACCCTTTCTCTCTCAAGCGCTCGTATTCACCACTGAGCCCGAAGAAATATCCGTAGGATTGGTGTAATTTTGAAGAAGGGCCTGGGTAAGAGATGTGTTATTCGTTAATGTCCCGCTAGCCGAAAGGCTCTGCATGAGCTGCATCGAGTAGGAAAGCGAGATAAGCGAGGATTGGGAAGCTCCCGTACCTGTAAGCATTCCCAAAGCTTCCTCACCCGAAGCAAACGGTGGCGATTCGGCCTTCTGGGAAATCGTCTGAGCGAGGCTCGGATTCATCTCAAGCGTAGCCTGGTCTTGCACAGCCTGCTCAAGGTTTGTGTAGTACACGTTTGTACCGCCGGAACCGATGGCTGAAATGCTCATGACGACTCCCTCTTTTTTTATCATATCGGCCGAACATAGAAAAAACTTGAGAAAAATTTGAGAGCAATCGTACCGCGCAGGAGAACCTCCTCCCCCCTGGAGCCAAGCCCCCTCCTTAAACCCGGGCCTTCGGGGGCAAAAAAAGTTCTTGCCGATCATAGACGACCAGTCTATTATTGTGCGGCTTAACAATTTAGGCACTAGGAAAATAATGGATAAAAAGAGTACAAAAACCAAGATTTTAAAGACCGGCGCCGAACTCGTCTACCACCAGGGTTTCAATAACACCGGTATTCAGCAAATCCTTGCAGCAAGCGGAGTGCCCAAAGGATCTTTTTATTTTTATTTCAAGAGCAAAGATGAATTTGGGCTCGAACTTATCCAGTATTTCGACGAGGAACTTTTCGCGTTGCGCAAAGAAATTTTTGCCGACAGCGCCAAAACGCCCCTCAACCGTTTCAGGGCTTATTTTCAATGGTGTCTGCGCTTCTACGGCGCGAATAATTTTCGCGGCGGATGCCCGATCGGAAATCTTGCGCTGGAACTAAGCGATTTGAACCCGATTTTTCAAAAGCAGCTGGCCTCGGTAGCCGAAAAGATGATCGACCATTTTGGCGAAGTTTTGCAGCAAGCCAGGGATTTGCGGGAGATTCCAGCGGATGTGAATATCCGTGAGACCTCTCGGCTCATCTTCAGTTGTTGGGAGGGAGCGCTTTTGCACATGAAGATCGAAAAAACGCTCGAACCTCTTTATTTAGCAGCCCGCCACATTTTCGCAAAACTTTTACAAACCGAATTCTAGCGGCATAAAATGTCAACCGGGGAGTTTTAAAATGTTGACCAACCAGGAAGTAATCGAGGCGGCGGGCAAAGCCGGGTTTTCCGACATCGGCTTTACCACGGCCGATCCGTTTGAATCTCAAAGAGAAGTTCTGGAGTCTCGCAAGGAAGAGTACTCATGGACAATCAAAGCCGGGCTGAACCTCATGGCCGGAACACGCCCCAAAAACATCATGGCCGAGGCCAAATCAATCATCGTGGTGTTGGCAAGCTATTTTGACCGATCTTTCCCGCCTTACATGGAGAAG
>JBMFHI010000176.1:0-4854 GCA_049976905.1 Syntrophobacteraceae bacterium | reverse complement strand
CTGCACGCTTTTTTTTCCAAACCAATAGTCGATAAATAACCACCGCTGCGCGAATCTGCGACCGGCCATATAGAAGCTAGCCCGCACGCATTCCTTGCCCTTAATGCGTGCCACGCTATAATGAATTTCGTCCGCAGGCAGCTCCTGGAGGGGTATCGCGTCCATTAGTTCGCCGGGGTCGCCGTGGTCTTTTATATCGGCTGGCAGATCGTCGGACTCTTTTATTACGGGGAAATGGAATCCGCAACTCGGGCAAACCATGCAGGGCAGGGATACGGCTTCCTCGCACATTGGGCAAATCTTTTTCGGGCGCTCGGGAGGCTCGGATTCATCTAAAATAACCGATAGTGGATTATCCGAGTTGTCGCCATGGATGGCCCTGTTGCCCACGAGATCAATCACGAGCCCGTAATCCTTTCCCGGAAACAATCGCTGTAGGCGCCCGACTATTTGAAAATGTAGAGCCGTGCTCATGGTGCGTCGCGCCAGGATAATCGCCTCCATGCTCGGAATGTCGGCTCCGATCGTGAGTATTCCGACGTTGATAATCACCCCGGTTTCGTTAACGAATTCCTTAATTGCCTTTCGAACATCGTAAATTCGTTGTTTCGAATGGATAATCCAAGTCTTAATGCCGAACGAACGAAAAATAATAGCGATTGCCTCGGCGTGCTTAATAGAAAGGGCAAAGATTGCCGTCTTTTTGCCCTTACAGTACTGGTTCCAGACATCATAGACACCTGCTATAAAGGTAGGCTGTTCCAGGATTTCGCCCTGCTGCAAATCATTTAGCTCACCCGTGGAGGTTTTCCCGACTTGGTCAAGTTGCGCCAGGAATTCCGATTTACGGACTTTCCACCGCAAAGGCACAATATATCCGGAATCTATCAGTTCCTTTGCGGTGATCTTATAGTCCACCTGGTCGAATATTTTTCCGGGTCCATATATTTTGCCACTTCCGAGCCTATAGGGTGTTGCCGTGCATCCCAAAAGGCGCATTTCGGTATAGTTTTCGCGCAGTTTTGTAATTATGTCCGCATACTGGCCTCGTTTGAAATTGCACAAATGAACTTCGTCAGGCACACACAGGTTGAAACTCGCGTCGGAATGTCCATTCTTCATCATGGGGGCCATCGTCTGCCGAGAGGCTACAGTAACTGCTTGAGATAGGTTCTTTTTTTTCAGGGAAGCGCACGCCACGCCGATATTTTCTCCAAGGTACTCTTTTAACTTTTTCGCAGTTTGGGCAGCCAGTACCTCGCGGTCGAGCAGCACCAGGCATTTCCGATCGTTTTCGCGCAGCCACTGTATTATGCGCCCGAACAGATAGGTTTTCCCCGCAGAGCATGGCGCCGTTAGCAGAACATTTTTTTTCGTGCGCAAAGCCGAGCGAAGGGCTTCCAGCGCCTTAGCCTGGTACGGCCGATCCTCATAAATCATAAATTTATTCCGATCCGATCCTGCTGGCTTGCCTTAATCCGCTCGCCAATCCATTTGATGACCGGAATTCCAACTCCCTCTGCGCTCCGCCCGAACTTTCCCCGGGCGGAGCTTTACAGTCGGCGGATTATTCTTCTGTAGGAATTGCAAGCTCCCGACTAAAATTAAACTCACCGAATGTCAACTCGACCCGGAGAGACTTCCTGGACGCGGTGGCGGAACACTGGTTACATACCCCCGTGTGGGTACGTAGAACCAGCGTGGCGCGGGGAAGCAACTCCTGGATCTGGAGAAGAAATTCGTATTCCTCAGCGGTGGCCGATTCGCTGTCTTCGACTTTAAAGTCAAGCTCGGGCTCGTAGCATTCACAAAATTCCGACTTTAGCTTCCGAAATTTAGGAAAATCAGCTATCGGTGCGAATGCGAGAGATCGGATGCCATCTAAAATCTCATCCTCGGCAAGCAAGCCAACGGAAAATCGCTTCTTTTGATTCTCCGTTCCATACTCGGTGACCCAGTCTGTAATCTGCGCCTTGCGTCTAGCGGCCTTTTCGGATTCTGCGATTCGTTCAGCGCGGAGCCGCTCTATTATCTTTTCGTAATACGGTCGGACCTTATCGGCTTCTGTCTTGTTGTGGGCATCGACAGCCGCCCGTGCCTGTTCCTCTACACTCTCCCTGTTAACAAGCGCATAGACGTATTTTTTAATCGCAGAGGGTACATATGGCTCCTCTACCCTTAAGTAGTTTCCCGGGACCGCGCGACGCTTCGACCCTTCCAGCCCATCGAGTATATCGTTGAGGTCTGAGCATATATCCGCCAGTGTGGGGGCTGCCGTAGCTGTGATCCAACTGGCATAATCGGATATTTTAGATGCGTATGTTTTGGCCTCAGCCCTAGTGCGCATACGGCGTGTTTCCCGAACATGCCTGCGGTGGTCGAGCAGTTGCGCAACCGCATCTGGGTTTCGCTCACAAAATTCGGGGAAAGGAGGATCACTCAATGATGTCAGGGAGTCCACGGGGCCGTCAAGCTGAAAAATTCCCCCCGATTTCGGGCAGGAAATCAACTCCTCTCTCTGTTCGGGAGTGAGGCATGAGGGGTCCACGTCCAAAATTATTTTGCCGTACTCACTTTTCCCTGCCAGGATAGCAGGTCTTTCGCTGATCTCATAAGATGCTCTGATCTTTTCCATTTTTCGTATCCTTTCTGTTTTTTGCCGAGAAGCCTAGCCCCCCGGTGGCGCCTAGCGCCGGAGCGTGAGGGGAATCCCCACGTCTCACCGTCTTACCTTAAAATTAATTCCTGGGCAATTCCGCCCACTTCTGTTTCATGTGATTTTTTACCTCCCCTCCTTTCTCTTGGGCGATTTCCCTGGCTCGAACCCAAGCCTGCTTAGTTAGTGCGATGTGACGCTCTCCCCCCATGTGCCCCAGGTAGCCATCCTACACCTGCCGCCCACGTCGGGGTAGGTCGTTGCCGTCCCGGTGGCTGGTGGTGTCCCATCGCAAGCGCACAAATCGGCAAAGCTCGCGCTGCCATCGCCCAGGATTGGGCAGGTGCCCCGGTGCTGGCAGGATGGACACGGCAACTCTTCGGGTTTTCCTAATAGTTGCCCCTGTTCTGCCTGCGTCCGTGGAACACATGGTGTCAGGCAGGTTTTGCACTGTCCGTTGCACTCTGAGTATTTCTCCATCCGCCATCCTCCTTGTCCGTCTTTCGATTATGGCACCGTTCACACAGTGCCTGCCAGTTCGAAACATCCCAGAATAGTCCCTCATCGCCCCTGTGCGGAACGATATGATCAACTACACTTGCTGGCTCAAACCTTCCCCGCTTTTCGCATTCCACGCAGGCTGGATGCTCGGACAAAAAAATCCTTTGTTTTTAAAAAACTCAGGGGCTAATTCCCTTCTACCACAATCCTATCAACATCCCATCCTCGCATGCCAGACGCAACATGCCCTAGATGCTTTAACGTAAGCGCTCCAATCGTTCAAATCCCGATCAAAATACAAATGCAACCGCTTAACTGCAGAATGAATTTTCTCTAGCATCGAGTGTCGAACCGGATCTTTGACGCACTCGAGCACATCAGCCAAAAGCCCCAAGATCAAGCTTGAGTAAGTCGTGATATCCTCAGTATCGCCCAAGCCGCTTAATGCTTGCTTTTCAGTTTCCGACATCACGCGCCCCAATACGCCAACTTCGGCCTGCGTGAGCTTATCGCGCCACAACCCGTTAGCCTCTTTGCAAGCCGCAGTAATGCGCCTCACGATCTCAGTGATAGTCTTATTGCGCGGGCGGTTTCGGTAAAACTCGAATACCATGATCGCGCAACCTTCCGTTAGCGCCAGGATTCCTATCGTATTTTTAGTTGCGTTGCTTGCCATTTCCACCCCTCTGTTTTGCGTTTTAAGAGCCACTTCTTTTACTGAAAACATCTGCTTATCCATGAGAACCCCGATCCTTTTTTCTTAACTTTCGTTAACTGCAACGGCTCGAAAGCCGAAGGTCGAATCTGACAAGGCCCGAAGAAGAATATTCCGAGCGCCTACGATGTCCCGATCTGCCCAAGACCCGTTGAGCAACCGGATTCGTTTTGCTGAACCTATGTTCCTGATCTCACCTGTCTCCGGGTGAGTTTTGCTTGTGTATGCTTCGTCACAGTCCAGGACTGTCTTTCCTACCTGAAAAGCTTCCCACTTAAGTATCTGCTTAAATCTGTAGTGCGCGAAAGTGAGCATTGAGCGGATGGATTTCTTTCCGATCTTTCTTCGAGACTTCGAGACCATATTCGAGGACTCAAAAGTAGGAAGGAGAATCACGTCGAAATTGTCGGTCAGAAACTTGGCCGTCTTGAAATGCAACTCAGAGATCAAATGCTTAATTTTAGCCCGCATCCGCATAGCGGCCCTCGACATCGACCGGCGCTGCTGTTTGTTCTTGGATAGGTCTCGTCTCGAAATCAATCCATCCAAGTGTGAACAGAGCCTTTGAATACGGCTAAAGTCACCACTGCCAATCTTCCCGCTAAAATCCGGAGAATAGAAAGTCATGAAAGACCTGATTCCGGGGTCTAACGAGACAACGCGGCCTTGGTTCTCGGCATTATGATACGTGCGCCTCGTTTTGTACGGAATGGCCATCCACCACTTTCCAAATCTCCAGATCAAACGGGAGTCCAAAAAACCCTCAGGCAGAGCCTCTAAAAACCTTAAACCTCGTCCCGAAACCGTGTAGTAGATACCCGCTTCGGTAATCGCGGACTTCGGGATGTAACATGACTGTTCGGGGTTCTTTCTGGAACGAAAATCCGGATGTCCTTTCCCCTTCCAGAACGCTTGAACAGCTTCCTTAACGGCCATCGCCTTTACCTGATAAGGAACTGCCAGACACCATTCGGGTAGCTGC
>JBMFHI010000175.1:0-4857 GCA_049976905.1 Syntrophobacteraceae bacterium | reverse complement strand
TTAAGTTCTATGATATTCAAACCGGCCAAAAGCGTAGGGTGGGCACAGCTTTTCGTGCCCACCAACTACATATAATATATCAGCTAATTTACGGGATGTCACACTAGTAGGACTAAGGTCGATACAAGGGTGGGCACGGCTTTTTGTGCCCGCCAACTTGGCTATAAGTATCAGCGCATTTACGGGATGTCTCACCTGGCATCCGGCAGGGTTTAACAAGCTTTGGCTCGAAAGCCGCTCTTCCCCTGATTTTATCCTCTCTTTTCGTCGTCTTTTTACAATTTCCCTTAAGTCGGCACCGTTGGCCCTCCCCCACCCATTTACATAATCGAATGCATTGGGATAGGCCAGTTTCAAAATCGTCTTTTAATGAGCGACTTACAGATCTCTTTTGGGATCTAGCGGCAAATATTTCCCCCTTTCAGGGCTGCGGGAAACTTATGGGGCAATCGTAGTCAGGAGGCGATGCGCGCCGGGTTGCGATATATAGCCTCTCCAGGGCAGACGCCCATGCAAAGCCGCTACGAAGGGAGTCTAACCCAGAGACTGGATTGTTTGATAACTTAAAGTGACACAATCGTTTTTTGTAAGGCAATCTCCGAATCACCACCATGGTTTCTGGGACAGGGAACGTGCCTTTCGATCCCACCAGCCCACAAAGCATCGGATTGCCTAATCCCATGAGGCCGCAAGGAGAAGAACATCGAGAAAATAACGACCTTTGCAAGAGCAGATCTTTGCTGAATCTCCATTTTAATGGTATCTTGCAAGGGATTTCCGAAGAAGAGTTCCACGAGGGAATACGGTGGCCGACGCCTGCATTGAAACAGTTTAAAAAGGCAGGAGGTGCTGAGGATTTTGGGGCATGGTTGTTGCTCCGCTGTAAGATTTGCCATCCAGATTGCAGATTTAGTCGCGCCCAGGGTAAGGTTTTAAGCGCGCTTCGCTTTAGGCCCCCAACCGCGATCGAAGTCCAGCCGCGATGAGGCTGCGTTTTTTTGCCCGAGGAGTCTTAGGACGTAATCCAATTCGTCAAGGAGTAGTGCATGGCCAAAATTGATGCCTTCTTTAAACTTATGAACGAACAAAAGGCCTCCGACCTTCACATGGTTTCGGGCCAGCAGCCGGTTTTGAGGATTCGAGGCGATCTGGAGCGGGTAAAATTTAAAACCCTTGATGACAACGAACTGCGAACGATGCTCTACGAAATCACGCCCGAAGACAAGATAAAGATATTTGAAGAAACGGGGGATTTGGATTTTGCCTATGAAATCCCGGGTCTCGCCCGTTACAGGGTCAATTTTTTTATTCAAAAAAACGGCATTGGGGCGGTATTTCGAGAGATCCCAAGTGAGATCTTGTCGGTCGAGCAGCTTGGCCTTCCCGCAGTCATAAACAGGATGGCCCTTCTGCCCCGAGGAATCGTACTGGTGACCGGGCCAACCGGAAGCGGCAAGTCCACGACCCTTGCAGCCATCATAGACGAGGCAAACCGCAAGAGAAAAGAACATATTATAACCATTGAAGATCCCATAGAGTTCGTTCATACAAGCAAAAACTGTTTGATAAATCACCGGGAGGTGGGTACGCACACGCGAAGTTTCTCCTCAGCCCTTAGGGCCTCTCTTCGCGAGGACCCCGACATTATCCTCGTTGGAGAAATGCGAGATCTCGAGACAATCCGCCTGGCCATCGAAGCCGCGGCCACGGGCCATCTTGTTTTTTCCACCCTCCACACACAGAGCGCGCCAAAGACGATCGACCGTATAATAGAGGTATTTCCCGTAGGCGAACAGGCACAGATCCGCTCGACTCTGGCCGACGGCATCCGGGCGGTAATCTCTCAGGCACTCTTTAAAAGAATCGATGTAAAGGGGCGCGTGGCAGTCCTTGAGATTTTGATAGCCACCCATGCTGTAAGGGCAATGATCCGTGAATCCAAGACCCATCAACTTCCCTCCGCCCTTCAGACGGGCAAAAAGTACGGGATGCAGACCCTCGACGATGCGATATCGACTCACCTGCAAGCGGGTCGAATAGACCCGACCGAAGCCTACATGAAATGTGTGGACAAGGACAAGTTTCGCCAATACCTTACCGAGGCTCCTCCGGACTTTACCGAGGTTTAGCGGGCCGTCTGTTCAAACCTGGGAGACTGCGCGGGTTTCCCTTTTGCCCTTTGCCTTTTCAGGCAGTCAAAAGAGGGGCTGAGACGGCGCAGAAAGGACGATCATGAGACAAGCAGAACTGGATGCGCTTCTTACGGCTATTTTGGATGAGAACCCCACGGCCTCAGACATCAATTTTACTGTTGGCAAACCCATGCAGGCCGAGGTTGACGGCCTGCTAAAACCGGTTTGCAAAGGGTTCGGCATCGAGGCTCTTACGCCCTTTCAAACCGAGACCATCGCCTTGAACCTGGTTGGCAAAGACAGCCGGGGCATTCGCAACCTTCTTAACACCGGATCGTGTGACATTTCCTATCACCTCCCCGGCCGGGCGCGGTTTCGAGTCAACATCTTTTCGCAACGCGGAGCCTACTCGATAGCCATGCGCCAGCTTCCAACCCGGATACTCACGGTGGATGAACTGGGACTTCCAACGGTAATCAAGCAGATAGCCGATGAAAAAAGAGGGCTCGTCTTTGTCACCGGTGCCACGGGAAGCGGCAAAACGACCACCCTTGCAGCGATCCTTAACGAGATCAATTTGCGCTACCCTTATCACATCCTAACCTTAGAAGATCCGGTGGAATTCGTTCATCCCCATCTCAAGGCCACGTTTAACCAGCGAGAACTGGGTCTTGATTTCGACTCCTTCGCAAACGGTCTGCGTGCGGCCTTGAGGCAAGCCCCCAAGGTCATACTGGTCGGAGAAATGCGGGACCGCGATACAGTGGAAATCGGATTGAGCGCAGCCGAAACCGGCCACCTTGTCCTTACGACCCTTCACACAACAGATGTCAGCCAGTGTATAAACCGCATCATCGGTATGTTCGAACTCGAAGAAGAACGGCTCATAAGGATCCGGCTGGCCGACAGCATGAAATGGATAATCTCCCAGAGGCTTGTGCCCAAAATTAGCGGCGGACGCGCTGTGGTAAACGAAATAATGGGAACCAGCCTCAGGGTCCAGGACGCTATCGTAAACGGCGAAGCCGAAGGCAAGACCTTCTATGAAATGATGGAACAAGCCGAGCACCTGGGATGGACCACCTTCGATGCAAACATCTCCAAACTTTTCAAACGGGCAAGAATCACCGAGGAAACAGCCCTTGCCTTCGCAAACAGGCGCGCGGTTGTAAAAAGGTATATCGATCAGATCAAAGCCTCACGCGGTGAGAAGACAACCGATATCGAAGGGCTAAGAATGGATCGAGGATATCGGAGGACCATCTCCTGATAAGCGTGGAGCGAAGGCTGTGGTCACTAAGGGGGCCCCGCGTCATGTCAACCCAAGGGAGGCGATGAATTCCTTGAGGATTTTTTGGTCCAGTTTTTTCGACATTTCGCGGGTCATCTCGGCCAGAGCCCGCTCGGGCTTTAGGGCGAGCCGGTTTGCCCTGGGCGAGGTCATGGCGTCGTAAGTATCGATGATCCTTAGCAGGCGGGCTCCCGGAGACAATTGAGCACCTGAGAGTTTCCTGGGATAGCCCGTGCCGTCGAGGTTTTCGTGATGGCTTAGCACTATGTCTAGAATGGAGGGCGTCATCCCCGGGACTTTTTTTAGAAGCTCAACGGAAGCCGTGGGGTGGGTTTCTATCCCTTGGCGCTCCTCTTCACTCAAAGGAGTTTCCTTTTTGTTGATACTAAGCGGCACGGCAGTCATTCCAAGGTCGTAGAACAAAAATGCCCTGGACAGCTCATCGATTTGTCTGTGTTCCCAACCCTGGGTGCGCATAAGGTTTAACCCCAAAACGCACACGTTGAGGCAGTGGCTGTAGAGCTGGTCGTCCCAGGTCATCAAGGAGATAAGGACCCCGCGGATCTGTTTATCCCTCCAGAGGCTCTCGACGATATTTCGAACCACAAGGGCGCCGGCGGTCAACCGTTTTCCGTTTCGAGGATCGAGTATTGCGGCCTTGATTGCGCACAGGGTGTTTTCACGCATCAGGCAGTCGAGTTTGTCCGAGGCGAGACTCTCCCTCTTTGCCGCCTCGCGCATGGAGCTTCTGAAATAGTCCTGAAGGGTATAGAGGTCCTCGATTTTCACATAGCCGATGAGCAACCCTTCCCTGGTGAGATTTTCCAGCAGCCCGGCCGCTATGGGCCGCCCGGACTCGAGCACGGTTAAAAGCCGAGACGTGCCCGCTGCCGGGCCGTATGCGGAAATGAACAGTTCGCAGGGCGCATTCGTATTGGGGATGAGCCCCAGAAGCGAAAAGGAGACATAGCCGGGGTGGCAGCGAGGGTTGTCTTCAACTCTTAGAGAACTCACGTCTTCGGGTGAGATGGCCATTGAGGGTGCTCTCCAGGATTTCTAAAAATTTTTATCGGTAGCGGGCGCGCCCTCTTTTTGGACAAAAGCACCAAGGCAACCGACAAGGTCGGCAATCCGAAGCTCAAGATTTTCGAAAGCCTTTCTTGCCAAAGACAAATCCCCCTGACGCGCAGCCTCTTCAACGGCGCCCGCGATCTCGAAACTGTCTAAAAACTGAAAATGGCTCACTTCGCTTTTAAACGCGTGGGCAATCTCGCAAAGCTTATCGGCATCTTCTTTATCCAGGGCTTCGAGCATGGCGCACATTCGTTCGGGGCAGGTTTGCAGAAACAGTGCGGCAACGGTTTTTAGAAACTCCAGGTCACCGCCGAAAGCATCCAGCAACCGCTCTTCATACTGGGAATTGGACAGGCCGGG
>JBMFHI010000174.1:0-4893 GCA_049976905.1 Syntrophobacteraceae bacterium | reverse complement strand
AATGGATTCATGTGGCCTTCGAAAACGCCTCGGCCGTGGTGAGCGGAGTCGAGGCGGCCTACAAGGCGATGAACCGCAAAAAGATAATCGACCAGCCGGATGTGACTTTCCTTGCCTACGGAGGCGACGGGGCAACCGCGGATATCGGCTTGCAGTCCCTTTCGGGGGCGCTTGAGCGCGGGCACAACTTCGTCTATTTGTGCCTGGATAACGAAGCCTACATGAATACGGGTATCCAGCGTTCGTCGTCTACTCCCTTTGGCGCTTCGACCACCACCTCGCCTCCGGGAAAGAAAAGTTCGGGGCAGGCGACCTGGAAGAAAAATCTTCCCCAAATCGCCGTAGCGCACCGCATACCCTATGTGGCCACGGCTACCCCTGCCCATCCGGTCGATCTGATGAACAAAGTCAAAAAGGCCTCGCTTGTTCCCGGGCCTGCCTACGTCCATATCTATTCGCCCTGTCCCACGGGCTGGCGCTGCGGGATCGACGAGAGCCTTGAAGTGGCAAGGCTTGCGGTCGAATCCAAAGTCTTTCCGCTCTACGAGGTGATCGACGGTAAATATTACCTGTCGCGAAAACCCGGCAACCCCAGGCCGGTTACGGATTATTTCAAGCCTCAGCGCCGGTTTCGTCACTTGAGAGAAGAGGAAGTGGCAAGGATCCAGTCAATAGTCGATGACGAGTATGATGACTTATTGCATCGTTGCGGTCTATAATAATGCAGTTTCTGCTTTATAGAAGCGCAGCCCGTCCACATGCTATTGAAATGCTGGGAAACGAGGAAGAATATGGCTATCGAGATTTCCGACAAAACCGTCAAACACGAGTTCATTGAAAAAATAAAGGAACTCAGCGGGCAGGACATCTACATGTGCTTTCAGTGCGGCACATGCGGTGGAGCTTGTCCGATGTCCGAACAGATGGAAACCCTGCCAAGGAAAATCATGCGCATGTTGCAGCTGGGCATGGCCGATCGCATCTCGGAATTGCAAACGGGCTGGGAATGCGCGTCCTGTCACTCGTGCTCGGTCAACTGCCCGAGGGGAATTGATCTTGCGCGCGTGATGGAAGCCGTACGGCTGCTTATCCTGCGGAAAAACATCAATAAAATTGAACCTTCCAGGCTGCCTGAAGGCGTCGTTCGAGAACTGCCCCAGATAGCTCTCGTGGCCGGCTTTAGAAAGTTGACAAGTTGAGGGATATCATGAAAGTAAGCTATTATCCGGGATGTACCTTGAAGACAAAGGCGAAGCACCTCGAAGATTCGGCTCTGGCATCTCTGGCCGCCCTGGGAGTGGAAATCCGCGAACTGCCGAGATGGAACTGCTGCGGAGCCGTGCATTCCCTGGCCGATGACGATCTGATTCATCATGTCGCTCCCGTTAGAGACCTTATCCGGGCGATGGATGAGGGGTCCGAGCGGCTCGTGACCCTGTGTTCGATGTGCTACAACACGCTGGCCAGAGCCAATCTGCTCATGCGAAACGACGAGGTCAAAAGAAAAACCATAAACGATTTCATGACCGAGGAGCACGACTACCACGGGGAAGTCGAAGTGGACCATATGGTCCCGTTTCTTCGTGACGTGGTGGGTTGGGACAATGTGCGCGCAAAGGTAAAAGTGCCCCTTAGCGGGATGAAAATTGCCTCTTACTATGGCTGCACTCTGGTAAGGCCTAAGAATGTCGCAATAGAGCCCGTGGCCGGCAAGATCATGAACGAATTCGTGGAGGCCCTTGGCGCCGAGGCAGTCGATTTTTCGGCAAATACCCTCTGCTGCGGTTCCTACCAGGTGCTGGCCCACCCCGATTCCGTTTCCCATGTTGTTGGGGAAATCATCCAAAGCGCCTCTCAAGCCGGAGCGGACGCCCTGATTTTAAGCTGTCCTCTTTGTGAATATAATCTGCTGAAAAAGCAGGATGAACTTTTACAAAACCAGAAAATAGCTCGAAGAATGCCCGTTTTTTATTTTTCTCAGCTTCTTGCGATGGCCCTTGGTCTTGGCCCCGAGTCTTATAGACCGGATAGAAACGATGCAGCCTCGGTGGAATTTTTGAAGTCGCGAAATTTTTCGGTCCAATCGGCTGCAACCGGGGCGTAGGGACCTCCCAGGCTGGTTGAATAGGTAGATCAATTAAAGTTCAAGGAGATAAATTACATGTCAGCACGCAAACAGGTTGCAACTGGTGACAGGGCTATCCTCCCCGAGGGGGCCAGGACCATCCCTATATTTGTGATGGGCAAGCGCTACGACGTGCCGGAAACGCTTACCATAATGAAGGCCATGGAGTATGCGGGCTTTAAGTTTCTAAGGGGTGCGGGCTGCCGGGGCGGTATCTGCGGAGCCTGTCCCACGGTTTACCGCAAGGAAGGCGACTATAAGCTCTATTTCGGCCTGGCCTGCCAGACGGTAGTAGAGCCCAATATGTACCTTGCGCAGATTCCGTTTTATCCGGCAAACCGCGCGGTATACGACATAGAAAAAACGCAGCCCCTGGCCGATGCGGTCCATGCTCTTTATCCGGAGATTTTCCGCTGCGTGGCCTGTAACAACTGCACCAAGGCCTGCCCGATGAATGTGGAAGTGCTCGACTACATTTCCGCTATAAAGCAGGGAGATCTGGCAAAGGCCGCGAAGCTCTCCTTCGACTGCATTCAGTGCGGGATGTGCGCGAGCCGCTGCATGGGCGAGCTGCCGCAATACCATATAGCCCAGCTGGTTCGCCGCCTTTACGGAAAATACATTCAGCCGAGGGCCGCCCATTTAATAAAGCGGGTTGAGCAAATCGAGTCTGGAAGATACGATTCCATGCTGAGCGATCTTCAGAAGATGGGCCATGCCGAGCTGGAAAAACTCTACAAGGAGCGGGAGCGCGAACCGGATATGGTGCCGCTCGGCACATGGATGCCCAAGGATGTAAGTCATCTCTAGGCCGCTCACTTCACCTATTGAAAAAAGGCAAGTTTCCAGGAGAAACCGATGAGTTATACACCTGAAATGAGGGAATTGATAAAAAAGGTTGAAGCAACCAGGCCCGAGCGTGTGGCAAGGGCCAGGCGAGGAGAGAATTTCCCTGCCCTGAGCCTGGAGGAGCGCGCGGTGGTCCTGGGTAAATTCCATCCCGACTACCAGCAGGAAGGCCGAAGAGCTCTTCGGGTTGGAGCCGACAAGGGGCTTGTCGTGCCCGAGGAAGTGGCAAAGGTCATGGAATCGCGTTCCTTGCTGCGCCCGGAAAAAATCGACCTCTCCAAGCCCGACTACGATACCGATATCCTGATTCTTGGCGCCGGGGGCGGCGGCACTTCAGCGGCTCTAATGGCTACCGACGCGGGCCTTAAAGTTATCGTGGCCACCAAGCTGCGCCACGGCGACGCCAATACGATGATGGCCGAGGGCGGCATCCAGGCCGCGACCCAGGAATGCGACTCGCCCTATTATCACTACCTGGATACGATCGGCGGAGGCCATTTCACCAACCAGCCCGACCTTGTAGCCGCTCTTGCCCATGACGCGCCTCTTTCGATTTCGTGGCTCGAATCCCTTGGCATGATGTTTAACAAGCTCCCCGACGGCCGCCTCGATTGCCGCCATTTCGGAGGCTCCTGCCGCAAGCGCATGCAGTCCTCGGGAGATATGACCGGCGCCGAAATCATGCGCGTCTTGCGCGATGAGGCGAGAAACCGCAGGGACCGCATCCAAATCCTGGAATTTACCCCGGCTGTGGAAATCATCCTCGATGAAACCGGAAAATGCGCGGGCGCGGTTCTCTACAACATGGAGACCCGGGAATTTTTCATTGCGCGGGCAAAGGCCGTGGTTATCGCCACGGGCGGAAACGGTCGTCTTCACATCAAAGGCTTTGCAACCACCAATCACTACGGGGCCACGATGGACGGCGTGGTCATGTGCTACCGGGCCGGCGTTGGAACCACCTGTCTTCCCTCGACCCAGTACCATCCGACGGGGGTGGCCTATCCGGAGCAAAACGTGGGATTGCTCATTACCGAAAAAGTGCGCGGTCTTGGCGCTCACGTGTTAAATGCCGACGGCGAGCAGTTCTGTTTTCCTCTTGAGCCTCGCGATGTCGAGTCGGCCGAACTTATCAAGGAAGCCATAGAGAAGAACAAAGCGGTCCTTACCCCCACGGGACGCTACGGCCTGTGGCTCGATTCCCCGATGATCGATCTTTTGCACGGTGAAGGCACTGTGCGAAAGGAACTGCCGGCAAAGTTCATCCAGTTCGAACGCCACGGTATTGATATCAGCAAGGACCCCATGCTCGTCTACCCCACGCTGCATTACCAAAACGGCGGTACGGCCATCAATGCAGATTGCGAAACGGTGGTCCCAGGCCTCTATTGCGCCGGCGAGTGCACGGGGGGACTCCACGGTGAAAACCGCCTCATGGGCAACAGTCTCCAGGATGTTATCACCTTCGGCAGAAGGGCGGGCATAAGCGCGGCCAAATATGTCAAGGGCGGCGTCGAGCTCGGTAAGCTTACCCTCGAGCATGTGGCCAAATTTGAAAAAGAACTTCTCGATGCCGGAGTTACCGATTCGATAGTGGCCCCGATCCTTCTGCCCGATTATTCCACGGACGAAGTAAGCGCGAGGCGTATGGCCGAAGCAAGGCAGGAAAGCGAATAAAAAAGCTCCTGTTTCGCAATTCTTTTCCAGTTGGGTGTCATCTCGGTGGGGAGGGCGTATAGGCCTTCCCCACCGCTTTTATGGCCAACCCCTGTGTATCCCCGCCCTGTCGTTACTGCCTCCTCTTGATTCATGCCTGTTCCAATGACCTGGTGTAGCTCTCCATCGTGTCCTTGCGGCAGGCGTGCTTAACTCGCAAGCCGAGATGATTTATCCTGGCGTCACCCTGAATTTTAAGGAGG
>JBMFHI010000173.1:0-5060 GCA_049976905.1 Syntrophobacteraceae bacterium | reverse complement strand
GACGTATTCATCATGAAATTCGCGGTTCACTTCCCCCGGGGTCTTGCCCTCCCACTGGCCGTAGGCGATCTCTTTAAGTCCATCCCTCAGGTGCGGGGTTAGTCCCACGGCTTCGCACAAAGGTTGGGCCGTGGCCACGGCTCGCTTAAGGGGACTGCAAAAGACGGCCTCCCAAGCAAGGTCTCTATAGGCAGCGGCAAAATCCTGCGCCATTTCATAGCCTGTCGGGGTCAAGTCCGAATCAAGAGCGCCGCAATAGCCGCCTGTAAGGCTGGCGGTGGTTTCACCATGTCGAAGAAAGTAGAGAATAAGTCCCATGGGCATTTGTTTCCTTCAGACCTCCCAATTTGATTTTGGCGGGCAAACCTCCCCTCAAATGGGGGCAAGGTTTGTCCATCTCGTCGCGATACTCCCGGAGGATTGCTTCCCCTGGTTTGATATTAGTTTCTGTGACTTGTTCATGAGTAACTCCAAGAAATATTTGCGTGTCGTGAGATTTATAAATCTAATGCCTTGCTAATGCTTGACAGCACAGTTTCCTGGCGAGCCGACAAGGCCGATTCCTTCGTAACGATTTCCCTGGCAAGGGCCGAGGCCATCGTGCGGTCACCGCCCCGATACGCTTACGGGCGATGTCGCAGAACAGTTAGACAGCCTGAGCCGCCTGAGGTTCGGTGGCCTGTTTTTCGAGCAGGGTCTTCATGTCCGAACTGATCCCCGATACGCCAAGGAGCCCTGAGCGGTAATTGAGCAGCCTTGCGTCATAGCCCTTCTCGTCCATGAGGTAGAGCAGTAGCCCCGGGTCGAGGTCTCCGCTCCTCGTGCCCATCACGAGTCCGCCGAGCGCCGAAAGACCCATGGTGGTGTCTTGGGGCCGTCCACTTTTAAGCGCCGCCATACTGGCCTCGTTGCCCAGATAGGGCGATGATCGCGCTTCCCCGCAGGGCCTTTTTCAAACTCAGCGTGACATATTCATGGGAAAGACCGTGGAAACCATAACGGTAAATACCCTCATGCTGGAGGCTCGGGACAATGGGCAGCCACTTTGCGGACTCCGGTATCCTGCTGTGGGAAGCGGTGTCGAAACATGCCGTCTGGCTTAGTGTTGCGCTATGGCGTCGATGCCCTTTAGCTCGCCCGGGAGATGCAGGGGGGCAAGGGAAATGAGGCTTCTCAAGGTATTCATGAGCTCTGGTGTCACCTTCTCGTGCCTCACGTGGTCCGGTCCTCCGTGCACCAGACGGATGACCAACCCCCGTCAGGCCCCGTAACGCTGTGTTCTTCCATGGCCACTGCGAACATCGCCCTTACTTCATCCTTGTGCGCCGGGAAATCGTCATGCCTGTCAGCCATGCGCTTGCCTTCCGCATCTTTTAGCCAGAGCCATCCCCAGGCAACCCGATCCTTTCCACCGCCCCTTCCACAATCAGCTTCTCGGATTCACCGAGATCGTACACGGCGAACTTCATGGACGAGGAACCGCTGTTTATGCAGACAATATGATGTTTCGTATTGTCATTCTTGTCGTCCAAGTCCACACGATGCGCTTATAAAACGCCGGTTTTTCAACAAACTCTTAAAATCCCCCACTGTAAGATTCCTCATTGTCGGACCCTATTGTGCCGGCCCGGACAGCAAGCGCTTGAGCACATCCATCGCCTTGCCAAATTTCGCCCAGTCCCCCTGTTGCATTGCCTTCTGGATCTCATCGAACTGCGTTCTCGCCTGGTCCAATTCCGGTTGCCGGCCCAGCAGCGCCTGCGCAGGATTTCGGGGTTTCTGAGTACCGAAGACGGCTTGGATTGCCTCATCGAGCGTAGGCTCCATGGCCACTTTGTTCCCGGAAACCACGATTACACGCTTGAGTTGGGGGAAGTTTGTGCCAACCGCTGTGAGGTACACCGGCACCACATAGAGAAAAGAGTTCTCGATCGGTACCGCGATCAGATTTCCGCGAATGACTTTGGACCCTTTTTGGTCCCAGAGGCTCAGTTGCTGGGAGATCGTAGTGTTCTGATCGATCATCGCTTCAATTTGCATCGGGCCGTAGATCAGCTTCTCCTTGGGAAGTTGGTAAATGAGCATCTTCCCGTATTCGGGGAAATCGCACCTGGCGGCCATCCAGGAGATCATGTTATCGCGCTTCTGAGGCGTAAAAGGAGTCATGAGGAGGTACTCGAGTTTGTCGCTTCCGGGAAGCTTCATCAGGATGTAATAGGGCTGCATCGCCAGCACGTTGCCGGCATACTTCTCCTGGGGAAGCACCCAGAGGTCCTCCCGGTTATAGAAAACCTGCGGATCCGTCATGTGGAATGTTCTGTAGAGATCTGCCTGAATGGAAAAAAGACCCTCCGGATAGCGCAGATGCGTTTTCAGGTCCGCCGAAAGCTGACCCAGGTCCTTAAAGAGGCCGGGAAACGCGCGCCTGTAGACTGCAAGAACGGGGTCTTTCGGATCCATGACATAGAACTGGACGGTTCCGTTGTACATGTCCACAACGACCTTTACGGAGTTTCGAATGTAGTTTAGCCCTTCCTCCGCTTGAATATTGGAGTAGGGAAAATGATCCGAGACGGTGTAGGCATCCTGGATCCAGTAAAGTTTCCCCTCGCTCAGCACGGCGTAGGGGTCCCTGTCGAGGCGCAGGAACGGAGCGATCTGCGCCACGCGCACCTGAACCCGCCTCCAGATCTGGATCCTGCTTTTGGGCCGGAGATAGGAGGTGGCCAAAATGTTGATGTCGGATTGAGTCCAGGCGAATAAAAGTCGCTTCCACAAGCTATCCAGCGGGATGCCTCCCGTTCCGCTGTAACTCGTATAGACATTCTTATTCCCCTTGGGATAGTCAAACTCTTTGATGCCGGTCGAGACGATCCGATATCCCGGCATCGACCTGCCGTAATAGATGGAAGGCTGCTTTATGGTCAGGCCGTAGGTGGATTCGGGCGGGATGTTCTCCAGAAGGTATTGCGGAAAGCCTTCCCCTATGGTCTTCGAGACAAAGCTCATGACCAAACCGTAACCATGCGTGAACTGCAATTTCTGGTTAACCCAGGTTCGGGCTTCAGCGGGGAGTTGGGCTGAGAGCTCGCGGGCCGAAAGCATCACCTGATGATAACCGTCCTGCAGGTGGTAGCGGTCCACATCAACATCGTAGAACTGATAGTAGAGCCGTATCTCCTGGGCTTGTTGGTACATCTGAAGCAACGGGCGCCAGTCCCACAGACGGATATTCTGAATCGTGTCTTGATTCCTCGCAATCACCTTGGATGTCAGATCCGAGAGCGCCGGATAAAGAGTTTCCTTGATCGCGTCTAGCCCGTAGGCCTTTCGGGTCAATTCTATGTTGTGCTTGAGATACGGGGTCTCGAGGGCCAACTCGTTCGGCTGTACAATGAACCTCTGGAAAAGAGCCGGCGCCAGCAAAACCCCGATGAGGTACAAGGCCACGTAAATTCCGGCTCCAATACCTATCACTTTTAATAGCGGCCGGAAGATATTGATCACAAGCAAAACGCAGAGCGCCGCCGAGGCGCCGGTCATGATCCAGAAGGCGATCCGGGTTACATGATCGGCCGTATAGCCGGCTCCGAAGACCACTCCCTGAGTGGAGTAGAGCAGTTCGTAGTGATCCAGGTAAAACCCCCATCCCCAACTGGCGACCAGAAAGAAGAAAAGGATGGACAGGTGTGGAATGGTCTTTTGGCCCCGCCCTTCCATCTGCCCGCCAAGCAGTAATCCGAAGCGCACGTAGAAGACTAGGACGGCCAGGAGGGCAATCAGCGTCAATGCGGTCAGGCTTCTCTGTAAAAGCTCGTAGAATGGGAGACTAAAAAGATAAAACCCGACATCGACCCCGAAGAGAGGATCGGACAACCCGAAGGACCCACCATAGCGAAAGCGGAGAAAAGTATCCCATTGGGCGTAGTAGACGACAGCAAAGATCAAAGCTGCGACGGCAGCGAGCGCACCAATGGCCAGTTTCAAATTAGCTGTAGAGATTTCGATGCCGCTGTTTTCTGAAAAGGCAGAATCGCTTGTCCAGCTATCCGGGTGAAAAGTGACTCCGTTTCTGCCCGCAAAACGAAGGTTGATCCAGAGGTAGAGAAACGCGACGACAAAAGCCGCACAAAACAACTCCCACCGCAAGGAAAGGAGTGTCCAGAAGACGCCTGTGTAGCCGAGTTGCCGCATCCACAGTTCCTTCTGTATCAAGCCGGAGGTGACCACCAGAAGAGCGATGAGTGCGAGCGCCGCCAAAATGATGAGTTTCAGCAGTCGCCGTCGTCTGAAGATGCTGTAATTTCCGCCGGTTCTACTCTTCTCACCTGTAAGCGGCCTCGGCCGCTCGCCATGCGTTGGTTTCTCAGTCATTGCCCCAACACCTTTCCCTTGGTATGAAATGGAGGCATTCCTATGCTCAAGCTTCGCGCATTATTGGGGATAATATATCGGTGGTCCAAGCTCCTCAAAAGAAAAGCTGTCGAATACGTGGTGCCCATCGATGTCCATTACCCGCAAGTCGTCCGTTTGGGACAGGTCTCCCAGGATTATTGAAAAACGTGTCCCGTAATGCTTCTTCACCTTATCCACAGACACTTCGTAAGCTATGTACTTTGTGATGCCCCTGGCCCCGAGCTTCTCCGAAAGCTTGGAATGTTCAAGAGAATCAAAGGATGTGAGAATCAATATCGGGCCGCTCCCGCTAAAAACCATTGCCGCTTTCATAGTGTTTTCCTTTCAGGTTGGGTGATGTTGTTCCGGATTACCTCTCCGTATGCACAACTTTCTCGATCTATGGATCTATGCTCGAATAATTGAACGAAGGGGAAAAACATCGTTACCTCGCTTCGACTGCAGGCCATCAACCTTCAGCCGAAGAAATATTCCCGGTTCACATTGGTCGATTAATGCTGGCCGAAGCGATAATAAAGATCCAGCGGGCTCCTATGGGCTGGAAATCATTAAAGATAACTTGACAATCCCTTCATAGCCTTCACGATATCCTCGATCGCCTCGTGCATTCCATCTCCGTAAGATCCGCTCTCCGGTGTTCCTTC
>JBMFHI010000172.1:0-5096 GCA_049976905.1 Syntrophobacteraceae bacterium | reverse complement strand
CTGGAGATGGAGCCCGAAGGACTCGGAAAGATCAATCTGAAAGTCAAGGCGAGAAAGGATGAAATATCGGCGGGCGCAGACCCCGCAGGCGGAAAAATTGCGGATAATTCGGCGCAGGGTTTGGTTAAAGATGCGTCCAATACTGTAGCCTCGGCGCAGGCGGGTGCGGATAAAACGACCGCGGTTGCGGGCGGTGGCGCGCAAACAGCAGGCCTCGTCGCAAACGCGACTTCCCAGCTTTCCGCTTCCGCGTCCATTGCCCAACAGGTGGCGATGACCGGGCCCGACGATCTTGCCGCGCAAAGTGCGCAGCCCGGAGATTCTCAAACTGTTCGCCTTCCGGAAGTTACGCCGCGGCAGGCGCATCGGCAACGTCGGCAAAAGATATCCTTACCGCCATGGAGCAAGTGGCGCTGGGCGGCAGGCCAAACACCGCAGATGCAAAACGGATGGACGACACGGCCGGCACAATCGCTTCTCCCTCCAGTGGAGCGCTCCTGCAGGCGGGAGCATCACCCCCTCACGCGATAAATATGCCTCTTGCCGATAATTCGGCCCAGAGCGGGTTTGCCCCTTACGATCCCTACCGTGCAATAGAACTGGCCAACAGTGCGCAGGAGCAGATGCGCGGTGGGGTGGGAGGCCAGTTGGTGCTGGAGATGGAGCCCGAAGGACTCGGAAAGATCAATCTGAAAGTCAAGGCGAGAAAGGATGAAATATCGGTGGAGGCGATGACGCAAAGCGAACCGGCCAGGCAGGTGCTGATGAATCATTCGGTTGAACTGCGCCAGGCGCTCAAGACCCAGGGACTTGATCTGGGAAAATTCATGGTTGACGTAAGCGCGGGCAATCCTGGAGGAAAAAACGGCGCCCAGAACTATCAGGCGGGGGGCAATGCTACGGGTTCTTCCAAGGCGACGAAAGCTTCGGCTGAGACAACGTTGGAAGGCTCGGTTCCAGTTGCTGCGAGCACAGGCTGGTCGAAAATAAGCGTCTTTGCCTAGATGACTTGCTCCGTGGGGGAAAATGGCGCTGACTTGCCCGTTCCTGCCTCTCGCACCCTTTTTAGTCGTGGATGTGATAATGGCGATGGTCTCCGCCATGGGAATGTTTATGGAAGCGGGGATCGATCAGGTTTACCCGCAGCAGCAGATCCCTTTCGCCAAGAAGGTCCGAGGGGGGGCCGTTTGCCACAATACGATGATCCTCACCGAAAATGATCGCTCGATCGGAGATCTCCTCCACGATATCGAGGTGATGGGTTGCCGTGATGATCGTTTTGCCAAATTTGCCCAGTTCGATCAGCATGTCCACAAGCCACCTTTCCGTGCGCGGATCGAGTGCGGCGGTTGGTTCATCGAGGAGCAAAACCTCGGGATTTGTAGCCATTACGGCCGCCAGGGCGACTTTTTTCTTCTCCCCCCCGCTGAGTTTGAAAGGCGGGCGGTCCTTGATGGCTTCTATGCCGAACAGTTCGAGGACCTCCGCGACGCGTTGCCGTATCTCCTGTTCGTTCATTCCCATGTGAAGGGGGCCAAAAGCGATCTCATCCCAGACTGTGGAGGAAAAGAGCTGGGTCTCGGAATTCTGAAAGACGAATCCCACCCGTTTTCGAAAGGCATGGTTGTAGCGCTCATCGCTAAGGTTTTTTTCGTTCAACACCTGGCCAAAGGCATGCACGAGTCCCTCGCGGGGGAAAAACAGCCCGTCAAGGATCCTTAGCAAGGTAGATTTGCCGGAGCCGTTAGCGCCCAGAAGGACAATCCTTTCGCCCGCGCCAACGCTAAGCTCGAGGCTGTTTACTCCGATTTCCCCGTCAGGATAATGGTAGGTCACGTTTTCCAGAAAAAAGACCGGTGGGGCGCCGGATTCAACCAAGGACACGATCACCTCCAATAAAAAGGACAGCTATGACAAGCACCAGAATGATCCAGGCCCAATCGCTCGGTTTCATCTTAAAGCGCAGCATCGACCTCGGCGTTCCGCCATAGCCGCGCGAAACCATCGCCGCGTGCACTTCTTCACTCAGTGCCGAGGTTTTGCACCACAGGTTTCCCATGGCCGAGGTTACAAACTTGCGTTCTTCACCGGGGGCGGCCTTTCCGACAAGCCTGCTCCTTCGGGCCATGAACATGTCGCTGCTCGCGCTTAGCAGCAGAAAAATATAACGGTAGGTCATTTCAAGTACCGACAAAAATACCGCAGGGATGCGCAAAGCGCCGAGGGCCTTGATCAGCGCGTTCCACCGGGTGGTAAGGGTAAGCAGGACCGCCAGGGAAACAGATGCGCCAACCCTTAGCATCAAAAGCGCCGCGGACTGTGTTCCTTGTTTCGTTATTGCTACTTCGGATGGAATTGTCCAGTAGCCAAGTCTTATCGGCCGGCTTAAATGAAAGAGCACAAGCAGCGGTGTCCCGGGTCGCACGACATTGAAAAGCGCGGGCAAGACCAATATCCCGGTAAACAGAGGCACGACAATCCATACTCTTTTGGTGAAAACGGACAGAGGGACTTTAGAGCTTTTGGCCAGCCAGAAAAGCCACAGGTTGAATAAAATCAGGGGGAAGATGTGGTGAAAGAGTCCTGCTGTGCCAATAAGAAACAGTACTGAGACAAGTTTTGCGCGCGGGTCCAGACCCTGCAAAAGACCTTGGCGGCCAGCCAGAGATTCTGAAAAGACCTCGTTTTTCATAACTTCGGCGATGGCGTGCAAGGTCTTTTCGACAAAACCGCGTTTAATGGCGCGCCCAAGGGGTGTCTCCAGGGGTCCCATGGGAGACTTTTCCCGCAGCCATTGAGGAATTGAGCGCATGTCGCTCATCGTTTCCCTTCTTCCCCGGACCTAGTCACGTCTTTTTTTCTCCAACACCTGAAGTCTTCCGAAAAGGTAGGTCAAAAAGAATATGATTGCGGCTCCTATAAGAGCGCACAGGATGTAGACAGCCGCCGAGGAGGCAAAGGAATCAAAACCGGGCAGGGAATAATCCCGAAAAGGAGCCAGGGACCATGTTCCGGCCAGGTTCTTAAGTCCTGACGGAATAAAACCCATGAGTTTTTTTAGATCCTCAGCGCCCCATTCTCCCCAGGCATCCCCGTTAGCAAGAAGACCCAGGGGAGATAGAATCACCATTGCCCCAAGCGCCCACCACAGTTTCCTATAGATGCCCGTCGCATTGGCCTGGAAGTCGGGCGCTGTTTCTTCTCCACCCCGGTAACCCGTGGGCGGATTGACGTTTGCCCCAATATCGAGCAGGCCCAGGTCGTAGGATTGGAGGTAGCGCACCACCAGGCCAGTCACTACGGCTTCGAGGGGGCCGGCGACAAGAACGTGTGCAAGCAGCATGGCCGGGACCGCAACCTTGAGAGGGTAGGGGCAATAAAGAGGAACGCCGCCTGAGGTATGAAACAAAACCGGTTGAAGCCCAAGTTCCACCCCCGCGCACAGGGCGGCCGCGCAGAGCCCCACATACCCACCGACGGCCGCGCCCATCCATCTGCGCGCCGAATTGAGCGCACTCTTTGCACCGATCATCCGGTAGAGGCCGTAGGCAACGAAAGGCAGCACGAACGCCATGTTGAAGCAATTGGCCGTGAAAGTCCAAACCCCGCCGTCTCCAAACAAGAGGGCCTGGATGGCAAGAGCGATTGTAATACAAATCGTTGCGGCCCAGGGACCCAGAACCACCGCGAGCAGGCCGCCCCCCACCGCATGGGCCGTAGTACCTCCTGGAATCGGCACATTGTATAACATTATGGTGAAGGAAAATGCCGCCCCGATAGCCATAAGAGGGACATACCGGGATCTGATGCGGCCCTTGACCTTTGCCGCCGCCGTAGCCCATACCGGCAACATCACCACTCCGAACGCCGCACATGTCGAAGGACTCAAATAACCGTCTGGAATATGCATGAACAATCCTCCCGTGTAAAACAAAAAAAGACCACGAGCCTCTGCTGCTCCACCGTGGTGGAAAACAAAAGACCTTCGTGGTCTATACATTATATCCGAGCCCAATTGCGGGGCGCTGAAGTCTTCGACGGCAAGCGGCCTTCCTGGCCGTGTTGATTGTACCGTCCCCTGGCAGACTCACGCCTGCTTCCCGCTGCTGTTCCTCATAGCACCTGGGAGGGCCGCCGTCAATGCAAAGATTATCCATTTGACAATTACGAAAATTTGTAGCAAGAAACAGGATCAGTAGAATATGGAACATCAGGTACTCATAAGTTTAATAGGGAATCCCGTGGAAATCGGGAGCGGTCCCGCCGCTGTAAACGGGGACGAAATCCGGGGAAGCCACTTTTTCGCATGAGCGAGATGGGAAGGCTCGGAGAGTAGGACGATCCGTGAGTCAGAATACCTGCCTGATGCCGATTGGTGAGCCCGTGCGCGGAAAATTCGGGCAGCCTCCGTAAGGATAAAGTCAAGCGGGTGCAATCCTTGGGGCGATCCGGCTCTAAGGGTTTTTTTTTGGCCAAAACCCTGGGGCAAATCTTTTGTGGAGGACTAAGATGCACATAGAAGATGGTATTTTGCCGCCTCAGTCCTGGGGCATGTGGTATGGGGTCACGGCCGTGTTCGTTTATCCGGGGCTTCTCGAGATCCGAAAACGCATAAAGGAAAACCTTTACTACAAGCCGTTTCTGGCCATGGTCGGGGTGGCCGTATTCGTCATTTCGGCAATGCACCTGCCCGTGCCTGTTACCGGGTCCTGTTCGCACCCTTGCGGAACGCCGCTGGCGGCCATTATTATCGGCCCTTTCGCCACATCGGTAATTTCCCTGATCGTTCTTTTTTTCCAGGCTGTATTTCTTGGCCACGGCGGGATTACAACCATTGGGGCAAATGACTTCTCAATGGGCATTGTCGGGGCGTTTTCGGGCTATTTTTGCTGGAAGCTTCTAAGGCATTTTAACTCTCCCCTTTGGCTTGCGGCCGGCTTTGCAGGTTTTCTTGGCGATGTCATGACTTATCTTACCTCCGCTTTCGAATTGGCTCTTAATCTGCACGGTCACATTCCGCTGGTAAAACAGTGGATGATTTTTTTCGCCGGTTACGGGCCGACCCAGTTGCCCCTGGCAATTGCGGAAGCGGTATT
>JBMFHI010000171.1:0-5182 GCA_049976905.1 Syntrophobacteraceae bacterium | reverse complement strand
CTGGAAATCGATAATTCCAACCGATGGGGATTGGCAAGCGCAGCGGCCGAAAGACTCTTTTCGAGCAGGAAGACCTTGTTAAAGCTAAAGAGCCTGTCGCGCAAAAGCTTGGACATTCCCCGCAATCCCAGGCTTTGCACTATCTGAGTGTACAAAGACAAATCAACCATTGCGGTAGTCCCTCCCAAAACGAAAGGGTCCCAATCTATCCCTGCCCTTTAAGGCTTCCGTTATTCCACCATTTATGCCGTTTATCCGTCTTTGCCGGATTGGGAGCCGTAAGCGCGTCGATCAGGCCCAGATACTTTCCTTTCTTGAGGTCCCAGGAAAAATTGCGCGCCATGACCAATGCTTTGGCTGAAAGGGAGCGACAAAAGGACTGGTCTTTGAGCATAAAAAGGAGCTTTTCGGCCAGGTCGCCTGGATCCTGGGCTTTAAAAAAATGCACGACCTCCTCGTTAAAATAGAACCGATCGATACGCGTGGCAGACACCAGAACAGGGACGCCCAGACTCATGAATTCGAGAATCTTGGTGCTGAATGCCTCGCCACCGAAAGCGTCATTTCGCTTGGGAACGATTCCAAGGTCCGAATCGGCCATAGCCCTGGCGATATCCTTTATGGGCACGCCTCCAAAAAATTTAACGCATCCATCCAAACAAAGAGCGTTGGCCAGGCGAAGAAGGTTATTCCTCTCGGCCCCCTCTCCGTAGATGTGCAATTGAGCCTCCGGAATTTGCATCGATATTTGTGAAAGGGCGCGGATGGCAATATCCAACCCCTGGTGATAGTTAAGCGAGCCCGGATACATGATGATTTTTTTGCCGTCGTTTCTTAATTTCTCGCGCTGATGAAAAATTGCGGGATCGGGATAGTTTAAAATAACGCTGCACTTGTTTGCGCTAACGGAGCGCTGGAGCAGCTTCTTTTCCCAAAGGTGGTTGGAAACGATGACGTGATCGGCAAAGCGGGCGGAAAGCTTTTCGATTCCGACAAGCACCTTAAAAAGCACCCCCCTGGGGTTAGCCCCAAACTTGCTGGAGTAAAACTCCGGAACAATGTCGTGAATATCGAGAATTATCTTCGAACCGGTCAGTTTGGGCACCAGGGCCACGAAGACTTCGAAATCAGGGATCGAGTGGACGTGAATCACGTCGTATGGGGCTCTAAGATGGTTCTCCGTTATGAGCCTGGCCGAACGGAAGAAAAACTTGACAAGTCTTAGGAGGTAATCGACTCTACCCCGTTCATTCAAGATTCTTTCCTGGATCCTGAAAACCCGCACGCCGTTTATTACCTGATAGTCTGCTTGTCCCGCTTGCCGAAGGGCTATCACGTCGACTTCATCGCCTCTTTTTGCAAGCGTTTCGGCGTAGCGAATGACCCGGTTATCGGTTTCATAAAACGAATAGGCCGGCATGCAAATCCTGAGGTTGCGGCGCGGACGGGGTCCCGAGGAAAATCTGCCCGCTTTGTGGTTTTCCTTCCAAAACCGGGCAATTTCTCTTGGCAATGCATTCCAGAACTGCCCATGATACCTGGTGTTGATATAGTCGAGAAATTGAGCGTAATAATGGGAAGGGTATTTCCCAAAGCCTGCCTTAATGCCGTTAAAGCTCATATAATCGGGATGCGTGATGATTAGCGCCATTCCACCATGCCCGGCTATCCAGTCGAGCTTGTTTTTCCACGTACGGATGTCTTTTTCTTTAAGGAGGACAAAAAGAGTAAAGTCCTGGGCAAGGGTGTAGGGAAGCTCCACATATCCCGCGCCATTGTGGCCTCCATTTACGTAGAAGGGAAAAATCGTTCTAACGGAAGTGGCCTCGAGCTCGAAAGGATCGGTGTCAAAGGTGGAAGAGTCGTATTCTATGCCCAGTTCCTTTAGCCAGTCGTGCCTGCAATACATGGCCGGGGCGCGAAACCCCACCGATTGCCACTCTTTCAAACGACGGTTGATTAAGACCGCCCTTTTTTCGAAAATCCGCCTGGTTTTAAAGTCCTTACCGTCATGGTAGACCCCGTGAATTCCAACCTCGTGGCCCTTATCGACAAGATATCGCCTGAGATCAATGGACACATGGTAGTCTTCGAGTACGAAATTAAAGCAAGACCGAAATCCTCTGGCCATCTCCATCGAAACCACTTCGTGGCACTTGGCGTGGCCGACGGCCGATTCCACATCATGGGTAAGGATCAGGGCGAATTTTTTGTTCCCCGGCCATCCTTCCCATGAGACCGGCGCACCGGCGGCCGCATGGTCTATGGGCCATTTGCTGCACTCCAGTTTGCGTCTGGCCGCGGCTACCCGCTGGCGCAACATTAACTGGATCGGCCTTGGAACGAAGGGGCGCACATCGTAGTATATGTCTCTTAGATACATGGCAACGCTACCCGAAATGAGTTCAGATTAGTCCTATGGCTCTCAACCGGGAAATCTCGAGGCCGTCAAAACACTCTTGCAAAGAGGATGGTGCTCAGTGGCTGGCGGTTGATTATTTGTGACGGGAAATCGCTATGTTGACATGAATCGGAAAATGATATCCGAAATATATTCGATCTGATCTTTTGTAAGGGTCGGCCCCATCGGGAGGGAAAGTATGCGCGCTGCGGCAGTTTCTGCCACGGGAAAGGCTCCGGGGCTAAAATGCATCCTGCGGTAGCTTTTCTGCAGATGAAGCGGGAGCGGATAGTGCAGACCCGTGGAAACGCAGTGACGTTCCAGATGCTCTTTAAGAGCGTCTCTTCTCTCGGTGCGTATGACATAGAGATGCCAGACCGGCCTGAACCGGGGACCGGCATAGGGAAGCCTGACGCCCGGAGCCTTGCTTAGAAGTTCGCCGTAGAGGGCTGCGCACTCTTGCCGCTTTTGGTTCCATTCGGGCAAGTGCTTAAGTTTTACTCTTAGAATACCTGCCTGAATGGCGTCAAGCCGGGAGTTATATCCTTCCATGTCATGATAATATTTGCGGCTCTGGCCGTGATTGCCAAGCATGCCGATCCTTGCCGCTACGGCCCTGTCATTGGTGGTTACAGCTCCTGCCTCTCCACAGGCGCCGAGGTTTTTGCCCGGATAGAAGCTGAAGGCGGCCGCGACGCCAAACGAACCCGCCCTTTTCCACCCATTCTCGCGAATTGAAAAATATTGAGCCCCATGGGCCTGGCAGGCGTCTTCGATTACCTGCAGGCCGTACTCTTTAGCCAGATTCAAGATGGGATCCATATCGGCCGGCTGTCCATAGAGGTGGACCGGGATCACAGCGGTTACCGGCCGTCCCATCTCGCGGTGAATCAATCTGCCGGAGTTATCAAACGAACAGCGCGTTTCAAGGTATTCGCCCAATTTTTGCGCATCCATAGTGAGCATTGCTTCGTCCACATCGACAAAATCGGCGATCGCGCCCGTCTGCGAAATTGCCTCGGTTGTGGCGATAAAGGTGTTGGGCACGGTCACCACAATATCGCCCGCAGATATACCTGCGGCCATCAGGGCCAAACGAAGTCCATCGGTTCCGCTTCCTACGCCTGTGCAATACAGGGTTTGGCAAAAGGCGGCAAATTCGCTCTCGAAGCCTTCGACCATCTTGCCGCCAATAAAATCGGCGCTCTTTAGACTTCGGCGAAATACCGAAACCAGCTCCTCTTCAAGTTCGAGGTGGGGGCCCACAAGATCGAGAAAAGGGATGTCGGTTCCTGCGGCTTCCAAACTCGGCCCCGGAACGTAAGATCGAAGGTCGGTAGTCAAGAAATTACCCTCCCCCTCAAAGGTTTATAAAACTTGCAAGCAACACAATTTCCCAAAGTTTTACGTCCATGGCAACGGAGAACAATTTCACATCCAAATGAGGCCCCCTCTTTTTTTGAGCGATTTGTCGGCGGCTTCGAGCATGCACACGACCATATAGCCGTCCCAGCCATCGTTCATCGGCTTTGCACCGTTTCTTACGCACTCTACAAACTGCTGGGTTTCAAGCCTCAAAGCTTCGGTTTGATCGAGCCTGGGCGACCACATGTCACCGCTGCGGTAACTTACGAGCAAGTCGTATACTCCCTGAGAATTGCCGATTTCCACTCCCTTGTCGTAGACCTTGACCTTCTCGTCGGCATCGAGGTCGTTCCAAACCACCATCTTCTTTTCACCGCCAAGAAGCGTGGTCCTCACTTTCACGGGAGACAGCCAGTTGACGTTTACATGAGCAATCACTTCGTTTGGGAAATACACGGTTACGTAAGCGACGTATTCATGCTCGCAAAAGTGGTTGCCGCCGGTGGCCACGACAGCCTCGGGCTTTTTCCCGATCACGTAGTTCATTATCGAAATGTCGTGTGGGGCCAGATCCCATATGACGTTGACATCGTGTTGGAAAAGCCCCAGATTTACCCGCGTTGAATCGTAATAATAGAGTCGGCCCAATGTGCCGTCCTCGACCAGTTGTTTTATCTTTCGCACGGCCCCGGTGAAAAGAAAGGTGTGATCGACCATTATCTTGAGGTTTTTGCGTTCGGCAATCTCGATCAACTTCAGCGCCTGATCGGAATTGGCCGTAAAAGGCTTTTCCACAAACACGTGTTTGCCGTTTTCAAGGGCCCTTCTGGCTAGATCAAAATGAGTGGAAACAGGCGTGATTACCGCAACCGCATCTATATCGGGCGCCTCGACAAGCTCGTGTAACTCGGTGGTTGTATCCACGCCGGGCAAGGAGCTTCTTGCCCGCTCAAGAGCCGCCCGGTTTGCGTCACAGACCCTTACGACACGGCATCCCTCAACCCTGTCGAAGTTTCTGGCTATGTTTGGTCCCCAATATCCATAGCCGACTATGCCAACCCGGACCATGGCCTTCTCCTTTGCAGCAATACTTTGCCTTTCCGAAGTCTATGCGGGCTCTATTACCTGGGACCTGGCGCTTAGTAGGCGCCCCTGGCGCTCAAAACAGCCAGAGGCGTCATCAAGATAAGTTTAAGATCCAGCCGGAGGCTCCAGTTCGTTATGTACTTGATATCAAGGCGCACCATTTCGTCAAAGGTGGTTTTGCTCCTGCCCCTCACCTGCCATAGACCTGTTATGCCCGGTTTCATTTCGAGCACCCTTCTCCAGTGCCACAGGTCATAATTTTCAACCTCATAAGGGATCGGAGGGCGAGGACCGACAAGGGACATGTCGCCGGCAAGCACCGTTAAGAAC
>JBMFHI010000170.1:0-5190 GCA_049976905.1 Syntrophobacteraceae bacterium | reverse complement strand
ATTGAACTCGTAAAAAGTGCCATTTCGGACTGGTCTACCAGGGCTAATTCAGGCCTGGAGCGCTCAGGTGAATTCGGACACATTTCGTATCGTGTTTCTTTTATCTCTTTTTTCGCGCCTTCGCGTGAGCCTAGATCAACAACTTTGATCGGTCGGGAGGTGGTTTGCCCCGATGTATTTAAGGCTATTTGGGAAGTGCAGAGACTGTGGGAGAAAGTTCGGCTATTTCCATTAAATGCGCCGATGGAGTGAGGTTGGCTCTACACCACACACCACCAGCGCCTTCTACAACCGCAAACACTGAGGTGATTCTCACCCACGGGGCCTTTTCCAACGGCGGTTTGTGCTCCGGGCTCGCAGGTTACCTGGCCTCCATGGGTTACGGCTGTTGGGTACTCGATTGGCGAGGCCATGGGGAAAGCGGCGCGGCGCCGGTTCACACGACGATGGAGTGCGCGGCACGCTTCGATGTTCCAGCAACCCTGCAGGCGGTGTCTGAGCGCGTGGGACCCGCTCCCGTGTTTTGGATAGGCCATAGCGGAGGAGGACTCATCGCAGCCATGTGGGCTGCACGAAACCCTGAACTTGCCAACAGCCGCCTGCGCGGCCTTGTCATGCTCGGCTCCCAGGCTTACCTCGCCGGAGAGCGACTACGCAATCGTTTGATAATCCGATTTCTAGATCTATTTATGGCAGTGACTCGTTCAGCTCCAGGACATTATTTTGGAATGGGACCCGAGCCTGAAAATCCTGTACTCATGCGCCAATGGTGCCGTTGGAACCTGGAGGGGAAATTTGTGGGCCAAGATGGTTTCGACTACCTTGCGGCATTGACACAGGTACAAATCCCGGTGCTTGCCCTTTCGGGGGCCGCAGATACCTTCATTGCGCCCACGGAGGGCTGCAGGCGACTGGCATACGGTTTTAAAGGGCCCGATATCGGATTTCATCAATGCGGGGTTGCAACAGGATTTTTAGAAAACTACACGCACGGCCGGCTGATTTTGTCCAAGCCGGCCAGTCTTGAAATCTGGCCGATGCTTGCAGAATGGATGGGCAAGCGAAGCTAGCCGGCGCACATTGTCTCCTGCAAACCTTTAGTATTGAAACCGTGTAGTTGCCTTCCAAAAAGAGATGAACTCTGCCTGCATGCGTCGGCGATGGGCAGCGGCCTTGCAAATTCCTCCACGCGATTTAATCTTTATAGGTAAAATCTTTGGTTTAAGGAGGTAGAAATGAGCACGATTGCGGTTTTGATCGCAGACGATTTTGAAGATTCCGAATACAGCGAACCGGCTGAAGCCTTCAAAAAGGCCGGGCACAAACTCATTCACATCGGTTTAAAAAAGGACGAGACCGTAACCGGGAAAAAACAGGGGACTCCGGTTCGTATTGACGCTGAAGTTGACTCGGCCAAGCCGGACGACTTCGACGCCCTGCTCATCCCGGGAGGTTATTCCCCCGACAAATTGAGGGCGCATAAAGGTCCTGTGAGATTTGTAAAGCTTTTTATGGAGCAAGACAAACCGGTCTTTGCCATCTGCCACGGTCCGCAGCTCCTTATCTCGGCAGGCAAACTCGAAGGCCGTAAGGCTACTGGATGGAAATCTTTAACCTGCGATATAAAATATGCGGGAGCCGAGTATTTGGATAAAGAGGTAGTGGTGGACGCAAATCTTGTCACGAGCAGGCAACCATCCGATATTCCGGCTTTTATGAAAGCCTGTTTTGAGGTGCTGGGAAAATCTCGGGCCAAAGCCGCTTAAGGCTCCCCCCGAAATGGAAAAGCGAAGCAAGGGCGAGCTTTCAAGAGATCTTTGTGGTTTTTAGACAAGAAAAATCGCCAGGAGTCGGTTAAAACCATCCGAAACTGGGGTCCATGATCTATGCATGGGTCTGGTATTGGACGTTTTGTGAACTACATACCTTTTCAAAGGGTTACGGATTCGTTAGCCGACTCCTAAGGAGGCTCCGGCGCTAGGAAATGGCTCTTTATCTTTTCGAGGCGGTGGGCATCTTTAGTCAAACCAGAACGCCTCGCTCTCAGGGTGCTGCGCTTCGTTTGTCCCCGGTGGCGTGGATATTGGGCTACCGCAATTTGAGTGTTGGCAAGCCGGGTATTTTTTTGAGGGGGCATCCCGATAAGAACCGGGGTTCCCAATGTATTTCCTGGAGATCTTTAGCCTATGGCATAGGTAAAATCTATTTGACACATAGGCATTAGTAGGCTACTTGTTTGCTTAAACGATGTAAATCTCCAAGAGGAGTTCCTCTATGCACCAGTTTTTCGGCCATGGTTGAAGCAGCGCTTTTGATCCTGCCCGTGTTTGGCAGGAAAGGATTGCGTAACCGAGAAACTGCGTCTCTTTAGACTGTCGGTGGTCCAAAATCCGTGTTAATCCGAACCCCTGCGGGAGGTTTTTTCGGATAGACACACCGCGGGCCTGTTCTCACTATTTTAAAAAGGATCCGGGCGCTGTTTTTCAGGTTTTAACGTTTTAAGGGGACCTGAGGGGCGAAGTCCTGTTACCGGTATTGCTTTAGCTCGAATACCCGGCGGTTTTATCTGGCCTGCGAGGCAGGGCAATTGATCATGCAACCCGGGTGGGTGCAGCAGCTGTCCGGATATGACCTGTTGGATTTTGGGAAAAGGAGAAATCAAAATGAGTGAGGTTTTCCAGCCCGGGATTCTCGCTTTTTTGTGTAACTGGTGCTCCTACGCAGGGGCCGATTTGGCCGGAGTCTCGCGTTTTCAGTATCCGCCTACCATTCGGGTCCTGCGGACCATGTGCTCCGGGCGCGTGGATCCTCTTTTCCTGGTGGAGGGGCTCCGAAGCGGTTTTGACGCCGTTTTCGTCTACGGCTGCCACATTGGCGACTGTCATTACCTGGAGGGAAACTTCCACACTATCGGGCGAGTGGAAACGGTTAGAAAGCTGCTCGAATATTCCGGGATTGGCGCGGAGCGGGTGCAACTGCGTTGGGTAAGCGCGGCCGAAGGGCAGGAATTTGCCCGCTCGGTTTCGCAGCTTAGCGAGGTGGTCCGAGGGCTTGGGCCACTGGATAGAGACAGGTTCGAGCTGCGTCTTTTAGCCCTTGGGCGGACGTTTGGGTCATCGAGGCTCAGGTGGCTTCTCGGAATCAAACGCCAACTTTGCTCAACGGGCAACGTGTACAATGAAAAAGTAGATAAGGCAAAGTACGAGGATATAGTCGCAACGGCGGCCATCGAAGAGTATCAGAAAGCCATCATAGTGGAGTCGCTTGTCAAGGGCCCTCAATCGGTGCGGGAGATAGCAGCCGTAAGCGGCCTTTCGGTCTACACCATTTCCCAGCGACTGTGTGAGGTGGAAAAAGCAGGCAAAGCCGCCTTCCACGGTTTCGAGGGCAACACGGCAGGGTTCGTAGGATTGGGTGCATAGGCGGCTTAGAGCTGCGTTTTTGCTAACCAGGAGAAAGCGGTTATGTGGAACTCCAAAACTGGTCGCAGCAAAGGAGCCGTGCTGGTTGTCGGGGCCGGTGTGGCGGGAATGCAGGCCTCGCTCGATCTTGCCAATTCCGGCTTCTATGTGCATTTGGTGGATAATTCCCCGACCATAGGCGGGAAAATGTCCCAACTCGACAAGACGTTTCCCACAAACGACTGCGCCATGTGCATAATCTCGCCGAAACTAGTCGAGGTGGGCCGCCATCTAAACATCAACATAATCTGCAGCAGTGAAGTCCTGTCGCTGGAAGGAGAAGCGGGAAACTTCAGGGCGATCCTCAAGTCGGCACCCCGCTACATCGACCTTGCCGCGTGCACCGCGTGTGGACAGTGCCGTTCGGTATGCCCGGTTACAGCCGCAAACGAATTTAACCAGCGGCTCGATCTGAGGGAAGCGACCTACATTCGCTACCCTCAGGCTATTCCCAGGGGTTTTGTCATCGACCGTGAGGTGTGTATCGGCTGCGGGATGTGCGAAAAGGTATGTCTTGCGGGTGCGGTCCACTACGACGACCAGCCCCGGATATCGGAGATCGAGGTGGGCGCCGTCATACTTTCACCGGGAAACGAGGTCTACGATCCCTCGGAGCTGGATACCTTAAATTATGTAAAATCTCCCAATATAGTTACCAGCCTGGAATTTGAGCGGATCTTGAGCGCCTCGGGCCCCTACCGCGGCCACCTCATGCGCCCTTACGACCGGCAGGAACCAGAGAAGATCGCCTGGCTCCAGTGCGTTGGGTCTCGCAACAGCAACGGATGCGCCAATTCCTATTGTTCGGCCGTTTGCTGCATGTACGCGATCAAGGAGGCGGTCATTGCCAAAGAGCACGCCCGCCACAATCTCGATTGCACTATTTTCTTCATGGACATGCGCACCTACGGGAAGGAATTCGAACAGTATTACAACCGCGCAGTAGAATTAGGCGTCAAGTTCATCAGGTCCAGGGTTCACACCATAGACCCGGTCGGGGAAGGCGAGCAAAAGATTCGCTATATTCGGGAAAGCGGCGAAGTGGAGGAGGAAGTCTTCGACCTCGTGGTATTGTCCGCGGGCTTTGAAGTCGGAAAAGAGACCGCGGCTCTGGCACAGAGGTTGGGGATTGATCTCAACAAACACAATTACGCCGTTACCGAAGGCTTCATGCCCATATCGACCACCCGGCCGGGCGTTTATGTTTGCGGAACGTTTCAAGGTCCAAAGGACATACCGCAGTCGGTCATGGAGGCATCGGGGGCCGCGGCAGCGGTCGGCGCGCTTCTTGCCCGGGCCAGGTGGACGCAGACCCGAACGCGGCAATACCCTCTTCCAAGGGACGTAAGTTTAGAGCCCCCAAGGATAGGCGTTTTCGTGTGCAACTGCGGCATCAATATCGGAGGCATTGTCGATGTGCCGAAGGTCCGGGAATATGCAGCAACGCTTTCCAATGTTATCCATGTCGAGGACAATTTGTTTACCTGTTCACAGGATACACAGGTGAGGATGGCGGAAGTGATCAGGCAAAAGGGTATCAACCGGGTTGTGGTAGCCGCCTGTACGCCCCTTACACACGAACCGCTATTTAGAGAAACCTTGCTGGATGCGGGATTAAACAAATACCTCTTCGATATGGCCAATATTCGCAACCAGGATTCCTGGGTACATATGAACGACCGGGCCGGGGCAACCGAGAAGGCCAAGGAACTGGTGAGGATGGCCGTAG
>JBMFHI010000169.1:0-5195 GCA_049976905.1 Syntrophobacteraceae bacterium | reverse complement strand
GCGGTCTACTGCAAGTACGCCGCCCAGTGCCTCGGCACCGACATGCCCCCCGAGCTTCTGGCCAAAAGGAGCGATCTGCTAAAGGACCGAACGGCTACCGAGATGAAAAAATTCCTTGGGCACAACTTCAAGCGAATCGGGCGAATGCTCAAGGTTATCGAATACGCTGAAAAGATTCAAAAATCCGAGGGAGGCGACCCGGCGATCGTAACCCTTGCAGCCTGCCTCTCAGTCATTGCGGGGATGTCGGCAAACGCGGGCAAGACCTGCGGATTTTCAGAGGAAGACGAGGTTGCGGCCCGCGACATCCTAACCCGGGCAGGAGCGCCCGATGAGGTGACCCGCCGGGTGTTGTCCATACTTTTAAACCTCCAGGGGGGCAAACGCGAGGAGGATTTGGCCAATTTCAAGTGTGTCCGGGACGCGGTGCGAATCGCTGAGGTCATCGACGCCTTAAAAGCCGGAGCGGATGCGCCAGGCTCGGCCGAAGTCAGTACCCTTTTTACGCAAACAGGCAAAAAACTTATGGAACAGGTCGTTAGCGCAAACGCTTAGAGTCCATCGGGAACTTTTCCCGGCGGGGAAGCCAGGGTTTAAAACGACTTGCTCCCCTGCCCGATCGGAGTAAGGATATGGCAAGAATACGAAAGATAGTCGAAATAGACGAAGAACTGTGCGACGGCTGCGGGATGTGCGCCATTGCCTGCGCGGAGGGGGCGCTGGAGATAAGAGACGGTAAAGCCAGGCTTATAAAGGAATCTTACTGCGACGGGCTTGGCGCCTGTCTTTCAGGCTGTCCAAAGGGAGCGGTTCGCGTAATCGAGCGGGAAGCAGACGAGTTCGATCCCGAAGAAGTAGAGGAACATTTCGAGAAGAAAAAAAGCGAAGAGCCCCAAAAGGTCAAAGAATTAAAACCCGCCCGTGGGTGTCCCTCGAGCCAAATAGAGGTATTCGCGCCAAGGGCCGAATCGAAGAGCCCAGGGGAACTCGACCAAGTCTCCGAGCTTTCCCACTGGCCGGTCCAGATAAGGCTCGTACCCCCCAACGCCCCCTTTTTAAAGGGAGCCGACCTTCTTATCGTAGCCGACTGCGCGCCCGTGGCATACCCGAATTTTCACCACAGATTCCTTGGCGGCAAGACCGTGCTTCTCGGTTGTCCCAAGTTCGACGACAAAGAGGAGTACGTTAAAAGATTTACGGAGATTTTTCGAACCGCGGGCGTTGCCGGTGTTACGGTTGTCGACATGGAAGTGCCGTGCTGCTCGGCCTTGCCCGCAATAGTTCGAAAAGCGTTAAAGGATGCCGGAAAGGATATTCCCGTGGAAGAGATTACCATCAGCACGCGGGGAGAAATTGTAAACAGGGATCGTTTTTTCAATCTCGCCGATTGAACCGGTTCATAGCTTCGGTTATGCCGGTTGCAAGAACGCTTCGGAGGGCTTCCTCAGCCTGGGCCAACATATCTTTCCAGGCCTGGCGCTCTTCGGAATAAGGGGGGAGCAGGACGAAATCTTCGACCGGCTCCCCGTGTTTTGGTCGCCCTATCCCCATTTTACCCAGGGTGGTAGGGTGGACAAAAGCGCAGCGTTGCCCACCATTTATCGCCAATCGTCCCTGTGCGCTGATAATGCGGTGGGTGGCCCAGGCAATGTCATTTTATTGCCTGGGTCCGAAGCAACGGGAGAGGTCCTTTTCCCCAGGGGCTTCCTCGGTCGGTTCGGTCCTGGATTCACGGCCTTGGTGGACAACAGCTCAGCCCCCTCTTTTCCCTTGCCCTTTTCGATGGTGTAGCCTGAAGCCAACAGAATTACCCTTGACTGCCCCGCTTTCATATTTATCGTTTCTACTAGGTTTCGAGTTTCGCGTTTATTCCTTGCACACCTTTACCATGACCGGGCCAACAGGAACAATGGAATCGACGGCCTCGATATTGCGAGAAACACATGATGACAGCCGCCTCGGCGCCCAGGGCCTTTCATTTTATGGTCAAGCCCTCGGGTTCGGCCTGTAACCTTCAATGTGACTACTGCTTTTTCCTCAAAAAGGCAGACCTCTATCCCGGCAGCAACTTTCGCATGACTGAGGCTGTACACGAAGCATTCATCCGGCAACTCCTGCAATACCCGCGGAGTCCCGGCGCCACGGTGGCCTGGCAGGGCGGGGAGCCAACTCTCATGGGCCTTGGTTTCTATCGGCGCTCGTTGGAACTTCAAAGAAGATACCGCAGGCCGGGCGTAAGAATCGAGAACACGTTCCAGACCAATGGGGTCCTTCTTGACGACCAGTGGTGCCGCTTTTTCAAGGAGAATGACTTCCTGGTGGGCCTAAGCCTTGACGGTCCGGGTGAACTTCACGATTTCTATCGAAAAGACAAAGCGGGAAGAGGCACTTTCCGCAGGGTCGTGCGCGCTGTCCGACTGCTTCAGAAACATCGGGTGGAGTTCAATATCCTGTGTGCCGTCAATTCCAGGAATGGCGATCATCCACTGGAAGTCTACCGATTCTTCCGCGATGAACTAAGGGCCGACTATATCCAGTTCATTCCGATCGTTGAACGCGCCGGCGCGAGCGGGTATCAGGAGGGCGGGGCCGTGACCGAACCCTCGGTTGGCCCGGAGCAGTTTGGCCGTTTTCTAATTGAAATCTTCAACGAATGGGTGGCGCATGATGTCGGCAGCACCTTTGTGCTTAACTTCGACGCGACTCTGGCCGCATGGATGGGCCATCCCGGCGCGGTATGCACCTTAGCGCCCACATGCGGCCTCGCCTTGACCCTTGAGCACAACGGCGATCTCTATTCCTGCGACCATTTCGTGGAACCGGCATATTTGCTGGGAAATATCCTGACAACCCCTATGCTCGAACTCGCGGCTTCAGCCAGGCAGAAAAAGTTTGGAAGGGACAAAAGCGACACCCTGCCGGGATACTGCGGAAGGTGTGACTTTCTGGCCGTGTGCTACGGCGAATGCCCGAAGAATCGTTTTGTCAAGGCCCCCAACAATGAGAAGGGGCTCAATTATCTTTGCGCGGGATACAGGGCCTTCTTTCTTCATGCCGGCCCCGCCTTGAAGATCATGGCGCAGTTGCTTGGCTGCGGGAAAACGGCCGATTGCATCACACAAATCTTTCTAAACGGCGAAGTGGAGTTTTAGCCAAAACATGCCAGGACAGCAGGCAAAGTCAAAAGGCGCGTAACCGCATGAAATGAGGCGACAGATGAGAGAGCCGGCAAGGGAAAAACCTGGTTTGAAATATAGAGTCCGCCATGAACTGGCCGAATATGGAATAAATGTCGCCTACCTGTTCGTTTTCTTCGCTGTGTTCACCATGTACCGCAGGTTGGTTCTGGCTGCCTACAAGATTAGTTACTTCCATTACGGCTATGCCTTCTTTAAAGCGCTCGTTTTGGCCAAAGTGGTCATGATCGGAGACTCTTTGGGCCTTGCAAACCGCTTTCAGCAAAAGCCCCTGATCGTGACCACCCTGTATAAAACGATCGTTTTCGCGGTTTGGGTAATCTTTTTTAGCGCTATCGAGCGCGTGGCCGACGCACTCCTGGACGGCAAGGGCTTTGGGGGTGGCTTTCATCTGATTGCCGCTCACCTTGATGAACTGCTTGCGGGTGTATTGGTCGTCTTTTTTGCCTTCATTCCCTTCTTTGCTTTCAAGGAACTGGGGCGGGTACTGAGCGCGGGGGATATAGCCTGGCTATTTTTTAAAAAACGCACGGTTTTGAAATCGGAACTGTCCCTGTGCAAGGTTGAATGAATTGCCCCCAAACATCCAATCGAAGTGATAAGGAGGCCCACCATGTCGCTAAAAGAATACAAGCCCGGCTCAGCATTTCCCGGCGTGATCGGACGGACCTTCGATCAGTCCTCTCCGGCGTGGCCTGAACCTCTTCGCGCCAGGCAGGGGGCGCCCAACGTATTGTTTATCATTCTAGACGACACCGGCTTTGCTCAGTTGGGATGCTATGGCAGTCCCATCCAGACCCCCAACCTCGATGCGCTGGCCCAAAACGGCCTTGTCTACAACAACATGCACACTACCGCGCTCTGCTCCCCCACGCGCTCCGGTATACTCACGGGGAGAACCCATCATTCCAATGCCATATCGTGCATTACCGAGGGCTCCACGGGCTATCCGGGAAGCAATGGCAACATTCCCTTCGAAAATGGTTTCCTCTCCGAGATACTCCTCCAGCAGGGATACAATACCTATGCCATCGGGAAGTGGCACCTCACGCCCTCTGACCAACTCTCGGCCGCTGGCCCTTATGAGCGCTGGCCGCTTGGACGAGGAATCGAAAGATTCTACGGGTTCCTGGGAGGTGAGACTAACCAGTACTACCCCTACCTGATATACGACAATCATGCGGTCGAACCCGACAGGGGGCCCGAACAGGGCTATCATCTTAGCGAAGACCTTGTGGACAAGGCCATAGCCTTCATTGCCGACTCCAAGCAGGTTGCCCCCAACAAGCCCTTCTTCCTGTATTTCTGCCCCGGGGCGATGCATGCTCCCCATCACGTCCCCAAAGAATGGGCGGACAGGTATAAAGGAAAATTCGATGCCGGCTGGCAGTTTTACAGAGAGCAGGTATTCGCGCGTCAAAAAAAACTGGGAGTTGTACCCGAGGATGCGCAACTTTCCCGCCACGATCCGGATGTCCAGCCCTGGGAGTCGTTATCCGCCGAGGAAAAAAAGCTCTACGCCCGCATGATGGAAGTCTACGCAGGCTTTCTAACCCATACCGATCACCACATTGGTCGGTTGATCGAGTTTTTGAAAAACCTCGCTGAGTTGGACAATACGCTGATCATGGTGCTCTCGGACAATGGCGCCAGTTCCGAGGGAGGACCGCAGGGGATGGTGAATGAAGCGCTCTTTTTCAATAACGTTAAGTCAACGCTCGAAGAAAACATGGCGGCCCTGGATAAACTGGGCGGCCCCGAGGTCTGCAACCACTATCCCTGGGGGTGGACCTGGGCGGGAAATACTCCATTCCGGCGCTGGAAACGCGAGACCTACCGGGGAGAGATAAGCGATCCTTTCATCGTGTCCTTGCGGTCAGTGTGCATAGACGAGAAAAATTCGCCTTCCGTAACGCCGGGGCGAGAACTTTTTCTGGTCCAGTTTGGGGCGAGCGCAATCGGGTGATAAATAGGCGAGCCGGCGGGCATCGTGAGCAT
>JBMFHI010000168.1:0-5578 GCA_049976905.1 Syntrophobacteraceae bacterium | reverse complement strand
GTGAGGCTAGAGCCGGTTTGAAGAGCCGCCGCACTTCGGAGAATGACGAATGCGAAATACCGTATCGGAGCCAGGGTGATAGCCTGTGGTGATTTACCCAATACAGAACGGCGCCAAGAAGTCTTCCGGACAGAAGACCAGCCGCCGCGCCAACTGGTCCATATCCCATCGCGACAGCTGAGGCAAGCAGGGCAAATTCGACAAGCTGCGCCACTGCCGCAAGTGACATGCCCAAGGGATAGTGGCCGGCAACCCAGAACCCCCCGTAAAGGAGTCCGTATTGGAAACCAACCAGTACATAGGCGGTCAGCAAGAGGAAAACAATCTCCGTATGCGCCTGGTCGATAATGGAAAAACCGAGCCAGTGAGCCAGCGGAAATGCATTGACAAACGTCACGGCGCATAGCCCAACGACGAATGTAATTATGCCAAGCAAAGCCCAAGTACTTTGAAATACGGCGAGGACTCCCTGGCGATCCCCGCGTTGACTCAGCATTGTCATGTCGTGACATGCAGCAGAGCAAAAGCCGCCGTTGCCAAGTACGAGATAACCGGGGATCGCAAACAGCATGAGCCATTCGCCATAGAGATGCGGTCCCCAAAAACAGAGGAGCAATGGCACTTCAGCTAGCCGAATCAGCATCTGGACAGCCTGCCCAAAGCCCTGCGCCCCCCCCCCCTTGAGAAGGCGGGCAAGAATAGGACTGTTCGACTTTTTAGAGGTCATCATAATCTTTGCAGGTCGTGAAACGGCAACCTTGAATTAGGCTCCGCATCCCGACCAATGCCAGTTTCCTAAAACCCTCAACTTTTTCCATCAATCTGCTCCGCTATCCACCGGTAGGTCTTCACCATACCTTCCTTAAGCGTCTGCGAGGGCTTCCAGCCAAGTTTTTCATGAATCAGCCGGTTGTCGGAGTTTCGGCCCCGTACCCCGAGGGGACCGGGAATGTGCTTTTTGACAAGCTTTTTGCCCGCGATCTCCATGGCCATGTCGGCAAGCTGATCGATAGTCACCATTTCATCGGAGCCGATATTTACCGGCCCGGTCCAATCCGAGCGAGTCAGGCGGATCGTTCCTTCCAGACACTCATCCACGAAGAGAAACGAGCGCGTTTGCTTGCCGTCTCCCCAAATCTCGATTTCCCCGCCGTCTTCGCTCATCGCCACCTTGCGGCACATTGCCGCGGGCGCCTTTTCCCTGCCGCCCTGCCACGTTCCTTCGGGTCCGAAAATATTGTGGTAGCGGGCGATGCGGACCTCCATCCCGTAATTTCTGTGAAAGGCCAGGTACAACCGTTCGCTAAAAAGCTTCTCCCAGCCGTAGTCACTGTCGGGATTGGCAGGATAGGCGCTGTCTTCGGCGCAATTGGGGTTATCCGGGTCGGTCTGATTGTACTCAGGGTACATGCAGGCAGAGGAGGAATAGAATATGCGCTTTACGTTGCGCTTTTGGCAAGCATCGATCATGTTGAGGTTGATCATACCGGAATTGTGCATGATATCGGCATCGTTTTCGCCGGTAAAGACAAAGCCCGCGCCGCCCATGTCGGCCGCGAACTGGTAGACCTCGTCGAACCGGCGGTCGACCGCCTGGCGGCAAACATAGGGATCGCGAAGGTCTCCGATGATGAAATCATCGGCCACGGTTGCAGCGAACTCGGGGTATTTTATGTCGATCCCGCGCACCCAAAACCCTTCCGCCTTCAGTCGCTCAACCATATGGCTTCCGATAAAGCCCCCCGCACCGCAAACTAACGCCTGTCGCATACCTTCTGCTCCTTTTGTTTAAACCATTCATTCATCAAGTGTCACGGGTTGTTAATCATGGTGTACCAATTGGCCCGCTCAAGGGCTAAATTGCCGCCACACTATTTTCCATCGAGCTTTCGACCATCAGGCAGATCGCATGAAGAATAAAAATATGGGCTTCCTGGACATGCGCGGTAACTTTAGAGGGAACCGTCAAGGCAAGATCAACGGCAGCGCCTATTGCGCCTCCCTCTCCACCCAGAAGCCCGAGGCTGCGGACTGCCTTTGACCTGGCGCATTCCACGGCCCGCAACACATTCTCGGAATTACCCGAGGTGGAAATGCCTACCAGAAGATCGCCCGCCGAAGCAAGCGCCTCTGTTTGCCGAGAAAAAATCGTATTGAAACCGTAGTCGTTTCCAATGGCTGTCAGTATGGACGTATCGGTCGTAAGGGCTATGGCCGGCCAGGCGCGGCGCTCCCGCTGGAACCGGCCGACAAGCTCAGCCGCAAAATGCTGCGCATCGGCGGCGCTTCCGCCGTTTCCGCAAACCAGGACCTTGCCGCCACGCCGGATTGTAGCCTCGACCCACCCTGCAGCCTGGGTAACATCCCGGCGCAGGGCCTCCAGCCGGGCAAAAACTGCAAGGTGTTCTTCCAGGCACCGCGAATACACAGCCTCCTGCATTTTAGTTCCTTTTAAAGAATAGCGGCCTCTTTGGCCAAAATAGAAATGTATCGGCTACCCATAAGGTTAAAAGCGACCCAAACCATCTCTTACTTAGTGTCCCCGAGGTCCCCTGGAGAGGAAAGCTTTTTCAGCGCTTTGGAATCGGCATCGTTATAGGCTTCGTAATATTTATTATAATGCTTGTAATAGCTGTAGTAAGCGCCGTACCCCATCTGGTCTTTCTTTACCATGGTGAGGATGCTCCCAAGAATCTGCGACTTATTTTGCGAAAGCATCTGGACGGCAAGTTTGGCCGATTCGCGACTGGTGCTGTTGTGCTTGAAAACCAGCACCACACCGTCGGCCACGGACGAAAGAAGCCTGGCGTCGGCAAAACCTATAATGGGCGGCGAATCGATCACAATCTGCACGTAGCGCTCCCGAAGAAGCGCGATCATTTTCCTGAAGGCCTCCGAGGCAAGGAGTTCGCCGGGGTTCGGGGGAGTCGGACCAGCCGGGATGAGATAAAGATCAGGGATTTCAGTAGGTTTAATAATTTCTTCCAACGTGGCGCTACCCGTGAGGTAGTTTGTCAATCCCCGTTTGTTCTTTAGCGCGAATACCCTGTGCAACCCGGGTTTTCTAAGATCGCAGTCGATCAACACGCACTTGCGCTCCCCCCGGCTCAAGGCTATAGCCATATTACAGGTACTCGTGGTCTTTCCCTCACTGGGATTGCAACTGCTTATGACTATCGTCTGCGGCGCGGACAAAGACGCGGAGAGCATGATGGCCGATTTGATGTGGGATACCGCCTCGCTTATTTGCGACTTCGGATCGAAATAGGCGATCGTTTCGAGCGGAGTTTTCGGAAGCGTCCCGTCTTGGATCATGGGAATCATGCCAAGACTGGGGATATGGACGATTTTTTCCAGTTCTTCTACTGTCTTTATGGAGTTATCCATGTATTCCAGGAAAAACGCCGTCACGGATCCGATCACGGCTCCGAGGAACACAGCTAACGCGAGGTAGAGTAAAGGCCTGGGTCGATAGGGCTTGTAGGGCTCCTCGGAGGGGTTAATTATGGCAATATTGCTGGGAACCATGGTGGCCGCAACGGCTGCGTCCTTCATCCGGCCGAGCAAACCTTCATACAGGGCCTGGTTGGTTTGAAGGTCCCGTTGGAGCATATGGTATTGGACCAGGCCGTTTTCCATGCCGCCAAGTTTGGCCTTGGCCTCCTCGAATTCCTGCTGCAGTAGATTCTCGGCCTTCAACGCCGCCTGATAGTCGGACCTGATGCTTATAACCTGCCGACTTATTTCGGCGTCCAGTTTTCTTTTAATTTCATTTGCCGTAGCCAGGGTCACCTTCTGTTGGGGAAAGTTGGGGCCAAAGACCTGGCCGGAACCGCTGGCCTGGCCCTGCACCGTAATAAGCTGGGCACGGAGCCTCTCGACTAAGGGATTATTGACAATCACCGGCGCATCGACGCCCTTTTGCTCGATCTGCTCGTAGAGGGCCTTTTTGGCAGCAAGGGCAGACTGGGCAGTCGTCAAAAGATGGGAGACCTGTACGTACTTTTGGAGCACGACGTTCATCGCGGCCATCTTTTCGTTAGTCATGTCCACGCCCATGAAATCGCCCTTCTGCCCGGCGATGATTGCGTGCTTCTCCGAAATCTCAAGCTTATCGGCGAGATGGACCAACTGTTTATCGAGCCAATCCTTCAACATCACAAAGGACTGCTGTCTGGTCTTCATACACAGATTTAGATAGACATCCTGGACAGCAGTAGGGACCTCCCGGGCAAGTTTTTTGTCTGTCGAGCGAAATATAACGTCAACGAGATAGGAGTCGTTGATGGGCAGAACCAATAGTTGTTGTAGAAGCTCCTTTGCGTACTTCTGCCGTATAACTCCCGGCGGGTCGTGAGGATTTTCCTTTACAACTTTTTTGTAGGAAGGATGGTCCTTAAGTTTCAGCGCATCTATTAGGCCGTAAGCGATGGCGGGAGAATGCAAAATTGCGTACTGTGTCTGGTAGAACCTGTCCATGTCGCTTGAACCCATGATTGCCCCGAGCGGGTCCATGGAACTACCCGCACTGCCAAGGGCAGAGGAGCCTTTATCCTGGGTGATCTGGAGAGTGATTTTGCCCTCCCAGACCGGGGTCATAAACAGGATGGCGAGAATGGCCAGGGTTACAGCCCCGCCCATTATTCCCAACACCCACCACTTGCGCTTCTTTAGTACATACCAGTAATCGCGAAGATTAACGCCTTCTTCGTATTCTTCCTGGTACCAGCCGGCTCCATTCGCAGGCAAAGACGCAGCGGCCGTCGCCAAAATATCGGTTTTGCTGTTGTTACCGTTGTTGTTGCTATTTTGCATTTTTTAAATCCCGTTTTTAGAGACAACCACCAATTTTCTCACTCTAAGAGGCAGGGGGAATAGCGAAGCGACAATGTGACGCATGCTTTAAAACCGTCATGACTCGCGCCAGGGCTTCACACCCCATAGTAGTTCCGGTACCAATCCACGAATTGCCTGACACCCTCACTAACAGATGTCTCCGGCTTAAAGCCCACAGCAGCCAGCAGTTCCCCTGTATCGGCCAGAGTTGCCACTAAATCGCCCATCTGCATGGGCAGAAAATTCTTTTTCGCAACACAACCCAGCGCCTCTTCCAACGCCGCTATGTACGCCATCAATTCGACGGGATCGCTGTTGCCGATATTAAAAACCCGGTAAGGGGCAGATGACCTGGATGGATCGGGATTGCTTCTGTCAAACCACGGATCCGGAACCGGGGGCTTGTCCAGCACAAGGGAAATACCACGCACGATATCATCGATATAGGTGAAGTCCCGAGTCATTTGGCCGTGATTAAACACTTCGATCGGCTCTCCGGCAAGCATCGCCCTTGTAAACTGGAAAAGCGCCATGTCGGGTCGCCCCCAGGGGCCGTAAACCGTAAAAAAGCGCAGCCCGGTAGTGGGCAGGCCGTAGAGGTGACTGTAGGCGTGCGCCATCAGTTCATTGGCTTTTTTTGTAGCGGCATAAATATTTATGGGGTGGTCGACAGTGTCGTGCTCGGAAAAGGGAATCTTACCGTTGCCCCCATAGACGCTCGAGGAGGAAGCGTAGACAAGGT
>JBMFHI010000167.1:0-5617 GCA_049976905.1 Syntrophobacteraceae bacterium | reverse complement strand
CCACGTTGCTTGGCGCCAGTGCTACAACAGTTACTTTTCAGATCGGGGACACAGCCTCCATCAACGATCAGTTCGTTGTCGCCCTTTCGGGTGCAACCACGACTTTCCTTAGTATAAGTGGTCTTGATCTTAGCAATATGGCGGACGCTCAGACTGCCATGACGGCTCTGGATAGTGCTCTAACCTCTATAAATACAATAATGGGAAATGTGGGCGGAATGCAGAACCAGCTCCAATATGCGGTGAGCAATCTGACGACAACCATCCAGAACTATACCTCCTCGGCCTCAACTATCGAAGACGTGGATATGGCTTCGGCGGTAAGCGATATGACCAAACAGCAGATCCTGGAACAATCCGCAATGGCGATGCTTGCCCAGGCCAACCAGGATCCGCAGCAGATACTCAAGTTGCTCCAGGGTTAACCCCCCCCATGCTTTGTTCCTCAAGAGGGCGGTCCCCCTGGGATCGCCCTCTTGCGTGAGTCATTTGAACAATGGAGGGGCAACCGCAAAAAAAAGGTGCAATCCCCGATAGTTTTTGGGCTGTCGCTCCTGGCCTCTTTCAAACCTGCTCCGTCTTCCAAATCGCCAGAACCCTCCGGTTGGACCAAAAGGAGCTCAAATGCCGTTTGCATTTACGCCTGCCGCAGGGCGCATCTTATGAGGGGCTTACGAAAAAGCGGCCTCTGGATGGATGAGCTCAAAAAGTGGATGGAGACCCGTTTGAGCGAGGAGCCATTGTCAAACGTGGTGTAGGGCGTCGAGGGGCGGCACATCTTTCTGCTCAATACAGTCGACGAATTTGATTCCCCGAACCACTCTCGATTTTTTATTGGCTCTTATGTCAAATACCCAGATTTCATACAAAATTATTAACACGCATGGTTTGAAAGATAATTGCATTATTGCCCGGTAAAAAAACGATTTCCACAAAGAAGAGGTTCTGGTAATAATGATGGGTATTGCCTCAGCGGTTTGGATGGCAGCCGATATAACCATGGGATAGCAATATCGGATTACAGCGCGAGGCTCATACGAATGTGCGCTCAGCCGTAGAATGGGTGGAGCATAGTACAACCCATCAAGCAAATCTTCAACGTAACTGCGTATTAGAGTATTACCCGCTGCGGTCATTATAGAAGGATAGCAGGATGCCAGAAGAGAAGCGGCAGATGACAAAAAATTGTATAGCACCATGGCGCATGCTCCAGGTAAACGTCGATGGCGGTATTCGCCCCTGTTGTGGTCCAGTTGAGGGTGATTTCGGAAATATTGACGATGCTCTTCTGGACATGGAGACATTCAGGAGTGTATTTGCCAATGGACCCTTTAGTGAACTGAGGCAGCAGCTGCTTACTGGAAATCTCAAGGAGGCATGCGTCACTTGTAGGATAGCCCCGATAGAACAAATCACGACCGATACACTACAAAGACATGTGGTGAATTATTTGCGAAGTCGCGGCAAGCAAATTTCCAGTCAGACAAAGCTGTGTTCTGAATTTTGCTTCATCGCATGTGACCTTGGAATAACAGATAAATGCAATTGTTCTTGCATTTATTGCTTTATTCATTCCAATGACAAGCCCGGCGATGGAATGAAAAAGTATAGCGATACCAATCAGGAACGGGTTTTCCGGCTTGCGTCACTTCTCTCACAAAATGGGCTCCAGGTTTTAAACATAGGTGGTCTGGGCGAACTCACAATGTATTCGCCATGGAAAACCCTGTGTGCAAAACTTTTCGACAACTATCCCAATCTGCAAATTACCTTGGTCTCAAATTTTGGCAAAAAATTCACCGATGCCGACCTCGATGTATTGATGCGCTTTCACAGGATAACAATAAGTTGTGACACTGTCGATCCTGAGTTGTACTCGCATTTGCGATGCGGCGGCAGACTTGATGTTCTTTTTGAAAATATCAGCAATCTCAAGGCCAGGATGCGCAACTCTGCCGGCCCCATACTGATCATCAATGTAACGGAAAACAATCTCATAATCGATAAGCTATTTGATTTGGCCAAGTATGCCTCCGAAAATGAGATCGGGCTCCAGTTCAGCAACCTCATCCTGATAAAAGGCTCTTTTGCTGAAACGAACAAGTGTCTTACGAAGATAACGGATATTCCTGACGACCAAGTCCTCTCGGCCTGGGAGATCATTTATGATCTTCCCAAACGCATAGCCCATCAAAATCCGAAAGGTTACTTTGATTTTGGCCCCTTTTACGATATTTTGAAACGGAGAGCGGAAGCGGTAACCTTTAACAGATTTGTCCCGGCGGCAAACGAACTGTTCTACCGGGCATTCGCAGGCTTGCACCGAAAGAATCCGAACGCCATCTTGCACAAGCTCTTTAGATCATTTTCAGAATATTCAAAGGGAATTTTGATTAGCTCTGGATCGACCGTAGAGATATATTTGCCTTTTTTATCTGCGAAACTGAAATATAGAGCCGTATGGGTCAAAAACAATCACTCTGGAGTGTACATCGGGGGCATGGAGGAGGCTTCAATCGGTTCCTATTTATCAATTTCAACGGTTAGCTCCCGGGGGTTCTACACGCACGTCCTCCTCGAAGTACTGGCGTATAATCTTGGGGTTGCAACCAATCAAAGCAAAGAGAATATCATACTTTCAGAACCCTGATGTTTGAAAAAAACTTTGGGGACTCATTCTCACCCCCCAAAGCCCTGACGCAAATGGTCGACCATCTTTGCACTTTGAACCGTGGTTCCGCAAAACACGGGATTGCCCGCTCTGATCGATAGTCGCTTCACAGCCCTTACCCACCCCCCTCAATGCTGTTGACTTAGCCCAAATTGGCTCAGGCGAAGCCGCGAAATGAAACAGAAAAGCTTTCCGCGAAAATGAAGGCGGAGTTGAATGTCTTAGCGGTGTCCCAAGCCGGGGCGCAAAGTCTGTTTCCGACAAAATCGAGTTCAAACTTTTTTCCTAAAATATTGCAATTTGTTTAAAACAGGGCATAATCCTTGCGTAATACCTCAGTCAGCATTCTGCGACTCAGATGCGGCCTCCAGGAGTTTGCAGCAAATATACGGGTAAGACGGTATGGCAGGTTCGGGAGACTGAACCACTAAACGTCAAATATTTTACCGAAGGGGGACGATATGAAGGTTGGAATTTTGGCGGGAGGTCTTGGAACCCGGCTTGCCGAAGAAACTCTGGTCAAGCCCAAACCGATGGTGGAAATCGGGGGCAAACCCATAATATGGCACATCATGCGCAGTTTTGCCGATTACGGGTGCAGGGAATTTGTGATAGCCCTGGGCTACAAGGGCGAAATGATAAAGGATTATTTCATTAACTATCGGAAAAGAACGTGCAGCCTTACGGTAAAGCTTTCCACCGGAGATCTGCTGGTGCACAACGGCCACACCGAGGATTGGACGGTGCATCTGCTCGATACGGGCGCTAAAACCCAAACGGGCGGGCGAGTAAAGAGAATAGCCGAATACATTGGCAATGAACCCTTCTTGCTCACTTACGGCGATGGGGTAAGCAATGTCAATATCGATGAGCTGTTGGAATTCCACAAAAGTCATGGAAAGATAGCTACCATAACAGCCGTGCGTCCACCTGCTCGTTTTGGAGACTTGGTTTTTAAGGGCGAAAATGTTGAAAGTTTTTCCGAAAAGGCTCAGACCGCTGGTGGATGGATAAACGGTGGTTTCTTCGTGCTTGAGCCTGAAATCGTCAATTATATAGATAGCTCCGACACTTCGTTTGAATCCTCTCCCATGGAGAGATTGACGCGCGAAAACCAGCTTATGGCTTACCGACACCATGATTTCTGGCAATGCATGGACACCTTAAGGGATGTTCAGTTGCTCGAAAAAATGTGGGATTCAGGAAACGTCCCATGGAGATTGAAGCCGTGAGCCAATCTTTTTGGAAAAATCGTTCCGTGCTTGTCAGCGGCGCCACCGGTCTTCTTGGCAGCTGGCTTGTCCAGAGGTTATTTGATGCGGGGGCCGACGTCGTATGCCTGGTTCGCGACTGGGCGCCTCATAGCCAGACCGTGAGGTCGGCCCTGCTCGATCGGGTCAAGGTAGTCCCTGGCGAGGTCCAGGACCAGCCGTGCCTTGAGAGGGCCCTGGGGGAATATGAGGTGCGTACGGTATTCCACCTGGCGGCCCAGACAATAGTTACCATCGCCAACCGTAATCCGGTTTCAACTTTTGACAGTAATATCCGGGGAACGTGGAGTATGCTTGAGGCGTGCAGGCGCAGCCCCCTGGTCGAACAGATCGTTGTGGCCTCCTCAGATAAGGCCTACGGCGACCATGACGAGCTGCCTTATCACGAAGGAATGCCTCTTGAGGGTCGACATCCTTATGACGTAAGCAAATCGTGCGCAGACCTTATCTGCCGTTGTTATGCTCAAACTTTCGGTTTGCCCGTTGTGGTCACGCGGTGCGGCAATTTTTACGGAGGCGCAGACCTCAATTGGAATAGAATAGTTCCGGGTACGATTCGTTCCATTCTTCAAGGGCAAAATCCTCTTATACGCTCCGATGGCTCATTTGTGCGCGATTATCTCTATGTTGAAGATGGAGCTGCGGCCTACATGCTGCTGGCTGAAAAACTGGCGCAAGACCCGGGGCTAAAGGGTGAGGCCTTTAACTTTTCCAATGAAAACCAGATTGCCGTTCTCGATCTGGTTGGAAAGATCCTTGACCTTATGGGGGCAACAAATCTGAGGGCGGATGTCAAAAACTGTGCAGCCAATGAGATTCGCCATCAGTATCTGAGTGCGCGCAAGGCCAGACAGAAGCTTGGCTGGAAGCCTCTTTTCGGCCTCGATGAGGGTCTTCGAAAAACCATCAGCTGGTACAGGGAATATTTCAATGGACAATGAGGCTCAAAGGCTTCGGGCCCAAATTCTTGGTCTTGTTCGCGATTATTACAGGGTGGCTTTTGCCCGGGCCGATTTTTGTCCCGATAAAACCCCCGTTCCAGTTGCAGGAAGGTGCTTTGATGAAGCCGATATGGAATGCCTTGTGGATGCATCCCTTGATTTCTGGCTGACCGCCGGCAGATTCGCGGCCGATTTCGAACGGGATATGGCCCGATGTGTTGGTGTCGATCATGCCGTGCTTGTAAATTCGGGTTCTTCGGCAAACCTTCTTGCCCTATCCTGTCTTAGTTCCCCCAAACTGGGGGAGAGGGCGCTAAAGCCCGGTGATGAAGTCATCACCGTGGCCGCGGGTTTTCCAACCACAGTGAACCCCATCATCCAAAACGGGTTGATCCCGGTTTTTCTAGACATTAGCCTTCCGACCTACAACGTCGATGTGGGCCAACTCGAGCAGGCATACAGCAAGCGAACGAAGGCCGTTATCCTGGCTCATACATTGGGAAATCCTTTTGACCTGGAAAAAGTGCTCAAGTTTACAAAAGACCATGGCCTGTGGCTTATCGAAGACTGCTGCGACGCCCTGGGGGCGATCTACCAGGGCCGAAGGGTTGGGACCTTTGGGGATCTTTCGACCTTTAGCTTCTATCCGGCTCACCACATCACGATGGGGGAGGGGGGGGCCGTATGCGTATCTCAAAAGGAGCTTCGCGTGCTCCTTGAGTCTTTCCGGGACT
>JBMFHI010000166.1:0-5743 GCA_049976905.1 Syntrophobacteraceae bacterium | reverse complement strand
GGTAAAATCCCTGGCTGGATACTCGGCAAGCAATTTTGGCAGGACGGCTGAGAAGCCGTAGTAAGCCAACCAGATAAAAACAACCGCTGTAAAGGTTCGGATTTTCCAGCCGGTTTTGCGGCACACATCCCAGATTCTTTTAAGCCAGACTGAATCGAAAAACCAGATGTCGATAACGGCCAAAACAACCGGAAGCATCGCGGAGTTTTCCTTCGAAAGTCCCGCGCAAAGAGCGAAAAGGCCGCAGAGAGTATAGAATAAAAAGGCTGTGCGTGTCTTCCTTTCGGATAGAAGCCGCGCCTTTAGGAAGCTCGCACTGCTAAGCGTAAAAAAAAGCGCCTGCATCGAAGCCATTCTCTGCACGAGATAGGTGACACCGCTTGTCTGAACGGGGCTTAGAGCCCATAGAGCTGCAACGCAGAGCGGGAAAATGCCTGCCAGCTCATAGGACCTCTCCGATAGCGGGTATCGATTCTTCTCCGCGGCGAGGGATTCTCTTACAAACCATAAAACGGCAAGGAACGCCAGTATGTGGATAAGGATATTTACCGCGTGGAAATAAATCAGCTTACTGTGACCAAAATAGTGATTTAGCGCGAACGTTACGTCGGGCAGAAACCTTCCCCATCCGAACGGAGTTCTCGCAATGGCTAGGAGGCTCGCTAGGGACAGGCAATGAGGATAGAAGGCTTTTACATCGATGAACGAATGGGCATCGTCAAGGTAGGGCGGCGAAGACAGTGTGTTCGAGTAGGCGGAGATAATCATCAGGACAATAAAAAAGACGAGGAGCCAGGGGACCGCCTTTTTCATTCCATTGCCCGCTTTGAATCCAACATTGATCATAATAATCTCTGGAAACCGAAAAAAGGAATGCCGGTCAATGCCCGGCATTCCGATGGGCTGCTATTTTTTAGATAATCAGGCTGCCTATTGTGACAATCCCAAATCCGTGGAAAGGGTTGTGGAATCGATTACCCATTGTATGGCGCCATGCGTCTGCCCGGAGGCAACAATCGTCACCGCTCCTACGTTTAATTTTGCGCCCGGCAGCTGGTTTAGGAGGCATGTATCTGGATTCTTATTTATGGTGAGCCGGAGTTGCGTAGAGACCATACTTACGCTAAAACAGGTTGTGTCTGCGTCAGACAGCAGCATGTTCCAGGTGGTTCCTCCGGCCGCCGGGAAACGGTTCTGAAGGCTGTAATAGGTGGTTAGGTTCGTTTCGATTGAATGGAGGCCGGGGAATACCTTGGCGGTCAACCGTGCCTTCTGAATGTATTTTTGATAGTAGGGCACCGCTACGGCGGCCAGAATTCCGATGATCGCAACGACGATCATCAATTCAACCAGCGTAAAGCCTTTGTTCTCCTTCATTTTCGTAAACATCTTTCGCTCCTTTATGGTTTTAAGATTATTCCCGGCCAACATTTTCGGGCAGACACCTCCTAAACGCACTATGCCTTGTCCTCCTTCTCCTGACTTTTAAGCTCCCCTTCGCCCACGATGGCAAGAATAGGTTGAGCAAGATTGATACCTGCCGCCCTGGAATTTGAAATTTTTAATAGATGCAATGCGATCTATGGCGGTGGGCTATTATAAGAGCAAGGCCGCAATAATACAAAATGATTAACATCGTTTATCGGCGCCCTGTTTGACAAAGTTTGTCATAATCGGTGACGCAAAATGTCAAAGAACTGAATCGGGTGTGTTGAATTGGTTAACGGCGGAAGTGGTGAAGACGTTAGGCCGGTGCGCTACCCGTATCCAATCTAACTTCAGCTTACCGCTTCAGCTATTGCTCTCCATCCAGGTCGAGACGTTCCGCCAGGCTGCCGCTCAGCGCCCACCCCCCAATTATCCCGCTCCTTGTAAATACATGTGCTATGAGGGTTTGCCCGTCCAGGCTATGGAGCGAATTTGTGGCACCGGGAGCCTTTATTACAAAGTCGACGGTCGATGGACCGGAGGGTATTGGCGAAAAATGGGTAGTGTCCGCCCCGTCGGTCATTGTTTCGAATGTAGAGCCCTGCGGAAAAGCAATCTGGAAGGAATAATAGCACCCAAGGTTTACCTCGATCATGTGGATGCCGGGAAAAACCAAACTTACCAGGCGCGCTTTCTGAATGTACCTCAAATAAAAGGGAACAGCCACAGAGGCCAGTATGCCGATAATCGCAACGACTATCATCAATTCAACCAGTGTGAAGCCGCCGTCTTCTCCCTTTTTTACATCCATCTCAATCTCCCTGTCCCGGCATATATTAGAAGAAGGACTTGAACCGATTAGTCGGAAATGAACTCAAAAACTTTAATCTTTTCCACCTTGGCTTCGGGCCTGGCAGCGCAGCTTTACCCATCGCGAACCAGGCAATCAATTTATAATCGCTGCACACTAGAGCAAAAGTGATACCGGAATGGAAACCGCTTCAAATTATTTGCCCAAATTGACCCTGGGAAAGCATCTATGCGCAGGGGATATGCACCGCATTTAAATTTGTGGCGGCTTTTGGACGTGGGATTTAACAGGGTTGTTAACAATTTGTGTCACATTGTTACAAAAAGTGGCAGAAAAAACTCAACGATGGCTTGCTGTAAGCCTCCAGCGCAATTGATAATCAGGGGCGCTAAAAGTGCTTCACTATTTTCTATTCACTATCGGATATTCGCTATACAATGGGCTCTACAGGGTATCACACCTGCAGGAGATGCCGCATATATCGGACAAACTGCCGCTTTGATGGAGATTTGCACGCAACTACCCCGCGGGGTCGCTCGAAGATGAAATTTTCGGTCATAATACCTGCCTATAATGCCGAGTCCACTTTGCCCGAACTCCTGGTTGCTCTGTCTCATCAGGACTGCCGGGAAGATTTCGAGGTGATCGTGGTAGATGATTGCTCCACCGATTCGACCACCCATGTTTGTCACCGGTTTGGATGCCGGCTTGCCTGTTGTGCTATAAACAGCGGACCGGCAAGCTGCAGAAATCTGGGGGCGGCAAAGGCGACTGGAGAATATCTCATCTTTACCGACAGCGACTGCATTGTCCCCCCCGATTGGCTTCAATCCTTCGAACGCGCGCTTGCTTCAACCGATTGCGATGTGATCATGGGAAAACTCGTTATACTCCCATCCACCCTCATGGGGGATGCGATTTCCGCGCTCGGTTTTCCCGCGGGAGGCTCGCTTGGATTCGAAAAAATCTGGAGAGTCTCTTCGGAGGGCTTCACAGATAGTCTTAGTTCGTGTAATTTTGCGATAAAAAAAGATATTTTTCTAAATCTGGGCGGCTTCGATCCAACTTTTCCCTATGCCGGGGGGGAAGACAGCTTCCTCGCTTATAAACTGGTGGAAGCCGGCTACAGAATAAAATACCGTCAAGATGTTGTCGCCTATCACCCGGCAAGAAGTTCTTTTAGCGAATTTATCCGCTGGCAGTTTAGAAGAGGTGTTAGTAGCCTGATTTTTGCTAGAAAGGTTTCCCGAAAGGGGCAATTTGTGTCTCTAAGGCTTTGGTCCACCAAAAATGTGATCAAGCATAACCTTCGAAATAGAGCGTTTCCGCTCATCTTCTTGCTCCTGGCATTGAGTTTTGGGGCGCAAATGAGCGGGTTTATCTTTGCAAAATATAACCTCAGGAAGGCGCGAGCATGCGAGTGCTGATAGTGAACCCGCCGTGGCCCGGAAAGGGCTTTGGCACGAGGTCTCAAAACCGGATCATAAAGCATCGAAGCGATAAGTTCCTCCAATATCCGATTTATCTTGCCTACAGCGCCGCGCAGCTTAAAGAAGCCGGCCATGAAGTCTCCTACATTGATTCGGTCATCCAGGACTACGACCTTGCCCGAACCATTTCCGAGGCTGTTAAACTCGACCCGGAAGTGATCTTCATGGAGACTACCACCCCCTCCATCGTCGCCGACTACGAAAATCTAACGCGGCTAAAGGAGGCTACAAACGCAAAGATCTTAGTCGGCGGGCCCCACGCCACCTACTTTCACCGTGAGGTCCTCCAGGAATGCCAGGCAATCGATGTCGTGATTCGCCATGAATTCGATACCAAAATTTCTTCGGTAGTCTCACATAGCGCCGATCTCACCGGTATCCCGGGTATCACTTACCGCGGCGGTTCGGCTATCGTCGATAACGGAGACGGAGAATACGCAACCGATCTGGACTCCATTCCCTTTCCGGACAGGGAGACTGTGCCGTGGACCTGGTATCTGGAGGCCTGGTATTCGCGCCGGCCCTTCATGAATCTTATGACCTCCAGAGGGTGTCCCTGCCATTGCAGCTTCTGTCTTTGGCCCCAGAGCATGTATGGGCACAAACAAAGATTTCGCAGCGTGGAAAACGTAATTGCAGAAATCGGGTTGCTTGTGGACCGCTACGGTCTAAAGGAGTTAAATATTGATGACGGCACCTTTACCACCAACCGCAAAAGAGTGATCGAATTCTGCCGAAGGCTCAGGGAGGAAAAATTCAAAATCCTGTGGACATGCAACGGCAGGGTCGATACCCTTGACGATGAAATGCTCTCGGAGATGAAAAGCTCCGGCTGCAAGATGATACGGCTGGGTGTGGAAAGCGGCTCCCAGGAAGTCCTGGATAGAATCAAAAAAGGCCTCACCCTCGAGCAGATCGAAAAAGGGGTCCGAATGGTAAAAAGACATCGGATACAGGCCCTTGGGGGATTCATGTTCGGCTTTCCCTACGATTCGAAAAAATCGGTTGAGGAAACGATCCAATTTGCCAAAAAGCTCTCCCCCGACCAGGTGCAGTTTTCCATCTCCATGTGCTACCCCGGTACTTCGCTCTATGAGTACGCAAAGGAAAACGACCTGCTGCTGGCCAAAAACTTCAATGAATTCGACATGACCCACGGGCCCGTGGTAAAGACCCTCGATATGGAGCGGGCAGACCTGGAGCACATCCTTGCCCGCGCCTACCGCGAATACTATTTCCGCCCTTCCTTTGCCATCCAGACGCTTTTTAATATGGCCGACATCGATGAAATCCGGCGGGTGATACGTTCGGTAAAAAGTCTCGTAAAGACCATAAGGCTGCACCAGAGTTGAAAATCTTATTGAACGCGCTTCCTTTGACCGAAATTGCCACTGGCGTTCAGCGCTATGTGCGCAGCCTTTATGGGGAAATGGAGTCTCTACCCGATGTTTCCGTGCTGTATTGTACAAAGTTCGGGGCCGGCTCGCAAATGCCCTGGGCTGCCTCGGTTGGTCCATCTGCAAAACGAATCGGGATGATTAGAAAATTTCCGGCACCCATGATAGTCGGGGCCAGGCTTCTTGCCAGGCTGCTCTTTGAAAGACAGCTGAGGCAGGTGAAAAGAAACATCCCATGCGACTTGTGTCACGAGCCGGCCTTTTTTTCGCCGGTCCTGCACAAAATCCCCGTGGTCACTACCGTCCACGACCTTTCGATTATCAAACATCCGGAAAAGCACCCTCCAGACAGCGTAAGGTTCTTCGATATTTTATTCAGGCGCAGACTCCCCCACGCGGCCCACATCATAACCGTCTCGGACTTTACTCGGCAGGAAGTTATGGATGAATTTAGGGTTATTCCCCATAAAGTAACCACAGTTCACTTAGCCCATGATACCATCTTCCATCCTCGGTCTGGACACGAAATCCGTTCCATGTTGGAGCTTCACGGATGGCCTCGAGAGTATATTCTGTTCGTAGGCACTCTCGAGCCCAGGAAGAACTTGCGATTGCTG
>JBMFHI010000165.1:0-5857 GCA_049976905.1 Syntrophobacteraceae bacterium | reverse complement strand
GTAGGATCTTAGCCCCAGAAGTATCCGGTAGGTTTCCTCCACAGAGGGTTCGCGGATTTCGACCTTTTGGAAACGCCTGCTTAGGGCCCTGTCCTTTTCGAAGTGGTTTTTATATTCCTCGTAGGTGGTAGAGCCGATACAGCGCAGGCCTCCAGCCACCAGCACGGGCTTGAGGATGTTTGAGGCATCCATTGTGCCCCCGCTGGTTGCCCCGGCGCCAACGACCGTATGGATCTCGTCTATAAAAAGAATAGCCCCGCGTTTTTTCTTCAGTTCCTGAATAACGCCCTTAAGACGCGCCTCGAAATCCCCCCTGAATTTGGTCCCGGCGATAAGGGCGCCCATATCGAGAGCGAAAATTTCAACATCAAAGAAGGCGGAGGGCGTCTGCCGGTTGAATATATTGAGGGCAAGCCCTTCGGCTATGGCGGTTTTGCCCACCCCGGGATCTCCTACCAAAATGGGGTTGTTTTTCGAACGCCTCCCAAGAATCTGGAGGGTTCGCAAGATTTCTTCCTCCCGTCCGATGAGGGGGTCGATCAGGCCCTGGCGAGCCTTTTCGATAAGGTTAACCGTGAAGTTTTCAAGGGCCCCCGTCTTTTTGGCCTCCGGATCGGCCGGGGCCTGCGCAAACTCTCCTTCCTCGGAATCGCTCAGCTTCGAGAGACCGTGGGAGACATAGCTCAGCACATCGAGCCGGGACACGCCCTGGGATTTTAGAAAATAGACCGCGTAGGAGTTCTCCTCGAAAAACATCGCGGCCAGAATGTCGCCCGCGTCGACCTCCTTTTTCTCCGCGCTCTGAACGTGCAGGAGCGCGCGTTGTAAAACGCGCTGCACTCCCAGCGTCTGGATCGGGTCCTGCTCGACGCCCTCGGGCAGTTTTTCGGAGCGCTCCTCAAAATATTTCTCCAGCCGTTCTTTGAGCTTTTCGATGTCCGCCCCGCACTGGTAAAGAATCCGCCTGCCCGTTTCGTCGTGCAGGATGGCGTAGAGGATATGCTCCAGGGTGAAGAATTCGTGCCTGCGCTGTTTAGCTTCCTTAATGGCGGCCGCAAATGTGAGTTCGAGTTCTTTGTTTATCATTTTAAGCTTCTTCCATGGTGCACATGAGCGGAAAACCGCTTTTTTTCGCCAGATGGCGCACGATTTCCACTTTGGTTTCAGCTATATCTTCGCTAAAAATCCCGCAGACGCCCAAGCCCTTTTTGTGCACCAAAAGCATTATCCGGGTGGCTTCCGCGGCGCTTTTGTGAAAGACCTGCTGCAAAATCTCAACGACGAACTCCATGGTAGTATAATCGTCATTGTGAAGCAGAACCTTAAACATGGGAGGCAGTTCAACTTCCTCTTTAACGTCTTGTTCCAGCCCCTCCCAGTAATCCGGCTGATGATCGTTCATCCCCGTTTCTCCGAATCTAATTCCAACCAAGGAAAGTCTTCTGCTCATTTCCATTAATTATAATATAATGTATCATTTTTTAATCGGACAGTATTGAAAAGTGTGAGTCCACCTGAAAATGGAGAATAAACTTGGCAGGAAACAGCTTCGGACGCCTATTTTCCGTAACTACCTGGGGAGAATCCCACGGCCCGGCCCTTGGGGCCGTAGTCGAGGGCTGCCCGCCAGGCATTGGCCTTAGCGCCGCCGACATCCAGAAAGACCTGGAGCGCAGAAGGCCGGGCAAGGCCCTCACATCACCCAGAAAGGAAACCGACGCGGTCGAGATCCTCTCGGGAGTCTTCCAGGGACTTACCACCGGGACCCCTATAAGCTTGATCATCTACAACCGCGACGTGCGAAGCAGCGATTATTCCGATATCGCTCAACTCTACCGTCCCGGCCACGCAGACAGGACCTACGTCCAAAAGTACGGCTTTAGAGACTGGCGCGGCGGGGGCAGGAGTTCGGCAAGAGAGACCGCGGCGCGGGTGGCCGCGGGGGCCGTGGCAAGAAAGTTTCTCGAAGGCTGCGGGATTTTCGTCGAGGCCTTTACCCTGGCTTTGGCGGGAATCGAGTGTACCCGTTTTGACAGGGAGGAGATAAATAAAAATCCGCTCTATTGCCCGGACCGGGAGGCGGCTGAAAAGATGGAGGCCCGTCTTAGCCAAATCCGCGAGCAGGGCGATTCGGCGGGCGGAATAGTGGAAATCCGCGCAAGGGGATGCCCCGCGGGCCTTGGCGAGCCGGTCTTTGACAAGCTCGATGCGCGCCTTGCCGCGGCCATAATGTCTGTAGGAGCGGTAAAGGGAGTCGAGATAGGGGAAGGTTTTCGCGCCGCGGCCATGCTAGGAAGCGAGAATAACGACCCCATTATCCCGGAAGGCTACCAGTCCAATCACGCAGGCGGAATCCTTGGGGGCATCTCGACGGGCATGGACATAGTGCTGCGGGCAGCGGTAAAACCCATACCGTCGATATCATTGTCTCAAAATACCGTGGATTCGCAGGAAAATCCCTGTGTCATAAAGGTAAAGGGAAGACACGATGTCTCGGCCATTCCAAGGATCGTACCGGTTCTGGAAGCCATGACCCTGCTTGTGCTGGCCGACTTCATGCTCCATCCTTTCCCAAGGCGTTGAAAAGAGATGGGAATCGCTTCTTTTTCCGGTGGTGTCGGCCTTGGGGCCTCAACCACCGGCTTTGATCCCTGCGGGATCAGGAGCTTAACTCCTGGTTGCGTTTCTTCTCTGCGATTGTGAAAAAAAATGTCGTGCCGCTTCCCGGTTGTGAGCCCACCCAGACCCTGCCGCCATGATAATCGACTATCCGTTTTACAATGGCAAGACCCACACCCGTTCCCTCCTGGTTTTGCGCGGACGGCAACCTTTCGAATATGTGAAAGATCTTTTCGAAATATTTTTCCTCGATACCTATTCCGTTGTCGCGGACGTAAAACACCCACCGGTCATCGCGGTTTTGCGCTCCTATGTCTATGCGGGGGTCGGGGTTATTTTCGCCAATGTATTTAACGGCATTGTTTATAAGGTTATAGACCAGCTGGACGAGGCGATTTTTCTCACAGTAAATCTCGGGCAGGTTTTGCTCGACGTTTATCCGGATCGAACGGCTTTTAATATTAGGGGCAAGCGTTTCCAAGGCTTCCCTTACGATTTCTCCAAAAGAGACCAGGACCTTTTCGTCATCAAGGCGCCCGATGCGCGAAAACTCGAGCAGATCGTCGATAAGCTTTTCCATTTTTACGCCCGCTTTGCTCATGTAGTCCAGGTAGCCTTCGGCTTCCCTGGGAATCGATGGGCCGAAATCTTCGCGCAAAGCCCCGATAAAACCTCCGATGGTGACTATCGGGGTCTTAAGATCATGCGAGATGGTATAGACAAAGGACTCGAGTTCGCTGTTTTTAGTCGAAAGCTCCAAGACCAGTTCCTGTAACTCTTTTTCTTTCTGATGCAATACAGCCTCTACCCGGATTCGCTCGGCGACCTCGCCCAGGGCGAGGTCCCTGGAAGTCCTGTAGGCTTCCATCTTCAGCAGAAGTTGATAGAGGAGCAGGCAGAGGGCTGCGGAGAGGATAAGTCCAAAAGCAAGGAGCCAGGGCGCATGGGGGGAGCCTGCGGCAAAAGCCGCGCGTCCGGGGGCCATCGTGAGGCGCCATTTCCTCTCGCCCACCGGGATTTGGAAGGTCGAGCAAATCCCTTTTGCGTACTGGTGGGCCTTGCCGTAATGAAAGATAGGCCGGTCCTGGTCGTACAGGTCTACGACAAAGTAGTTGATGAATTTGGCCGGCATGGCCAGGGCGACCAGGTCGGCGACCTTGAACTCCGCGCACAGGTATCCCTGAAGTCTTCCTTCATACAGGAGCGGCAAAACTACGCGGAAGCCCTTTTCGCCGGGCAAAAGGTCAAAGCAGGGCGAGACTCTGTGGCCGGGGAGGTAGCGGACTGGCTTGGGACGGTGGTTCGCCTGCGTCCCGGGCGGGTAGGCATAGCGTATGACGCCCTTGGGGTCGGCCCAGAATATGGCGCAAAAGCCCGGGTAGTCTTTAAAAATGATGCTTGCAAAGGAAAGAAAGCGCGGGCGGCCGAAATCGTGGCCTTCATCTCTTACCCACCTGTCGGCGAGCATCTCAAGGGTTGCTTGCCGGCTCTCCATGATGGCGCCTATACGGTCCGCGGCCAGTTGCGCGGAGCTTTCAACGTGCAGGACGACCAACTGGCGCAGATGATCGACCTGCACCCTCCAGAGGGCAACAGTAAGGGAGGCAAAAAAAACGAATACCAGCAGGGGTAAAAATTTTCTGGATGCCGACACGGATTCATGCTCCTGTGCGACAGGGCGCGCCGTTTACCGCTGACTGGGTCGATTCGCAATGACCGGCAAAGCATGATTTTTGCTTGGCGATCGTGACGCGGAAGACCACTCCTTTGGACTCTCCCGGTTGGACCTCGACCTGGCCCCCGTGTCTCTGGGCTATTTCCTTAACAATGTTTAGCCCCAGGCCCGCTCCCGGAATTCCCGATGAACTCTGCGTCCTTTGGAAAGCCCCGAAAATCGGCGCACACTCATCTTTTTTCATCGCCGCACCGTCATTTCCAACCAGGATGGTGCAAAAGCCCTCGCTTTCCTCGTGTCCGATCTTTATTTCACTTAATTTGTCCCCGCCATATTTTAAAGCATTGTCGACAAGGTTTGTGAACAATCTGGTCATAGCCACCCGGTCCACAACGATTTCGACGTCGGTTTCGGGCTCCACGAAACGAATGCTCCTCTTTAGCAGCCTTTCGGAAAACTCTTCCCTTACCGTTTTCAAAAGAGCGCTAAGAAGGGCGGGTTCCCTGCGCAGGGGAGCCTGCTTCGATGCTATGAAGTCATTTATCTGACCGATAAGGTCCGAACAGTACTCGGATGCCCGCATTATCTGTTCGCAGTATTTTTTGCCTTTCTCATCGACCTTGTCACCATATTGCTTGTGAAAAAGTCTTGTCAGTCCATAGATGGCCACGGTCGGACTCTTTAAATCGTGCATTACCGAATAAGCGAAGAGCTTGAGGTCTTGGGCGCTCTTGGCCAGGGCCTGCTGGGCGCGGCTGCGCTCCTCGACCTCTTTTCGCAGCTTTTCATTTGCAAGGGCAAGTTCGGCCGTGCGCTCCCTTACGCGCTCTTCGAGCTGCTCGCGGGCCCTTTCCAATTCCGCAACGGCCCTAAGCCGCTTTACCGCGGTGCCAAGCTCCATGGCCGCGCGCTCCAAAACCTCGACGACAAGAGACGACAACATTTCTTTTTTCCCGTCGGCGATGTAGACCATTCCCAGGATAGAGTCGGCAAGCCTTACCGGAACCAGTGCAAGAGATTGGTATTCGGTCAGTGTGCAACCGCCGTTGGACATTTCTTGCAGGGTTTTGGACAAATCAGCAGTCATGCTGTTTGTATAAACAGAACCTGTTTGGGTGGAAAATGGCAGAAACGATGAGCCTTTCCCGCTTGCACCGCTCGTATAAAAACACGTTTGCCGCTCCAAACCGGCGTCTAAAGCAAGGGGCTGCGCCGCGCGATGGAATTGACAGCCCGCGCAGTCCAAAGGAGCCCCTTCCTCAAATATGCGGATTTCCACAAGAGAGCAGCCGGTAAAACGCTTTGCGATCCGGCTAAAATCTTTTACCAAACCGGAAATCTCCATGCTCCTGTTGGCAGCTTCAACGAAGCGGTAGGAAATTTCCAAAGAATCTTCCAGCCCTCTTTCTCGAAGCACCTTTTTTATGACCCCCGGAAGCAGCCTGAAAAACTCGGCTGTCTTTACCACGTAATCGGAAGCCCCTGATTTTAGCGCTCTTACCGCCGTGCTTTCATCCCCCTGCCCGGTTATCATTATGACGGGTGCAAGGTTTCTCTTACGAC
>JBMFHI010000164.1:0-5900 GCA_049976905.1 Syntrophobacteraceae bacterium | reverse complement strand
GACGGAGCCTGGACGGGACATCCGGATCAAAACGAAATAGCTTTGGGACGCTTTCCCTGTCCCAACCAGGGTTTTGCGCGCAAAAGCGGCGCCGAGCGCTATCCCGACCTTAGACCGTCGGTTGAAGGAATCGGGAGGATAACGCTTGACGGAGTCCGGGAAGCGGTGCGAACGGTTGTGCGCTACCGAAACGGGGTGTTGCACGGCAAGGGGGCGAGCCTGCTTGAGGGCTACATGGAAGACCTTGCCACGGACCGCATCTACCGGCTCATGATCGCTCAGAGAACCATCCATGGAAGCAAGGTAACCCTTGAAGACGGCCTTAAGGGAAGGGTCGAGCTTACGGCCGAACGGGTAACCGGCCTTTTTGATGAAGAACTTGAGCGGTTGATTTTCGAGCTGGGGCCTGAGAGTAAACCCGAAGAGATTCAAAAGCTGCGGCAGGCGCGGCGCTTAAGCGAGAAGATGATTGTGGACAAAAGGTTTAACCCGGAATAAAGCGTCTTTTTCGCTGGCGGGCGCAACCGGAGAGGCCGAACATCCGTAGCCGCGAAATAGCTGTGAATGCCCATAGTGGTGTCCAGGGAGGTAAGAAGCAAATGGATGCGGAGGATAGAAGTCGCGAACCCATTGTCCAGGGAAAGGACGATACACGCTGGCAAGGCATTGAGCGCCCTTACAGGCTCGAAGACGTTCTCCGGCTAAGAGGGTCGATTAAAATCGAGTATACTCTGGCCGAGCGAGGCGCTCGCCGGTTCTGGGAGTTGCTCCACGCCGAGCCCTACACTTCGGCGCTTGGCGCCCTTAGCGGCGCTCAGGCCGTCGAAGCGGTCCAGGCGGGACTTAAGGCCGTCTATGTCAGCGGCTGGCAAGTCGCAGCCGACAACAACAGCATCGGACATACTTACCCCGATCAAAGTCTCTATCCGGTGGACTCGGTTCCCAACCTCGCGCGAAGAATCAACAACGCACTGATAAGAGCCGATCAGATCAGCCATATGAACGGCGCGCAAGGGCCCGACTGGTTTGTTCCCGTCATTGCCGACGCGGAGGCTGGGTTTGGTGGAATCCTAAATGCCTTCGAGCTGATGAAGGCCATGATCGAGGCCGGGGCTGCCGCCGTGCATTTCGAAGACCAGCTAGCATCGGCTAAAAAGTGCGGGCACCTGGGGGGAAAGGTGATCATTCCTACCTCAGAGGCGATAAAGAAGCTTGTGGCCGCAAGACTTGCCGCGGATGTGTGCGGCGTGCCAACGGTGCTTATCGGCAGAACCGACGCCAATTCGGCCACCCTTTTGGCAAACGATATAGATGAGAGGGACAAAAAATTCGTAACGGGCAAAAGGACGGTCGAAGGCTTTTTTATCGTCCGAAACGGGGTGGAGTCCGCAATAGAGAGAGGCCTTGCCTATGCGCCCTACGCCGACATGCTCTGGTTTGAGACCTCTCAGCCCGATATTGACGAGGCAAGGGTTTTTGCCGAGGCCATCCATGAGAAATATCCGGGCAAACTCCTGGCCTACAATCTTTCCCCTTCTTTTAACTGGAGCGCAAAACTGGATAAATCCGCCATAGCCGGGTTCCAGGAAAAACTTGCCTCTTTTGGCTACAAGTTCCAGTTTGTAACCCTGGCCGGTTTCCATTCTCTAAACTATGGGATGTATTCGCTTGCCAAAAATTTTAACCAGGAGGGAATGCTTGCCTATAGCCAATTTCAGGACAAGGAATTCGAGTTGGAAAAGCTTGGCTACATGGCGGTAAAGCACCAGTCCTTCGTTGGGGCCGGCTATTTCGATATGGTGGCCAAAACGGTTTCGGGCGAAGAGTTCTCGACCGGTTCCCTGGAAGGATCGACGGAGCAAAAACAGTTTCAAACGGCGGCCTGAGAACTTGGGGGGCAAAAGGGCGGCGGCGGCGAAAAGACGCGGAGTTTTCTTACATATTGTGTCCTTGCCGTTGTGAGGCGGCCCGCTGTTTTTCAATAGCTACCCTCTTGAGCCCAAGCGCAGGCCTCCGTGAATGAAGTAGACGTCTCCGGCAAGAGATTCGTTGCGATAGAGTTCCGCGACCAGGCAAGCGATTTCCTCGGGCTGGATCAGCCTGCCGATGGGGATTTGCTCGATAATCTTTTGGAGCGCGGCGGGGGGGATTTTTTTTACCATCGCCGTTTCCACATATCCGGGTGCAATGGCCACGCAGCGGATCTTATCGGCCAGGCCCCGGCGGAAAAATTCAGCTGTAAGCACTTTGGGAAATACCGACATTGCGGCCTTGGAGGAAGAATAATTTAGCTGGCCTGCCGTGCCAAGAGAGCCTGTGGAAGATACCAGGCAGATCAAGCCTTTGCAGTTGTTGTTTATCATCCGTTCCGTGCATTCGCGCACGGTGAGGAAAACCCCGGTGAGGTTTATATCCAGTACCGAGCGAAATTGATCGAGGCTCATTTTTTTTGTGACTTTCCCCGTCGCCGCATCGGGGGAGACCATAAGGCTGTCTTTTATTATTCCCGCAAAGGGAGCGACCAGGTTGATGGCGCCAAACTCCCGGATCGCAAAGTCGGCCATCTTCGAGCAATCGTTTTCATCGGTTACATCGCAGACGATGGTTCGAACCATCGGGCTCCATTGCTCCAACCGCTTTTGAGCCTCTTCGAGAAACTGTGTGGCTACATCGGCAAGAAGGACCCTGCCGCCATTTCCTACCCAGTATTGCGCCAGAGCCAGGCCTATGCCGCCGGCGCCCCCTGTTATTACCGCTGCCGCGTTTTGGATTTCCAACATCCCCTTTACGTGCCTCCTCTATAGTTTTAAAGCCATTAAAGATAGTGGATGCTACTGTTCCAGGACATAACTTCCCGGGGCTTTTTGAAGCACGAGGTATTTGTCGTTTCCCATGCCGGGAGGCTCAACCCTTTGGCCCGATTTTTCGCTGAGCCAGCAAACCCAGTCGGGCCACCAGGACCCTTGTTTTTCCCCCTGCCCGGAGAACCATTGCTCCGGGGCGTTAAACCCGTTTATATCGCTTACCCAATGTCTTCTCCTCGCTCTTGCCGAGGGAGGGTTTACGATCCCGGTGATGTGGCCTTCGTCGGAGAGCGCGAACCTCTTAGGGCCGCCCACATGGTCGAATATCTTAAATGTTTGTTTCCATGGGCAAATGTGGTCCTGTTGGGTGCCCACAAGATAGAGGGGCTCCTTTATGCGCCGCAAACTTATGGGGCGGTTTCCAAGCTGGAGTTTGTCTTCTTTTACGAGGTTGTTGTTGAGGTAGAATTCTCGAAGATAGTAGGAGCACATTGCCGCGGGCAGGCGGGTGGAGTCGCTGTTCCAAAATAGAAAGTCCGATTTTGGAGGCGCTTCGCCCAGCAGGTAGTTGTGGATGAAGTAGCGCCAGATGAGATTATTTGAGCGCAGCGCCCGAAAGGTTGCCGCCATGAATTTCTTGTCGAGATAGCCTTCCTTGTAAACCGCATCCTCGATGATCTTTATGAACTCTTCGGTAACAAAGACCTCAAGTTCGCCGGGGGAAGAAAAATCAACCAGGGTGGCGAAAAGAGTGAGGTCGCGGATCGCCACGGGGGCTTGCCTTGGACCTTTGTTGAGATAGGCCAGAAGAGCGCACAAAACAGTGCCCCCAATGCAGTATCCCGCGGCATGGACCTGCTCGCAGCCGCAGATCTCTCTTGCCACTTCGATGGCCTTTAGAGCCCCCCGCAGCATGTAGTCTTCGAAGGTTACGTGTCTCATGTCCGCGGAGGGATTTTTCCAGCTTACCACAAAGACCGTGAAACCGTGGTTTAGAAGGTAGGCCACCAGGCTCTTTTCCTCCGTCATATCCAGTATATAATATTTGTTTATCCACGGCTGGATGAAGACCACGGGAATTTCATAGGTCTTGATGGTTCGAGGGCTGTATTGGATTAGTTCCATCAGCCTGTTTCTAAAGATTACCGCCCCCGGGGTGAGGGCAATATTGTGGCCGACTTTGAAAGCGGCCGTATCGGCTATCTTTATGAGATTGTCGCCCCGTTGGATGTCCTGGCGCAAGTTTTCGCAGCCGTTAACGACGCTTTCTCCCCTGGTTTGTAAAAACTTCTGGACCGCGGCAGGGTTTGTCCAGAAAAAGTTGGCCGGAGAAAAGGCGCTGATCAGCTGGTTGATCCAAAACAGCGATCGGCGCTTGTCCTTTTCGGAGATGTCGGGGGCGCAAGTGACGTAATCCCTTAGCCAGGTTGCATAGGCGTTGTAGGATGTGTTGACAAGCTTAGAAACGATTTTTACCACTTCCAGAAGCGCGGCCTCGGGATCGTCTGTTTGGGCCCTGCCGGCCCTGTTTTCCGTCATGAGGCGAATCTGTTCGGCGGCAGCGGCCTGGAGGGTCGAATACAAAGCCGAGGTTATGACCGCTAAGTCGGCGCTGTTAAACAGCCATGCCTGATGGAGCCTGGAAAGCGATTGGGCGATTCCCAAGGGATCGGCCGGCATGCTTGAAAGATTCATCATTCGGCCCTTCCAATAAAAGTGATCACTTCCCCGATGGTCGAACCTCCTTCCAGCAGGTCGTCGGGTATGGTGACCCCGAAGGTCTCTTCGAGGAAAACCTTAAAATTGACCGATGTCATCGAATCCCACTCAGGGATGTCGCTTAACAGGGTATCGGGCTGGACCTGGAAGCCCATTGCCGCGGGAAAAAGTTCGGGGATTACTTCTCTAATGGTTGCGAGCGCTTCAAACATGGTTCTGTCTCCTTGTATCAAAAGATCTTGCCGATAATTGGCCGAGAGGCCTGATTGGAAGTCTTGCGGCGCCCGGGCAAACTCCGGCATGAGTGCGCGGAGCAGGGCCCTTCCTTTGGCGCGGCTAAATGGGCGTGAAATTTCCGCATCACCCATGGCCAACTTCTCGAGGTCTAAACCCAACACTGCGCTTACCGGTCACTCTAGGCCCGGATGGCGAAACGAATGGGCAGAAAATATATCCGCCGAAGCGATCTTCAATGGGGGAAACGGTGTAATTCATTGCGGGAAAAACTCTTAGGCCCTTCTCAAAAGCTGGTTGCCACGGATTTTTTTCTGCGCACCGGCCTGGATGAGGCCGCTTTGCGCTCAGAGGCTGTTTTGCTCTCTCTTTTGTGGTCGAGATAAATCCTTAGGTTTTCCGGTAAGCCTCGCTTTTTGGCCGACCGACTGCGCAGATCGGTCAGTATCTTTGCCGAGAGGGGCTGTTTGAGGGGAAACCCCCATTTTTTCTTGTACTCCCTGGGGGTCAGGTGATGGATACGCAGGTGATTGGCCGTAAGTTGGCGCAGTTCAGCCTTGCACTCCATGCAGGTAACCTTGTCTTCCTGGATCGAAGATAGAGGGTCTGTCGGTGAGACTGCCGCGCCCGGGTGCTCAACTCCTGTCGATAATATAGCCTGGCCATGCTCTTCGGCTTCACTCATCTTCTGAAGAGCATTGTAGGCCCTTACCAGTGCCATTTCTATTTCTTCGGCACTCATTTTATTCATTGAAGCCTGAGCTTGAACGATTTCGACGGCTAACTCGAGCAATTTCTAACCCATGTGGGCCGATCCTTTTTGAAGGGTGGCAATGATGCGGCAAATAGCCATAGAAGAACCTGATTATCAATATGATTATGGAGTTAGAGTTTGTAAAGAGAACCCCGCCACAATTTATTTAAAAGCCATGAATAAGCATATGGCTTCTATAATCCGTTTCCTGGAGTATCAATCGGGTGGTTGGGCCGGGCCCGAGCGGGGAGATCGAAGAGGGGGGAGGCAATGGCGTTGACTTAAGGTCTTCTTATCTCACGCGAAGCCGCGAAGCCGCAAAAATTGAAGCCGCAAAAGCGCCATTTCGCACTGGTCTTCGAGGGCTAAATCGAGCCTGGAGCCCTCAG
>JBMFHI010000163.1:0-6019 GCA_049976905.1 Syntrophobacteraceae bacterium | reverse complement strand
TCACCCATGCCTCTACCTCCTTAAAATTCAGGGTGACGCCAGGATAAATCATCTCGGCTTGCGAGTTAAGCACGCCTCCCGCAAGGACACCTTTCATCGTGCACTGGCCCAGGGAAATCAGGGCCAAAGGCGAAATACGCTCGCAGTACGCCCACGCCATCGATATGGTCCCTACGGTATTGGAGGCGGTGGGCATGGAAGCGCCGGCCGCCATCAGGGGCGTTACGCAATCACCCATCGAAGGGTTTAGCTTCGCTCACACCTTCAATGACGCCGGAGCCAAAAGCAAACATATCACACAATATTTCGAAATGATGGGACACCGCTCCATTTACCACGACGGCTGGCGGGCGGTTTGCCCGTGGCCGGGAACATCCTTTGCCGAGTCCGGCAAGTTCTTCGGCGCGCCTATCGACAAGAACAAATTGAGCGAACTCGACGCCACAGCCTGGGAACTCTACCAGGTAGCCGGGGATTTTGCGGAAAATCAGAATATCGCCTCCCAAAACCGCGGCAAGCTGATCGAGATGATAGCCATGTGGTATGTGGAGGCCGGAAAATATAAAGTAATGCCCATAGATTCGCGCGGCACCCAGCGATTTGCCGACGAAAGGCCAAGGATTGCCCCCAACCGCCTCTCCTGCATGTTCTATCCCGGAACTCAGGCAGTTCCGGTAAGCGCCACCGTAAACATACTCAACCGCCCCCACAGCTTAACCGCCGATGTCGAGATCCCCAAGGGCGGGGCCGAAGGCGTACTGCTCTCACAGGGCGGAAACGACGGAGGATTCTCTTTCTATATTCTGAATGGCAAACTTTGCTATGCCTACAACTATGTCGGCCGCAAGATCCATTACGTGGAATCCGTAGAGACGGTCCCGGCAGGTCGCCACAAGTTGCGCTTCGAGTTCGAGGTGAGCGGAAAACCGGATATCGCAAACGGCAAAGGCGCGCCGGGAAACGGCCAGCTCTACTTTGACGGCAGACTTGTCGGTCAAGGTCGAATCGACCTTACCAATCCTTTGGCTATCGGCCTGGTGAGCAGCATCGTGTGCGGCGCCGACGCCGGGGCCCCGGTGACCCGGGCATACAAGCCGCCCTTTGAGTTCACCGGCCTGCTCCACAGCGTGATCGTGGATGTGAGCGGCGACCTGATCAAAGACACCGAAGCAGAGGTGCGCATGATCCTTGCCAGACAGTAATTACAACAAAGGGGGAAATCCGATGCGATCGATCAAATCATGTGGTGTAGCCCTGCTGTGGCTATTTTTGTCTACCGTTGCGGCGCTGGGCGCGGGAGTGCAAAAACAGCCCGCGACCAGGGAGCCCGACCCGATGGCGCTGCTGCGGCAAATGTGCGATTACCTCGCATCGCTTAATCAGTTTTCTTTTCACGCCGAGATCGCCTATGACGAGGTCTATTCGGATGGAAAGAAACTCCAGTACGGCGCCGAGATGGAAACCTATGTGAAGCGGCCTGATATGATTCGCGTAAATGCTGTTGGCGACATCCTCGACAAACAGTTTTTCTTGCGCGATAGCTCTATTACTCTCTATGACAAGAGTCAAAACGTCTACGCAATCATGCAGGTCCCGCCAAATATCGAGGGGGCCCTTGCCAAAGCCCACGAGAAATACAACCTGAGGGTATCTTTGACCGAACTGGCCAACCCTCATCTTTGGCAACTGATCTCGGGCAAAATCGACAAGGCTCTCTATGTCGGTATGGCCGATGTCGGGACCACTCCCTGCTATCATCTGGCTTATGACGGGCCAGAAGTCGAACTCCAGGTCTGGATCGGCGCAGGCAAAAAGCCAGTGCCGCTAAAGGTGGTCTTCGTCCAAAAAAAAGTACCGGGCGAGCCCCAATGGAGCGCCTATCTTAGACATTGGAAGACATCCGCGCATTTGTCGGATGGACTATTCAAATTTAGCCCGCCCGATGGGGTGCGCAAGATCAAGTTCGCTCCACGCAGCCGGCCTGCTGCTCCAGGGAGCGAGAAAGGCAATAAGTCATGAAACGCTTTAGACTCAATTTGCTTGTGATCGCTTTTTTTGCCGCGACCTTGACGGGATTATCGTTTTACCCGGAACACGCTCATGCGAGGCGCTTTGGCGGTGGAGGCGGGGGCGCCGTAAGAGGCTATGGCGCGGGCGGCTTTAGCGGCGGCAGTTTCCGCGCAGGCGGAGGATGGGCCACCGGCCCCCGAGGTGGGGCGGCTGCGGTTGGCCCACGCGGCGGGGCTGCGGTTAAAGGCCCCGCGGGCTACGGCGCGGCCAGGGGCCCGGCAGGTGGAACGGCGGTTAGAGGCCCCGGCGGGACCTATGTGAATCGCGCAGGCTCTTACAATCGCAATGTAAACGTCAATCAGGGGTGGGGCGCCTGGGGCGGCTATTACAGGCCGGGCGCCGTCGCCGCCGGGGTCGCTGCGGGCGCTGCGGCAGGCTCTGTAGCGGCCTCGCTTCCGCCCTCCTATCAAACGGTGGTTGTTAGCGGCCAAACTTATTACACGGCAAACGGCACCTACTATCAACAGTGCTACCAGGGCGCCGAAGTCAGCTACTGCGCGGTCGCCAATCCCTATTAGCGACAGCTCCCGGGAAGTAAGGGGTCAGCCCTTGAAAAAGGAATATTGTAACTGAATATGGCGTCAGCGGGGTCGGACCAAGCCAGATGCTTAATTGACGAGGATTCAAGCCAAATACGATGCCGTTTTTCAGCCTTAAAACGCTGCTTTGGATGCCAAAGGGGGATCCTTAGGAGCCAGGGTGGGCAAAGGCGCAGCCTTGCCCACCCTTATCGGGATCGCATCCGCGAGTGGCCCGGGCAACATGTGTTTCCATTCTCTGAGATCAAAATCGTTTCAGGCCCACGGTTCTAAACAGGGTCTTTGTTTCAAACAATCCGCTTTGCACCTGCCCGAAGGATACTGCGTGACCGGAACCACGTAGTATCCCTTGGGGTGGGTGTGGCCGGCAAGGCGGCACAAACTCCACCCGCCGAATAAAATTCGGCGTTCTCTTTCATCGTTTGGTCTTCCATGCTATATTTTCAATAAGTTCGGATGGATTTATTTTTGGAATTCTTAATCAGGGGGGCGAACGTCATGGAGCGAATAATCAACATCCACATCGAGAAACTCCCTGAGGGAGTGTATCTCGCCACATCCCGGGAGGTGCCGGAGCTCGTTGCCCAAGGCCGTACGGCCACTGAGACTTTGGAAATTGCACGAGATGTGGCTAGAAAGCTTATTGAGGCGCATAGGGAGCGTTCCGGCGATCCTGAGTTATCGAATATAGGCGATTCCTTCGATTATCCCCTCATTGTGAATTCTTGAAGATGGGACGGCTTGCCGGATTCCGATACAAAGACATAGCGAGAAGGCTCAGGGTCTTCGGGTTCGCTTTTGATCGGCAGGCCGCAGGGAGCCATGAGAGCTGGTATAACGAAAAAATGAACCTCTATACAACCCTTCCCAACCACCCGGGCGAAATGCCCGAGGGAACTCTCAGGGCGATTCTGAGAGCGGCGCAGATCGCAAGTTAACGATTTTCTGAGCATTAAGTAGTTCTAACCGGAACTATAGAGCCCCCTGTCCCCGCATCGCCTGAATTCCTTGGTTTTGGAATCAGCCTGCCCACCTGCCCCACTCCCATATGATCCCGAATCACGGAGTATCCCCAGGAGCTCCAGTGTGGAAACGGGGGCTGGGGCATCCTCCATGGCCTCACTCACGTAGTCTCCCTCAGGCGGTCGCAAGCTTGTGTAGTGTTGAAAAGGTACTGGCGCTATACTCCGCCTCGTCCAGAAGGTTGGCAAAGAAATTAAGGGATTGGGGGTGCAATATTCCCTTTTCAAGGACAGACCCCGTCTTTCAGACCCCCGGAGGGATACTCCCTGACTCAGACCACCGGGCTGGCTAAAGATCCGGAAGCGCGCGTGGTTGGCGCCTGAGGCGTCCTCTATGGTTGAAACCATGGAGTATCCCTCAGCCCGCTGTTTCCACACTCCAATCCCCCGAAGGACACTCGGTGCCCCCGGACCATGTGGGAGGGGTCGGGCATTAAAATCCGCTTGCCCGATCCGACCTTCCCCGCTCCCGTGCAGCGCTCGGGTGGGACCACGAAAACAGGGGTAAAATGTAGATTTTACCGATCATTTGCGACGATCATATACTACTGCATACTGCAAACCCATGCCTCCGGAGTCTTGGGGCAACCCTCATATATGTTTCAGCTATCTACTTGACTCACTGGAAAGAGCGACGTTAAAACGTAAGCTCCAGTTACGTAAGAATTGGCGAGAGGTCGATCTTGATTCGTCTGGGCAAACTTACTTAGCAAGCGCGATCGCTCGATCGGGGCTTGGACTTGTTGAAGTATCTCGGTAATCTCCTCTTTGGTCAGCTGAGCAAGCCGTGCCACTGATCGCGAATAGGCAAAAGGAATGGCGGCCCCACTCATGAGAGTGGAGTAGAATATATGCGCGAATACGTATGCCACTACATCAAAAGTTCCCCACGTGGGTGCAATAACACAGGCTCGTCTATTTAGCAGACAGAGCGTAGCAAAACCTAAGTTTTCATCGGTACGATAAACGTTAAAATAGTTCCGGTTGGTTACACTGGACCCATGGCACGCATTCAGAAAAAAAAGACTCGTCTGGTATTTTGAGAGATGTCGTTGACATTTCGCTAATTGCACCCCAGATGTCAACGATGCGAACCATGGGTCTGTGAAGATGGCAATCGAGTGCCCGTGCGATGCAAGGTGTACTATATCGAAGTTGTCCCAATCCTGCCACTTTTGTTCGCCTTCGTTGGAAAGATCAGCAATCAATTGTTCCTGTGGCTCTAGTTGCCGGAGAACCATATTAATCTCTTCGCCAGGCAGAGAGAGTTCTTGACGGGAGTCAAACAAACCCAAGAAGTTTCCGCGATTATCTCCCAGCTGTCCAGGATATGCAATAGGGCAATGCCGGACAACAAGCCGATTTGCCATTACTAAGTCTCGGATTCGTTGGTCTTCGAAAAGCGACATATGGATTGGGCACATTTCGCCTAGCGCATCCAACATTATTATGACATTCGGTGGTGCGGTCGTGGCAATCTCGGTAACAATTGGTGCCAATATCTCCCGGAGCCGAGCGGCGGTACTTTCCAAGCTTTTTACCAGAACATCTCGTGAGTCGACTTGAGCGGCATAGTTGCGCAAGGCTACCAAGAATGCCACAAATGGCTCGTTATCTGTAGTGACGATACGATACGATTCTTTCCACAGAGCAACGAAATAGACCTTTTTCCCAATGTTAAACTGCAAGAGCAGATAGTTGCCCAAAGTGAGTTGATCGCGGAGATGCATTTCAACTGAAAAAAGCGAACTCCTCGAATACGGCCGAATTTCTGACCCGTTCATAAGTTCTTGCGTAATGAGATTTAAATTGTGCCAAGGGTTCGCGAGCGTATCGCGGTTGGCGCGTGAGCCAACCATCCCTCCAGGCGGGCCGAGAGACTCAAAAGGGTCATCGTATTTCTCGCGGTATCCGTATAGGACTGGGGCACCTGCCTTCATTACAACATCGACAGCACTTTTAAGTTCACGCTTTTTAACCGAGTCGATATCAGGACTATCCATAACTGACTCGATCCAATCGAGGTACGAGAGCCAGTCCCCCATCATGGAACTTTTTATCAATGACAACAGCGGCAGGATGCTATCCACAGCTCCATTTGAAGGTAGCTCTGGAATCAGAGTCTTAAATCGCGGCACAAAGCGTTCACGAAATCCTCTTCGATAGTGAAGTCTCTCTATTGTATCTAAATGTACATCTAGCTTCATCAATGCTTGGCGGAGGTATGCAGCACCTGCATTCGCCTGGTTCAGTGCCAAGCACGTTTTAAAAGCGATGAGATAAGCCTCCAGTAGCATGTCATTGTCAAGTCTAACGTGGTTCGATAATAGGTGTTTAAGAGTACGCAGGCTTTCCTCCGGTTGCCCAGCCTCCCGTTGACAAATGGCT
>JBMFHI010000162.1:0-6037 GCA_049976905.1 Syntrophobacteraceae bacterium | reverse complement strand
GCCGCCGCCTCATCCTTATATAAAACCCCCTCCAACCTCTTCGGTTGGACGGGGTTTTTTTTACTCCCTGCCCTATAGATAATCCCAAATAAAATGGCATACCGGAGTCTTAACCACCGTGCTCCGGTATGCCTTGCCCTCTAAGTTAAAAAGGATACTGGTCTTATTTGCCCTCGCAGGCAAATCTCTTGCTTAGCCCCGGGGAAGAGGCGCGCCCGTTTTTTGCTCCAGGACAGCTCTGGCCGCCTGGCGGCCCAACTCGACACATTTGTCGAGGTCCTCTTTTTTCGGGGTAAACTTTACTCGCAGTCCATCGCCTACCGGGGTGATACCCATTTCCCGCATCGTTTCGGATATTTGCTTTACCGCTTCACCGCTCCAGCCGTAGGAGCCGAAGGCTGTCCCGACTTTGCCGTGGGGTTTTAGCCCCTTCATGTATGTGAGCATGTCGGCCATGGCGGGCATCATGCCGTTATTGATGGTGGCCGAGCCAATGAGGAGCGCTCCGGCATCGAGCACCTCGGTCATGATGTCGCTGCGGTGGTTGCATTTGAGATTGAAGAGCTTAAAATCAAATCCTTCCTGTCTTAGCCCTTCGCCGATGGCATTGGCCATTTGCTCGGTTGCTCGCCACATCGTATCATAGATTATCAGAGCTTTTTTACGGCTCTCCTGTCTGCTCCATTTCCCATAGGCTGAGACTATTCCCGCGATGTCCTTTCGCCAGATAACCCCGTGATCGGGAGCGATCATAGCCGGTTGGATTCCGGCTTCAGCGAACTTTGCAAGGAGTTTTTGCACCAGGGGAGAATAGAGAAGCAGGATGTTGGCATAATATTTAGCCGCATGGGCAAAGAGCTCTCCAGCGTCGACCTGGTCGTCGAATCTTTCGCTTGTGGCCCAATGTTCTCCAAAGGCATCGCTTGAAAAAAGTATTTTGTCTTCAGTTAAATAAGACATCATACTGTCTGGCCAGTGCAGCATCCGGGTTTCAAAAAAAGAGACCGTTTTTTTGCCAAGCTTTAGCTGGTCTCCCGTTTCGACCACGTGAAAGGGCCAATCTTGCCGGTTGAAATGGTCTAGGAGGGTTTTTTTCCCCATGGGAGAGCAGACAACCTTCTGCGGTTCGATTAGATCGACGAGGTCGGGTATACTGCCCGAATGGTCCATTTCCACGTGATTTACTACGAGGTAGTCGATACGTTTGGGATCGACTATTTTGCTTATGGACTCGATCAACTGGTTTTTAAAGGGCTTTTTGACCCCGTCAAAGAGCGTTATCTTTTCGTCTACGACCAGATAGGAATTATAGGTGGTCCCTTTAGGCGTGGAATATCCATGGAAATCTCGAATGTCCCAATCCAACACGCCAACCCAGTAAATATTGTCTTTAATTTGCACAGGCCCCATTGGAAACCCCTTTTCAAGTAAACGCGCGCTTGAGCTGTAAGGTTATCGATATAGACAAGTCCATCACAGGTTAAGGCTGAATAAATAAACATTATCAAAGCTGCGGGCAATAAGAATCTCAACCCCGTTTGCCTCCGCTTTGGCGAAGAGCACCTGATGTCGTGTGGCACGGCCTGAGTACAATTTTGTTGATTTAGGCTCACGCGAAGGAGCGAAAAAAAGGAGACGAAAGAAACACAATACGCAATGTGTCCGAATTCACCTGAGCGCTCCAGGCCTGAATTAGCCCTAGTAGACCAGTCCGAAATGGCGCTTTCATGGGTTCAATTTTTGCGGCTTCGCGCCTTCGCGTGAGACAAACAGACCATAAGGCAACGCCATTGGGGCCTGAGCACGGCCGCAAGCCATAGTATCGCCCTATTCATGATTCATGCTTCCTCTGGCGCGAAGCAAACGGTCCACCACAGGACCTGCATCCTTAACTATGAGGATGCTCGGGGTCTGTGACTCCGAGAGGATGTCACGACCTTTTCCACGATACCCGTGGTGCTGTAGCCCTGGGCGAGCGGCAGAATTACTACCCGGCCGCCAAGGGCCTCCACCACGTCTTTGCCGACCACCTGTTCGGGGCGATAATCCCCGCCTTTTACCAGTATTTCGGGTTTTAATGCCTCGATGAGGGCAATCGGCGTATCCTCGTTAAACACAACGACAAGGTCAACGCATGCAAGGGAGGAAAGCAGCGCCGCACGGTCGCCTTCGTTTAGGATCGGTCTGGTGGGCCCTTTAAGCCGCCTTACGGAATCATCGGAATTTAGTCCGACGATCAGACGCTGTCCCAGGTCTTTTGCCTGTTGCAAAAGATGCACATGCCCGGGATGGAGAAGGTCGTAGCATCCATTGGTGAAAACTATTGCGGCTCCCGAGGATCTCCATGACTTTACCATGGCAAGGGCTGCCTCGAGGCTGACAACTCTTGAGAGGCTCAACATTCCGGCCTCTGCCCCGCCGGTTTTTACCGCGTTTTCCAGCTCGTTTCTTTGAATCGGCTGCGTTCCGACCTTTCCGACAACTATCCCGGCAGCGGTGTTGGCAAGCCTTGCGGAATCGGAAAAAGACAACCCGCCGGCAACGCCTGCGGCAAGCGTGGCGATGACCGTGTCTCCGGCTCCGGAGACATCGTAGACCTCGCGAGCCTTGGCAACAATATGGAAAGGATCGCGGCCAAGGCTAAAAAGCGTCATCCCGCCCGCGCCTTGTGTTACCAGCAGATGCTGCAGGTCATACATCTCACGAATAGCCTGGGCCCTCTTTTCAAAACCGTGTGGCTCCAGTTCACCGGGTAGACCTGCAACGGAGTCGAACTCCCCGGCATTGGGCGTTATACAGGTAGCCCCCCTGTACCTGTCCCAACTGGAACCCTTTGGATCCACCAGGACCGGAATTCCACTCGCGGAGGCCATTTCGATAGCTTTCCGGGTAAAATCGGCCGCAGTCAGCATCCCTTTGTGGTAATCGGAAAAGATAACTGCCCGGCTTGCCGGAATCGTTTGTTTTAAAATCTGTAGCGCCTTATCAATCGACTCGGGCGAAAGCGCCTGGGTATCCTCTTCGTCAATTCGCAACAGTTGCTGTCCGTGAGCCATGATCCGGGTCTTTAGAATAGTGCGTCTGGCCTTGTCGATAATTAGCTCGGAAAGGATTCCTGACTTGGCCAGAAGCGATTTCAATGTCTCGCCGGCCGAGTCCGCGCCGCATACTCCAAGAAGAAACACCGGACACTTGAGACCCGCCAGATTGGCAGCCACATTCGCTGCTCCGCCCAAAACATCGGAGCGCTCGAGAGCGCGCACCACCTGAACGGGCGCCTCGGGGGATATCCTCTCCACATTCCCCCACACATAGCGGTCAAGCATTACGTCGCCAATTACCAGGACCTGCCCGCCGCCAAATCCCTCTAGGATGTCTGCCATCCTGAATAATTCCTCCTTAAGCCGATTGTCTCGTCTCTTCGATCAGCAAACATTTCCTGCCAGGGTGCCGTGGTGAGTCTTTGAGCTTCGACTATGCCGGCAAAACGCGCTCTCATGAAGAGATTATCGTAACAAAAACGAGCATGTGGTCCTTGCGGTGGGCCGAAAATGTGCTGCAAGCACCGCAAAAAATGAGTTATCTAAAAACGGCCGATGCCCCAACGCAATAGTATCACTATTATGCAGGATCGCTCAAGTTAGTTTGCCCCAGGGTTGATTTGTGACCCTTTTGTCGAAGCCAGGGTGGTCATGGCGGACATCGAAAGTTACGAACAAACGCAGGAGACCATGAGGTTTTTGAAAATTTTGGCGCTCGGCGCCCCTCAGATCGAAGAGGGCAAGGTTCAGCCTGCTGCCGCTTTCATTAAAGGGCTTCGTGAGCGAAGAAAGGCAGGCTGATCTCATTTCAGGTATTTCTGACCGACGATGGGGTCCGCGACTTGGAAGATTTATGCGATTGCATCGAACTGCGCGATGTGCCGGGCAAGGCCCACCACGTCCTCGAACAGATTGAAAAGGGCTTCACCAGCCGGTCTGAGAATCCCCAGCGCGGAGCCCACCCGAACGAATTGCCGGCCATGACCATTCGGGAGTACCGCGAGATTTTCTTAAAAACCCTATCGCATCATTTACCGGGTCATGGCCGAGAACGTCTAGGTTTTAGTCATCGCTTACGGACGTCGAGATATGCAGGCGCTGCTGCTGAGGGTGTAAGTCCGGGCAACCAGCGACAACAGGAGAGCATGCAAAACCGGGAGAAACTAAGGGAGTGTAATTAGTGTTATTGTTTGAAAATAATGAAAGAGTGTATAAACGCATATATAACCCGATACAGCCATCGTCGTCGTCCTTTTGGGGAGTGGCATTTGTATAAGTCTGCAATGGCTTGGTCTCATGCAGGCGAAGAATTAAAGAGTCAATTTTGCAATAACGAATTCTTTTGACTTTAAGCAAAAGGCAGTGTAGGAAATAGCGAAAGCGGGTAACCTAATATTCTTTTAAACGGGGGTTTCCAACGTGCCGGCTGTGGGTTTTTTCTCAATAACCCAATAGCTCCGGCAAGTATTCAAGGGGCGAGTAACTTCTAAGTTAAATCATAAAAAGTTGCAGGATTTCGAATAGATAAATGACATAGCCATTTTCAGTTTAACTGTCGGGGATTTATGACGGCAGGGCAATTGGGTGTAGAATCTTGTACTGTAGCAGTTGGTTTTGGTGCTTGGTTGTTGGGCCCTATGCAATTGTCGGCGTAAGAGTTTCTTGCGGCTGCAATATAGCTGTGTTTGGAGGCTGACATCTCGCTATGCCTTCATTGTTGGCGCGGGAGAGAGTGTTTTGGCACCCCGGCCATGGATTCTATTCTGCCTCGATGTAATCGAGTTGGCGGAGCTGTATGTGAGATTCGACTTGCAAAATAGTAGGACTAAGTAATATAAATATCTGTTTTTTAGGCGAAACAGCCGGTTACGGGATTATTTCCGCTGTTGTTGCAAAGAATTTTTATTGGGCGTCACTCCGCCCCCCTGGTGGAATTTTATAAGGAGCGGCCATGAGGCTGAGAATAAGTGCATTTCTGCTTGCCGGATTACTGGTAATCCTGGCGGGTTGTGCCGGAAATCAGTGGGACGAACACCTGGTGGAAGGCAGCAACGGTCCGGTACCGGAAATAAGGGTCGGCTCTCGCGTGCCTTCTCAGGCCGTTGAGGTGGGAGCGGTTCCCGACCCTCAGGCCAGGGTTGTGGAGCTCCAGGACAAGCTCCTTAAAATGTCGGCCATGATGCCTATGCAGCACTATACGGATTACCAGGTTGGGCCCGAAGATGCTCTGCAGGTTACATTCCTTGGCGCCGGCGATGGGGCCGGAGGCGCCGCCGCCACGGCGGCAAATGCCCAGGGCGGCGATGGTGGTACTCCAGGTCCCGCTCCCTTGAACAACATTCCGGGGCAATTGAGCGGCCTTTTTCGGGTAAACGGGCAGGGCGAAATAAGGCTCATGCTGGTTGGAAATGTCAAGGTCGCAGGCCTTACGCCGGTTCAAATAGCGGAAAAGTTGACCGAACTCTACAAAAGCGAGGGCTACCTTGTAAATCCCGCGATCACGGTTTCCGTTGCCGAATACAGGCACAGCCAGGTAGCGGTTTCCGGGGCGGTTCAAAAGCCGGGGTATTATCCCTTGATCGGCCCGCGTCCTCTTCTGGTGGTGTTGGGCATGGCGGGAGGGCTTGTAGACAGGGCCGGAGATACGGTAAACATTATACGTCCGGTTAAGGGCCAACAGGGACGTCCCGGCATGCAGGGGCTTGATGCCAAAACTATGGTCGTAAATTTGAACAGCCTGATTCTCAAGGGAGACACCAACCTGGATATCCCCATTCAGAACGGGGACGTTGTCTTTGTCCCCTTCGCTCAGAGCGCTTATGTGATCGGGGCGGTGAAAAAGCCTGGGAATGTGCCTCTGCAAGACAATATGACACTTACCAAGGCGATCTCCATGTGCCAGGGAAAAGATAAAGATCTGGCCTCGAACACCGTGACGGTCTTAAGAGTGGGCGACAATGGCCAGAGAGTGGTTATTCCCGTCGATCTTGCCAAGG
>JBMFHI010000161.1:0-6038 GCA_049976905.1 Syntrophobacteraceae bacterium | reverse complement strand
CTCGGCGCCGCTTTTGCGCGCAAAACCCTGGTTGGGACAGGGAAAGCGTCCCACAGCTATTTCGTTTTGATCCGGATGTCCCGTCCAGGCTCCGTCCATAAGGCAATCGGCCTCGTTTTTCTTGTCTTCGAAAAGCACTTTGAGCGCCCGCTCGTTTAATTCCTTGTCCGTTCGGCTTGGATAGAGGGCGGTCATACCGCCGATGGCCAGCATGCCGCGTTTGTGGCAAATCTCGACCATAAGATCGCGAAGTCTTTGAAAGAAAGAAACGTCATGGGGGATCGTGTTGCGGTCCGGCAACACCCACTTGGGATCGAGAAGATTAAAATGGATAAGGCTTGCCATGTAATCCCACCGGCCAAGGTTTAAGCCCAGAAGATGGTCTCTAAGATTATAGGCGAACTCCTCCATCTGGTAAGCCAGAGGGTGGGATTCCACAAGCGCCATGCATTTTATGTAATCTTCGTCCAACCCCCTGGAGCGGGCCAGCGCGCGAAAGACATCCCGCCACCACAGAGCCTCCTCCGCCGATTCGCTCTTTGGAATGTAGAACGAAAGCGGATGCTTCAACCCGTCGGGCTCGATACCGTAGACTATCGCGGCCATATCGAAGAGCGAGGCGGAAACCTTCTCGGCTCTATTGGCGAGCACCCCCGACTGGCTTATATGCAACCCCCTGGGGCGCACCCACAGGACGGTTTGGCCAGAACCTGTTCCAACCCTTCTGTTATGCTTTTCATCGAAATAGGAAATCGTCCCTCTCAGGGCCTCGAGAATGTTTAGAAGCCCTGTCATCACATGCGGCCAATCGTTGACCATGGAATCTTCCAGGTCCAGCATAACGCCCGGAGCACCCGAATTGAGCATCTTTACCGCAAGCTCGACATCATCGGCAGGCCCTGTCATCTGGTTTCTCTGATCCCGGCACCACTGCGAAAGCTCGATTCTCCACTCCCCCATGGTGGCCTCCGAGGGGGGAAGATGGTTGGGCATTACCCCTCTGTGGGCCATTTTCAGCACGGACTCTCGCTTTGCGGCCAACTCCTGTTGCCGTGGGGTAAATTCTTCGTGCAAAGGCAGCAAAAATTGAAGAAAACCGCGGGAAATAACCGTGGAGGCATCGAAGATCGCAGACCTGTAATCGGTATTGCTTAGACTTTTTGCCACGCCTGGCCCACTTTTGGTCCCCATAGCCTGACTCCCAGCAATTAAATGGAACCTGCCGGCTCCTCACCAGATCTTATGAGCTAATCCAACCGGCGGCCCGCCGGAAATAAGCAACAAGGTTTCGCGGATGGTAAACGCTTCTGATTAGAAGCTATGTTTTGCGACAATCTTTGGCAAGTATGTTTTATCGCAAACCCAAATTTGTGGGGCGGGGAGTTTTAAGAAAAAGTTATAAAGGGCCTCCCGCCGAAACCGCAAAGAAATTCGACCGCGGTGGAGGCCCCTGAAATCGGAATAGAATTTGCGACCTTTAAGGGCGGAGATCAGCGATTTTGAAGCTTTAGGCCCACCTGAGCAAGCCTGCGTCCAAAGGCCCGGCAAACGGCGGCTTCCTCGGCATCCACGCCACGCTTACCGTCGGGTCCCGCAATATGGCCCGGCCCGTAAGGCGAACCACCCCCCGTTGTGGTAAACAATTCCTTTACCGAATAGGGAACGCCCACCAGAACGAATCCCAAATGAAGAAGGGGCGCCATTAACGTAAGGGCTGTTGTCTCCTGTCCGCCGTGTAGACTTCCCGTGGACACAAAAACTCCGGCCGGCTTAGTTTCAAAGCTTCCCTGAAGCCAGAGCCCGGAGAGTTGATCGATCTGGTTTTTCAGTTGGGCAGAGACGTTTCCAAACCTTGTCGGCGTACCAAAGGCAATGGCCCCCGCTTCCTTGAAATCCTCCATCGTCACCAGGGGAACCTGTTTTTGAGCATCCCGTCCGGCCTTCATATCCGGGTTTGAATCCACTATGGACTCGGGCATCAGTTCGGGCACCCGCCGCACAACGGGTTCGGCCCCCGCGACTTCTCTCACGCCTTCCTCGACAAGTTTTGCCATGCTGAAAACGTTTCCGTACGTGCTGTAATAGACGATAAGCACCTTCATCGGCTTTTTCCTCCTCCGGCAAAAATAAGAGCTTGTTTCCCCACTCTGCCACGACGGCTGACCACTAAAACTAAAGACCCCGTTACGAAAAGGCAAGTGCGGAAATTGCTGGAAATGAGTACGTGCCTCCCTTTTAGCAGCGGCAATTCTTGCGCACATTCGAAGCAAGGAATTGCCCACCGTTATGCGGTAAACCTTTACGCTCCTGGCAGGCAGGACAAATTCGGCGTGAGATCGGCATGCTCCTGCCTGGCGTGATGTCCCTTAAGTTCTATCAGATATCCAAATCGACCGAAAGCGTAGATTCCATGGTGGGAATGACGGTACCATCGATGAAGACCGTTATGTTACACCTGGCCTTTCAAAACTGGAGCGCTTCCTGGTGGTCTCGCACACTCCGCGAGGTGTGTTGACCAGGATAATCAGCGCGCGGCCTTTAACCCGTCAGGAAAGGATGATTTATGAAGACGGATGTTATTGACGAACTGCGCCCGGAGTATCGCCGTGAAGACTTGGGGCCGGGTGTTCGGGGGAAGTATCTGGAGGCTTATCGGGATGGGACTAACCTGGTGCTGCTCAGCCCGGATGTCGCAAAGGCATTTCCAACCGGGGAAGCCGTAAATAATGCGCTTCGCTCGCTGATCGAAGTGGCGCAAAGATCAGTCACCCCGACAAAGCGTTCGCGCCGGCACCGGGAAGGCTCCAAGCCGTGATATCGCGCGAAGCACGGCTTGTATTTTTACGAGGAATAGCAATGCTTGTTGGTTACGCCGGAGGATCAGCATCTGATCAAAACTTTGCCCTCCAATTCGATGCTTTGACGGCATCCGGGTGTGAAAAGATTTTTCAAGATTCTGTGAGCGGCTCTACAGTTCAGCCTCAGGGATTAAATGATGCATTGGAGTCCGTGCGTGAGGGAGATATTCTCGTAGTATGGCGCCTCGACCGCCTGGGCAGATCGCTTCGAAACCTAATAGATTTGATGAACACGCTTCATGAGCGCAAGGTTGGGTTTAAGAGCATTGTTGTTTTCTTTAAAGTCCATCGCTTCGACATCCAATGTATAAAGCGGATTATTTCTTCAAACTCACCCTGTAAACAGATCGACAGTTGCGATTGTGCATCCCGGTGGCACGGCTTTGAGGGGACGATTCACGAATTAAAGGGAAACACGTATCTAAGGAGGAGGGGTAACATGAGGGGTTGGACAAGATGGGGCAGACGGGCGGGAATTTTATTTCCCGCTATCGCATTCCTGGCTGTTGCTGCGCTGTGCGGGGCGGTTCCGGTCAGCGCAACGGTCCTCACAGTAGACAAGAGCCTCGGCAACTCCCCTTATAATGTCACCACGAGCCTAACCTATGACAATGAATCGGTCGGCATAAGCTCGCAGGGTGGAATAATGAACCAGGCCGCCAACACCAACGCGGTCAGCGTCGCGCTCAATGTGGGCGCGCAGAGCGGCGCGAGCGGAACGTACAGCCTGAGCGGGACCGGCAGCCTCAATGTAGCGATAACCACTGTGCCTGCTGCCTGGGAATACGTGGGCGTCAGCGGCGGCACTGGGACCTTCAACCAGTCGGGCGGGACCAATAACATGCCCGGCGGCATCCTGTTTGTCGGCTCAGACGTTTTGGGCTCGGGCAAGGGCGGCACGGGCGCCTACAACCTAAGCGGCGGGCTCATTCTTTCTACCAGACAGGGAGTGGGTACAAACGCGGGACCGGGTACGGGCGTCGAGGCAATAGGCGACAGCGGCGGAAACGGGACGCTCAACCAGACCGGCGGGACCAACAACTGCAATAATGGCGTATTTGTCGGGTCGGACACCGAGTGGGTGTATTATAAGAATGCGCACACGGGCGCCACGGGAGTCTACAATCTCAGCGGCGCCGACAGCGTCCTCATCACAAGCGGGGCGGTAGCAGGCGACGCCAGGGGAGGCGAGGTCGTGGGCGACGGCGGTGGCATTGGGACGTTTAACCAGACTGGCGGGACCAATAATGCCACATGGAGCGGTCTGGCTGTAGGCTCCGACGTATACGGGTCGGGCTATGGCGGAGTTGGCGTGTTCAACCTGAGCGGCGGCTGCCTCGCTGCCTCCCCGCTGCCTGAAGCCATTACCCATAGTCAAGCCGTTGGTGGCGAAATAATTGGCACAACGCGCGGAATCGGTACCCTTAACCAGTCGGGCGGGACCAATGAGGTCCAGGCGGGACTCTTTGTCGGCTCCGATATCAATTACGCCCTGCAAAACAACATGCGCACGGGCGGTACTGGCGTATACAACCTAAGCGGCGGCGCGCTTACGGCCAGCGGGAGCGGGACGCCGGGCGCCTCGGGTTACATACCCGGCGAGGATATCGGCGATGCGGGCGGCACGGGGACTTTCACTCAGACGGGCGGGACCAATACGCTTACCCAGGGCCTGCTTGTCGGTACGGATGTGTATCAATCGGGCAAAGGCGGCACGGGCGTCTACAATCTCGGCGGACCCGGCAGCGTCGGGCTCAATGCCGACCTTGAGGCCATTGGCGATGGAAGAGGCGCGGGGACGTTCAACCAGATGGGCGGGACCAATACCGTCAACAGTGGCCTATTTGTCGGCTCCGACATCGAGTGGTCGTCAGGCATGCCCGTGGGCGCGAGCGCCACGGGCATTTACAACCTCAGCGGCGCCGGCAGCGTCCTTAAAACCGAGGCAGAGATCATCGGCGACGGCGGGAGTACGGGGACTTTCAACCAGTCGGGCGGGACCAATATCGCCACGGACGGCGGACTGGCCGTGGGCGCCGATATTTTCGGCTCGGGCGTGGGAGGCATCGGGACGTTCAACCTCAGCGGCGGCAGCCTCAATGCCTACGCCTCGCCTAATAGCGTCGGCGGCGAAGTCATCGGGGATAGCGGCGGAAACGGGACGTTCAATCAGACCGGCGGGACCAATACGGTCGATAAAGGTCTGTTTATCGGGTCCGACCTCACTTATTCCCTGTACCATATCGAGAGCACCGGCGGCACGGGGGTGTACAATCTAAGCGGCGGAGTCCTCACTGTCGGGGGCTCGACAACCCTGGACATTCCCGGCGAGGATATCGGCGACACCGGCGGCACGGGGACGTTTAACCAGACGGGTGGAACTCAAACGGTGGTCGGCGGCATGGATATCGGCGGCGCTGCTTTGAACACCGGGATTGGCGGCATTGGCACATACAATCTCAGCGGGGGCAGCCTCACGGTGAGCGGTGTCGATATTGGCGAGTCGATAGGAGACACCGGCGGCAAAGGGACATTCAACCAGTCGGGCGGGACTCACACGGTCGTAAATGGCCTGTTCATCGGGTCTTTCGTCAACTATTACTTCTATGGAAAAGCGGCTCTGGGTGCAGGCGGCACGGGCGCATACAATTTAAGCGGCGGCTCTCTTACGGCTTCCGGAAACGGGACGCTCGGCGCCATGGGTTACATACCCGGCGAGGATATTGGGGATGCCGGCGGCAAGGGGACTTTCACTCAGACCGGCGGGACCAATACCGTTACCCAGGGCCTGCTTGTCGGCACGGACCTGTATCAATCGGGCAACGTCGGAACTGGTGCCTATAATCTTTCCGGCGGCTCGCTCCAGGCCGATTTCGAATGGATGGGCGGCTCTGGTGCGGGGACCTTCACCCAAAGCGGTGGGATCAATTGGGTTAGCGGCGAGGGTGCCCCATACGGCATCGAAATGAACGGCGGCACTTACCACCTGAACGGTGGAACGCTTATTGCCAACTCCTTCGACGGAAACCTCGATAACGAAGGCGGGACCTTCTTACCCACAACAGCCGGCTCCGTTTTTACCGGCAACTACACCCAGGGTAAAAACTCCGTTTTGCAGATCGGCATAGCTTCCTCTGGCAGCTACACCTGGCTCGACATGGCCAATACCGGAAAGGCGAC
>JBMFHI010000160.1:0-6059 GCA_049976905.1 Syntrophobacteraceae bacterium | reverse complement strand
GGACCAGAAAAAGTTCTCGTCCCGGCGTTACGGAAGGCGAATCTTTCTCGTCTATGCACACTGACCGCAAGGACACGTCCATCAATCATGTTTCCGAAGGCGGAGAAAAGATGCTCAACATCGTGAAAATGATCGGGCAAATCGCCTTCCAGACCAATCTATTGGCGCTAAATGCCGCCATTGAAGCCGCCCGGGCCGGTGAACAGGGGGCGGGGTTCGCCGTTGTCGCCGAAGAGGTAAGGCGTCTGGCCAACGGTTCGGCCGAAGCGGCGCAAACAACGGCCAGCCTCATCGAGGAGATGTCTCGGATGGTGGGCTCAAGCAAATCGGTTCTTAATACTACCGCTAAAGCCTTCGAAAATGTTTCAACAAACGTAGCCAGGACAAGAACCTTCATTCAGGAAATCGCCTCGGGCTCCAGCGAGCAATATAAGGGAGTCGAAGATATCGGGACATCGATCCTGCGGATTAATAATCTGATTGAGGGCAGCTAATCACTGGGTCCCAATCAAATCATACCTTTTTAATAAGCTTGCGGTGCAAATTGACCACGAAATCCTGCGTATTTGTAAGAATGGACCTTGCGGTAAGGGAACCCCGGTCAGCAAGTTTATTTACGGCAAATTCGGACATATCCACCACAAAAAAATAAACGGGGCGCACCGTGCCGTCCTCCATGACCTTGTAGGACGGGGTCATGTTCCCCGTGGCGATCGAGTGAAGCTGGGTGGCCATGGCTATAACCGTTGTGGCCTTTTTTGCAAGCTCCCTCATATGCTCCTGGGCTTCGCAGGTGTTTGTGAAAACGTCGGGCAAGGGACCATCGTCACGGATCGAACCTGCGAGCACAAATGGAATGGAGCGTTTGACAAGGGAGGCCATGATGCCTTTTTTTACCGCGCCACTTTCGACCGCGGCCTTGATAGAGCCGAGTCTGCGGATGCGGTTTATCGCGTCGAGGTGCTTGTAGTGGCCCAGATGGGCATGCTTTTTGGTGTAGATGTCCTGTCCCAGGGCCGTGCCAAAGAGTGCGGCCTCGATATCGTGGGTGGCCAGCGCGTTCCCGGCCAAAACCCCGTGGACAAACCCCTCATCTATCATGGCGGCCAGGCAGTCGCGCGAATCCCTGTCGAAGGCCACCGCAGGACCCAGCACCCAGAGAAGAAAACCCTTTTCGCGCTCGTGTTCGAGCAGATTATAGAGTTCGTCGTAAACGTAGGAAAAGGATGTCTCGCGTGATATTGCGGTTCGAAAGGCAAATTTTTCCGATTCCGGCCTCTGGTGTTGGAAGGCTTTTACATGGACAAATATGCCGTCCTCACCGTTTTCTCTCCTGCCGCACGCCACAAGATCTCCTGGCTTTAGCCTGAAAAACTCCCTTATTTCCATGGCACCCTCGGCGTTAAGAACCGCGACGCAGTCCATGCGCGAATCTTTGGCAAGGACCCACTCGCCTTTTTTAACCTGGAAATATTCGGGAAAAATCGTAGTGGCGTGATAATCTTGCGGAGCGGTTGCGGCCTTTTCCACCTCTTTAAATTTTACCAAAGGAGCGCTGCGTAAAAAACTCGCGGTAAAATCGGGCGGGCTGAATTGGGGCAGTTTAAACATTGGTCCCTCTAATTGCCGGGCTGGCCCTGTCGCCTTGCCTCCCTGTAAAAACTGACGAAATAGTGCCAGGCAGATATATAGCCAAGGAAAAGCGAAACCCACAGGCAAAAAATTCCCATCGGCATGAGGATCCAATGGAACTTCGGGACCGAGGGCAAAAGCAAAAGAAGCCCCAGGGTCTGGGAAACCATTTTGTTTTTTCCCATGCGGCTGGCATCGATAATAAGCCCGTGGGCTGCCGCAATCGAGCGCAACCCCGTTATGGTTATCTCCCGGCCAACGATCAGGAACACCAGCCATGGGTAGACGTAGTGGATTTTGGGAATCAGCATTATGAGTACGGCTGTTGTTAGAAGCTTGTCGGCAAGAGGATCGAGCAGTTTGCCAATGGAGGTAACCGTATTTGAACGCCTCGCCAGATGGCCGTCCAGGTAGTCGGTAAGCGATGCTACGCAGTAGAGCGCAAAGGCTAGATTTTGGGCGAGCGAAGAGGAGGAAATCGCCATTAAAGCCACAATCACCGGAATGGTAGTGATCCTGAAATAGGTCAGGACATTGGGCAAAGTCGTAAGGCTCTGCCTGGAGAGGTCACTTCGATTCAGTACGAGCATAAAGTCAACTTTCACATTTTTCGGCACCGTGGCATCTCGGCCTGTGTTGGCTCCTCCCGTTTAGTAACGGTATCGATCGTAAAAGTCCATAACTCTCTTAACATAAAGTTGCGTTTCATCGAAGGGCGGAATTCCTCCCCAGGCGATTACCGCCTCCGGTCCGGCATTGTAGGCGGCAAGGGCAAGGGTGGTGTTGTTGCCAAACATATCGAGCATCATCTTGAGATAGCGCGCCCCGCCGTCGATATTCTCACTTGGGTCCATGGGGTCGGCCACGCCCAGATCGCGCGAGGTCCCGGGCATGAGCTGCATAAGACCCATTGCGCCTTTGGGTGATACCGCCGAAGGATTAAACCCCGATTCGGCCCTTATTACCGCCTTTACCAGATTGCAATCCACCCCGTAGAGACAGCATATCCGCCTGATATTGCAATCGTAGGCCGCCTGGTTTACCGACATACGGTAACATGCCCCAGACCGCAACCTTGCGTAAGAATTTGCGTAAGTGGGGAAATACTTACGAAAATTAGACTTTGTAAGCGGCGGCAGATTAACGGCTTTTGCCTGCGCGTAAGTGGGCGTGTTAGTGTAGTGAATCGTGCCGTCTTTATCGACGTACTTAAAGATTTCAGCCCTCAGGGCCAATGGGAATAAAGCTGTTAAAACAATGATGGTCACGGCGAAAAGGAGATACGGGAAAGCCCCTGCCGTCCGCTTCATAGCTCCTCCTGTTTTTAGAACCCGTTAGGCGGCAAGCCGGGAGAGTCAGGACCCGGATATTTGATGCTCAAGGCCGCTCCAAACACACACAGCCCTGCGCAACCAGGCCCAGACATCCCCCCCTTTATTTTTCAACCTTTTTCCAGTCCCGCGAAAAGGCCTCTATGCCTTTATCGGTCAGAGGATGGCGCGCGAGTTGTTCGATAACCTTAAAGGGAATCGTAGCAACATCCGCGCCTAAGCGTGCGGACTCAAGCACGTGAACCGGATTGCGGATGCTGGCAACGATCACTTCGGTTTCAAAAAGGTAATTGGAATATATCTCAAGAATTTCTCCCACCAGATTCATACCGTTTTGGGATATATCATCGAGCCTGCCTACGAAGGGGCTGACGTAGGAAGCTCCGGCCTTTGCGGCAAGAAGCGCCTGAAGAGGAGAAAACACCAGTGTTACATTGGTATGGATCCCTTCACCCGACAAAATTTTGACTACCTTTAGCCCCTCGGTGGTCATAGGGATTTTTACGACCACGTTTTGGTCTATTGCGCTAAGCTCTCTTGCTTCGGCAAGCATGCCGTCCAAATCCTCGGAGACACACTCGGCGCTCACCGGACCACCCACAATGTCGCATATCTTTTTTATATGTTCCTTGAAAGCCTTTCTGCCGCTAATTGCCTCACGGGCGATCAGGCTGGGGTTGGTTGTTACCCCGTCAAGCACTCCTAAATTATGAGCTTCTTTAATTTCTTCAAGATTAGCCGTATCAATAAAAAATTTCACGTCATTAGCCCCCAGCAATAAAGGATTGTCTATTTAGCGCTTCTACCAGCGACATAGCGCTCGTAGCATTGCCTGCTGCAAAAATACACAGGCCGGCCGCCTACGACCCCTCTTACCCCTTCCTGCTTGAGAAAGTAGGCTCCGCATTGCGGATCCCGGATCAATTCCGTGTCCGAAGCCGAGTCGCTCGGCTCTTGCCGGGTATTAAGAGAGTCAAAATAGGCCTTGGTAAAAAATTTAATGAGACGCCAACCGCCCCACACAAAGAAGAGAAAGATAAGGAAGTCGACCATTTCACATTTCCAGTCTCTGAATCTGCTGCCCGTGATCGGTTTTAAGGAGATGCTCCAACATCTGGCGAACCGATCGGCGGCTCCCGGGATGCGTCCACTCAGGCGCAACTTCGGCCAGCGGGGCCAGGACAAAAAGCCGCTCGCCCATCAGGGGATGAGGCACCTTAAGCCGTGGCAGGTCGATCTGATAATTTTCGTAGAAAAGAATGTCCAAATCCAGAGTTCGCGGTCCCCATTTTATCGTACGGACCCTGCCAAACCCCCTTTCGATTTCGAGCATTACATCCAACAGGGCCAGCGGTTCCAGAATGGTTTTGACCAGCGCTGCCGCATTTACGAACCATCCGCCCGCATCATTTCCCACGGGGCTGGTCCTATAGAACGAAGAACACTCTACACTATCCATTGCCGGGTGATGCTCCAACAGGTGAAAAACATCGCGGCATATCGACACCGAATCTCCTAGATTTCCCCCCACGCCGATCGCTGCCTGTTTCACGGCCGCGGCGGCCTCTTAAGATCGAGCCCGCAGATGCGCTCCACAGCCTCTCGAATCCTTTCGGCGCAAACGGTCAACGCCATTCGCACATATCCTTCCCCCGGCTCCCCAAAGCCGCTTCCCGGGGTGGTAACGATACCGGTTTGACTGAGAAGCAAGGATGTAAAATCCTTGGATGTGTAGCCGGGCGGGGTAGGACACCATATATAGAACGTGGCTTTGGGAACTGCCGGATGAAGTCCCGCTTTATTAAGACCGGCTATAAGGATGTCTCGCCTTTCCGTATAAATCCCGCGCATGCTTTCCACAGGTGCCTGATCGCCTTCCAGTGCCGCGATACCGGCCCACTGAACCGCGTTGAAAACACCCGAATCAATGTTGCTCTTTATCTGGCCAAGAGCACCAATAACCTCACTATTTCCCACCGCGAACCCGAGCCGCCAGCCGGTCATGTTATAAGTCTTTGAAAGGGAATGGAATTCCACGCCCACATCCTTGGCCCCGGGGACCTCGAGAAAGCTCATCGGACGGTAGCCGTCAAAGGACATCTCCGAATAGGCGGCGTCATGGCAAACGAGGATATCGTACTTTTTCGCAAACCGCACCACGCGCTCGTAGAAATCCCTGTCGGCCGTGGCGCCGGTTGGATTGTTGGGATAATTTAGAAACATCAGCCTGGCGCGCCCGGCCGTTTCGGGGGCAATTGCCTCGAGGTCGGGCAAAAACCCGTTTTCCTTTAAAAGAGGCATCATAAAGGTTTCCCCGCCCGCGAACATGGTGGCGATCTCATAGACGGGATAGGCCGGAGAAGGCACCAGTGCAAGGTCTCCCGGATTGATCACGGCAAGGGGCAGGTGAGCCAGGCCTTCCTTGGAACCTATAAGGGTAAGGGTTTCCGACATCGGGTCTAAATCGACCCCGAACCTTTTCCCATACCATTTGGCAACGCTTACCCGAAAGTCGTTCATTCCCGAATAGGAAGGGTACTGATGATTAGCGGGCTCTTTGGCGCTTTGGGCCAGTTTTTCGATTATATGCGGCGGGGTCGGCAGATCCGGGTCTCCCACCCCAAGGTTTATCACATCGACTCCCCTGGCAATGAGATCGGCTTTTAGCCGGTCGATTTCAGCGAAAAGATAGGGTGGGAGCCTTCGCACCCGTTCAGCTTTTACCATCAGTTCCTCCAAGGTAGACAGGATCTACAGGATTTTAAATACACAATACCGGCCAGAGTTTTAGCTACTTCTTTTTTCCAATCCTGTTAATCCTGTAATCCTGTCAAAAGATTTTCGCGTCCCCTCGTTCCAAGTGCTAAAGACCTGGACAGGATTACAGGATTTACAGGATTTTAAATGCGCAACCTCGGCCAGGGGGTTAGCTCTTTCTTTTTTCCAATCCTGTTAATCCTGTAATCCTGTCAAAAGATTTTAGCGCCCGCTCGTTCCAAATGCAAAAGACCTGGACAGGATTACAGGATTTACAGGATTTTAAATGCGCAACCTCGGCCAGGGTTTTAGCTCTTTCTTTTTCCCAATCCTGTTAAT
>JBMFHI010000159.1:0-6071 GCA_049976905.1 Syntrophobacteraceae bacterium | reverse complement strand
GTGATCTTAAACAACGTTCTCAATGCCCTGGACGCTACGGCGGCCGGCGGCTCTATCACTATCCGGACGTATCTGATGAATAAAAACTGGGTCGGGATCGCTTTTGAAGATACGGGGTGCGGCATTCCGTCCCAATACCTGGGCAAACTCTTCGAGCCCTTCTTTACCACCAAGCAGGTGGGCAGAGGCATCGGGATCGGTTTGTCTACCTGCCATAACATCATAAGTGACCACGGGGGGGTGATTGTGGTATGCAGCCAGGAGGGGCAGGGTTCCACCTTTCTCGTGCGGCTGCCTCTGCCCCATGAAGTCGACAATGCTCAATTATAATCCCATCCAAATTCTTCTCGTTGATGATGAAGTATCCATCCGCAGGCTTGTCGAAAAGGAAATAGGCGACACGCGGCGCATCGTAAGCACGGCGGGCAGCGCCGCGCAAGCCTTTGACCTCATCCGGCGCCGGGTCTTCGACGTGATCGTTCTAGACATTCGCCTCCCCGATGCTGACGGTATGGAGCTGCTCGACCAGTTCCGGGAAGCCGTTCCTGACGTGGCGGTCATCTTCATTACCGGTCACGGCAACATCGACGGCGCCGTTGAAGCCATGAAGAGGGGCGCCTACGACTACATCGCCAAGCCCTTCAGCCTGGACAGGCTCGAACTGGTCATTGAAAAAGCCTACCAACGCGTTTGCCTGCAGCGGGAAAACCGCCTCTTGCGCCACACCCAAAGCTACCAGCCTCCCTCGCTGTTCGTCGGCGGTTCAGCCTCGGTTCAGCAAATTCACTTTTTGATCGAAAAGGTGGCTCCTACCGATGTGCCGGTTCTGATCACGGGAGAAAGCGGCTCGGGAAAGGACGTCGTCGCTCACGCCGTGCATCTTCGCAGTAAAAGGGCCGAACAGCCCCTCATCATCAAGGACTGCGGCACTCTGCAAAAGGAGCTGGTGCGTAGCGAGCTCTTCGGCCACTGCAAGGGAGCTTTTACCGGTGCCGTACGCTCGCAGGAAGGGCTCCTCACCCTTGCCCATCAGGGCACCTTGTTTCTCGATGAAATAGGTGAGCTTCCAACCGATGTCCAGGCCTCGCTTTTGCGTTTTCTTGAAACCAGAACCTACCGCAGGGTCGGCGAACAACAGGAAAGAGCCGTCGACGTGCGCTTTCTTTTTGCAACACACCGCAACCTCGAACAGGAAGTCAAGTGCGGCAGGTTCCACGAAGCCCTCTTCCATCGCATCAATGTCTTTCATATCGAGCTCCAGCCTCTGCGCCGGCGCAAGGAGGATATCCCCCTTCTTGTGGAGTACTTTTTGCGCACGCTTGCGGCGGGGCGTTCCCCCGCCCAGGTCTCCAAGGCTGTAATGCAGCGCCTTATGTCCTACGACTGGCCGGGCAATATCCGCGAGCTGCGAAATGTTATCGAACGAGGTATCATTCTCTGCGAAAACGGCCTGATAACTCCCAACGCCCTTCCTCACAATCTGAGCGCCGAAAGCTCTCAATCCGCCGGAGCCGAGCCGCTCCTGCTTCTTTCGCAAGTCGAAAAACGCCATATTCTTAGGATTTTGGAGTTGGCCGGCGGCAACAGGGCCCAGGCGGCCGACATGCTTGGCATCAGCCGCAAAACGATCTACCGCAAACTCAAAGAGTTTGGCCTCGAATAACCGGTCGTATCCCTGCGGTCTTATCCAGGCAAAACCTTAGCGGCTCTTTTCGACCAGGGCCTGTGTCACTTTGACACATCCACATAACTATCTGCAATATTTACATTTTTTGTCAAGACCATACCGATTTTCCCTTCCGCGGGTCTGCGGCCCTGCGCACCGGGACACAAAGTCTCAGGCAAACATTCCCCTCTTTTCAGACAACTACCCTATTTTATTAGCATAAATCCCTATGGCACGTTCAGTGCTCTAGTATGGCTGCGACACAGAGCGGCATTCACATCGATCAAGGAAACATTATTCAAAAAGGAGTTAGACAATGGCTTTAGCAGACCAGGTATTCGGATTCTACATTCCAACCGTAACGCTTATGGGTATCGGAGCCCACAAGGAACTGCCCGATCAGGTACAGGCCTTAGGAGGTAAAAAACCCTTTATCTGTACGGACAAAGGGATATCCGGCTGCGGTATAAGCGAGCAGATAGCGGCTTTGGTAAGAGACGCCGGCCTCGAGCCTGTCATTTTCGATGAAACCGTTCCCAATCCCACTGATAAAAACGTTCATGACGGCCTCAAGGTTTTCAATGACAATAAGTGCGACATGATTATCTCCCTTGGGGGCGGCAGCTCCCATGACTGCGGCAAGGGCATAGGCATTGTGGCCACCAATGGCGGCAATATCCGCGACTATGAAGGCGTAAACAAGTCCACAAAGCCCATGCCTCCCTTTATCGCTATCAACACCACCGCCGGCACGGCAAGCGAGATGACCCGTTTTTGCATCATCACCAACACCAGCAATAAGGTTAAAATGGCGATTGTCGATTGGCGGGTTACCCCCAATGTGGCCATTAACGATCCTTTGCTGATGGCGGGGATGCCTTCCGGCTTGACTGCGGCAACCGGCATGGACGCGCTGACCCACGCAGTGGAAGCTTACGTCTCAACGATCGCCACGCCTGTAACCGATGCGTGTGCGTTGGAAGCCATCGTGCTGGTCAGCAAATATCTGCGCGCGGCCGTGGCGCACGGCCAAGACATGGAAGCCCGCGACAAGATGGCTTATGCGGAGTATCTTGCCGGCATGGCTTTCAATAACGCCAGCCTCGGCCATGTCCATGCCATGGCCCACCAATTGGGCGGTTTCTACGATCTGCCCCACGGCGTATGCAACGCCATACTCCTTCCCCACGTGCAGCGCTTCAACCTGATAGCGAAGATGGACCGTTTCGCCCAGATTGCCCGAGCCATGGGCGCGAGAGTAGACGGATTGTCCCTGCGTGATGCGGCTGAACGCGCTCTGGAGGCTATCGGAACTCTTTCAAACGATGTTGGAATTCCCAGCGGTTTGAAAGAACTCGGTGTAAAGGAAAAGGACCTGCGCGTAATGGCGGAAAACGCTCAAAAAGATGCCTGCGGCTTTACCAATCCACGCTCTCCCAGTCTTGATGACGTTATAAATATATACAGGGCCGCCCTGTAGGGCCGGAGTCTGGACAAGGGACTCCGGCCGCGCCTATCGCATGGGACGCGCCATCAAAGCCGGGCGCGTGTGGACTAACTGCTACCACCTCTATCCCGCCGGCGCGGCTTTTGGCGGATACAAAATTTCGGGGGTCGGAAGAGAAAACCACCAGATGATGCTGGAACATTACTCGCAGACAAAAAATCTGCTGGTCAGCTATAACCCGAACGCGCTCGGTTTCTTCTAACCGCGCGTCCCGCAGCTGCGGGGGCCCTCCCTCAAAGCTTCAGGACAGTTCAACCGGTCCAAAAATCCAGGGTGGGCACGTCTTTTGTGCCCACCAGCCTAACGGAAAAGATCAGCGATATCTACGGGATGTCACACTAGATATATTATTTCGGTTTCTTTGCCCGAAACAATACCCCCCTGGTTACAGGTGAACTGTTAAATCCGGTTTCGCCAACCAGTTGCGCCTCGGCAAAGCCGGCCTCACGCATCATCGCCAGGAAATCCTCCCCTGGTATGGCCCCGCCCCGTCACCCGGCCCAACTGCGAATCATGGCCGCCAAATCGTCGGGTGATTGCGCTGTCAGCACCTGGTCGGCTAGCATAAAGCGTCCGTTGAACTTGAGCACCCGGTATACTTCCTGAAGCGCTTTCCTCTTGTCGATCACAAGGTTAAAGGCGCCGTTTGAGATAACCGCATCGAAGTGTGCTTGCGCAAACTCCAGCTCCTCCGCGCAACCTTCCTGGAAATAAACGTTTTTAAGGGAGGTTTTTTTCACATTTTCCTTGGCCCGCGCCACCATTGCAGGCGTGATGTCTATGCCGACCGCTTTGCCCTCGGGGCCGGCCATAACCGCCGCGATGATCGTATCCACTCCAGCGCCGCAACCGATATCTAGAACAAACGCACCTTTGCTCACGGGTTCCAGGCTAAATGGGTTTCCCACCCCGCAATAGGAGGCCAGGACCTCTTGAGGAAGTGCTTTTAAAATCCCGGCATCATAGCCTAGCCCCTCAAGCCCGGCTTGGCCCGTAGGATATCTGAAAACCCCCTCGGGGCTGATCGCGGCCCTTGCGAACCTCTCACCAACACCTGATTCAATTTGTCTTCGGTCTTCGAAACTTAATGACTTTTCCATCTTCCTGGCTCCCCTGAGTCGAAAAGTATTCCGACTCTGCCGCGCTATTGTCTCTTTCCGTTTTCCAAGACTTCCTTAAAGGCGCGCAGGCTCAAAAACAGAGCACCTTGTCGCAGGTTGATACAAGTTCATAAAGATTTTGCTGCGTCACTATGTCACCATACTCGGCTTCTCCCAGGCCCCGGGAGCGCATGCACGACCCTCAGCTATACAAAACGCCCTCACTTAACGCAAAAGACTTAAGGAGCTCTTCGAGCTTGTATTTGGGAGAATCCACCTCCTGATATGCCACTGCGCCGCAGTTAAGAAAAAGCATTACATCGTCCATCTTTTCCAGGCAAAAATTGGCGAAACGAAAGGTATTCCAAAGAATTTCGGGGTCCTTCGCAGAACAAATGATGCCTATTTTCATTTTCCTGGCCTCCTGTAGAATGCGATTTGATTATCGACATGCTTACCCGTCTTTTTCACACGCTCGGCGGAGCTTCAAAGTTTTCCCTCCCGGCCGAGCTTGGAGAGAAGAAAGGTTGCCCCCCTTTGCGAAAGCCCCAACTTTTGCCCCAGCTCCGCTGGACTAAGGGGGCCGTGCTCCCTCACAAGGCTGACGATCTCCTCTTCGAGTTCCTCGAACCAGTCTTCGAAAAGCACCAGGAGCTCCGGGTCGGTGATCGCAAGCAGTTGCTTTGACTGAGCAACCTTATCCACCAATCTCTGGCACATTTGCGTTGGGTCGACACCTTCGCCCATGCACTCGGCCAGTCAGAGATGAACAAGGCTTGTGACCTTATCGCCTTTGGACTCTCCCATGAGATCCCAAAGGAATTGCGAACGGGCCTCTTCACCCAGGGCGGAAAAGATCACCTTCAACACGTCGCCAATTTGGCTCAGAGCAATCTCGGGGTCCATGCGACTGACTATTTCCAGCATTTCTTCCATACTTTTCAGATATGCCTCCCGTTCTGCTAAAAGGTTTTCCTTGCGGTTAACAGCTCTGTTGCCACAACGCTAAGCGCTCGAGCTATATCGAGGATCCTCTCGTCTACCAATTCATAATATATGAAAGGACCGCTGCGCTCGATCTTGACCAGAAGCGAGCGCTTGAGCTCCTTGAGGTGATGGGAAACAAGGGGCTGGGACAAACCGAGTTGCTCGACGATGGCGGAAACGGATTTCTTGCCCTTGCCAACGCAGACTAAAATGCGCAACCGATTTGCATCCGAGAGGCTCTTTGCAAGAAAGGCGACCCTCTGGAAGTGTTCGTCTAAAAGCGCCCCAGCTTCCCCTTCGATTTCGCCAAAACCAAGATTGGTTGACTGTTTTACGCCGGCTATCTTTTCCACGGACTCTCATCCATCCTATAGTTATGCTAAAGGGTGGGCACCGATTTTCGTGCCCACCAACGTAGCCAAAAATATCGGCGATATTTACGGGACGCCACACTAGCCTCGCCCGCCATTTTGCCCTCAATAGACTCATGAAAACAGCATGAGATGAGGCGTTTGCCTTGCCAACCTCGAATCGCTCAGCCCCGTAGTAAGCCAAAAAATATGGCCGGCGCTGCCTTTGTCGGTTCTTAAGACCATAAATCAACACATCAATGCATATTTATATTCTGCTTGCCCCCAAAGTCAATTTAAAAGTGGCAGCACATGTGGACGGCGGTGTCATGGCCGGCCGCGCTCCCGAGCCTGCAGCGCTTCTCATGCCGGGAGGCAAAAATCATCGGGTGCACCGTCTGCGCCCCCCGGTAACTCATCGAAGGGCCCCGTACCCATAAAAGCCTGCCGAGAGCGGACTC
>JBMFHI010000158.1:0-6091 GCA_049976905.1 Syntrophobacteraceae bacterium | reverse complement strand
GCCAAAGACGGGGGAAAGGCATGCTCTTTCCTCGCTTATCGCGGAAGGTCTAAAAACTGTCAGTGAGGCCAATTTCCTTTATAATTTCGTCTCTGATCCCGACCAGCACATTATAACCACCGACTCCCAGTCTGCCCTCGATGATTCAGCAGTCGAAAATTACAATGAGCAGAAAAAAATTTATTACCTTATCGAAAAAGGCGCCTCGCTTTCCCATATTATTATGGCCTCTCCGCTGTCTAAGCCCTCCACGATGGCTGTTCTTTCAAAATGGTTTTCCCTGGAAGACATAACGGTCGTTCAGGGGCGGTTCCCGGTGTTTGAAAATTTGGCTGTTTTCTCCGAGCAGCTTTCCGCGGTCGAAGAGTTGCCGCTCTTTTCCGAACGTTTTTCCGCCCCCCCCTGCAGGGTGCTCATCGTCGATGATTCACCCCTTATTTGCAACGTGCTTCGAAGCATCTTCGAAAACGACAGCCGTATGAGCGTAGCCGGAGTTGCCCACGACGGTATCGAAGCCCTTAGAATGGTCGGAGAGCTAAAACCCGATGTGGTTACCATGGACTTGCAGATGCCCAGGATGGACGGCCTTACAGCCTTAAAACACATACTCATCCGAAGCCCGCGCCCTGTGGTTGTGCTAAGCGCCTTTACCGAGGCTACCTCGAGGCTTACCTACGAGTCGTTTAAGTACGGGGCTGTGGAGGTTTTGCAAAAGCCGCCTAATGCGGCGGTGCATTCCAGCCGGTTTCTTAGCAATGAATTTTGTGATCGCATTGTCCAGGCCTCACGCGTTCAGCTAAATGCCGTGCGCTACATTCGCAGAAGGGAGCCACCTGCGGGCGCTATCCCAATAGACCTCTACGCGAGTGCCGACGCAGGCTCCGAAAAAGTCATCCTGGTCATTTGCGGCGCCGGGGGCATCCCGTCGCTGCTTAAGCTTATCTTCGCCATTCCTGGAGAAAGGTCTTTGCCTCCCACGCTCATTGGCGTGGATATGCCCTGGAAAGTTACCGAAGCGCTGATCACTAATATGAGGAAGGATACTCCCATCCCCATGGAAAGAGTCCTGGGTTCCGCACAGCTAAATCCAGGCGGCTGTTATGTGTTGTCCAACGAGGATCGCTACAGCGTCTTTAGAGAGCAAAACCGGGTGAGGGTAGGCCAAAACGGCATCGAACCCTCCGAAAACGGTTTTTTTGATGAACTGCTGACCAGTGCGGCTGAATCCCTGCAGTCGCGCCTTGTGGCAATTGCTCTTTCGGGCTCTGCTGAAGACGGCGTTGCGGGAATGCGGTGTGTGAAACAAGCCGGGGGGCAGGTGTTTGCTCTTACCCCCGGAGTGTGCCTTAGACCGGAGCTGCCCGAAAAGCTCCTGAGCCTGGGGTATGCTCAAGAAATTAAGGATACTGTAGGCTTTTCGGACCTCTTCGATTCCCGGACCGCCGGGGTTTATTCCGAGTACCCAGGACAGACAATGGTGGAACTGTCGGACTCGGACCTAAGCTGAGAAGGAGTATGTCGCATGCACATGAATACTTTCGCTAACCAGGCTTCGCACATTCGGGAAGAAGCTCGGCCGATGCTGCAGCTCGTCAGTTTTCGGATCGGCCACCAGGAATTCGGGGTCGATATCCTGATGGTCCAGGAAATCATCAGGTCTACGACCATAACCCCTATCCCCAATGCCTCTGAAGCTATTCTTGGCATGATCAATCTGCGCGGCAGGATCCTCCCGGTAGTCGACCTCAAGTGGGTACTGCGCATTGAAAGCACAGAGGATAATGCTAAAAACCGGAAGGCGCGAATTCTTATCATCGAACTCGATGGGCATGTTACCGGCTTCGTTGTCGATTCAGTCTCCGAGGTTATGAAGGTTCCCGTGGCCGAAATTGAACCGGCTCCCAACCTCGTCTCCTCGAGCGCCATGTCGGCCTATATTAGCGGGGTCGTCAAGCTCACGCAGCGGTTGATAATTTTGCTCGACTTCAAACGAATCGTAAAACCCGGTCAGTCCAGAGATGTCGACCTTGGAATCCATACCGCTCTACTGGAATATGATAACAGGCACGCCAGTGGGGATGTTTATTCGGGTTAGCAAATTACAGATCATAAATAATAAAGGAGTGAGGCATGCAGGTATTTGGGTTTATTACAAAATCAATAAAATACAAGTGGTTGGCTCTCTTCCTCTTCGCTGCGCTTTTGCCCTCTACGATATTGGCCGTCTACGGTTATCAGGCCGGCAAGGACATGACTGTGGCGCAGTTAAACGACAAACTGGTCGGCTATTCCCACCGTATCGCGCTCTCCCTTGAAATGTATATGAACGAACGTGTTCACAACATTCAAATGTGCTCTAAATCCCAGGTTTATAAGAACGCGGTAGAGAACGGCAGCAGCGTTAAAGAGGCTAATGACGATCTCGCGCAATTCGCCAAAACCTATCATTTTGCTCTTGTTACGTTAACCGACACTTCCGGCAGGTGTGTAGCCTCAAACATCCCAGGACAGGTCGGAACGAATGAAAAAAATGCCGACTGGTTCGATACTGCGATAAAAGGGGAGCAGTATGTAGGAGATTTTGGAACTTATCCAACTATCAAAAAGGTGGCGCCCGGCTCCGGAGGGTTTTCCCTCCCCATAGCCGTTCCCATTATGACAGGCAACCAGGTTGAAGGTGTTGTCACCGGATATCTGGATTGGGAAGCGGTTAACAAACTTAACGACTTCTTCGGTAAAGTTGGAAAAACAGGCTACACTTATGTGACCAATCTCGACACCGGCGCGGTCATAATCTACCCGTTTCGAAAACTTCTTGGCAGAAGGTTGCAGGGCCGCCTCGATGTTCCTCAGGCCTATGATGCGCTAAAAAGCGCTCCCGAGGGTGTGACCCATTATAAATACCTCAACAAGCAGACTCAAAAGACCGCGGTTCGAATGGTTGGCTTCGTTCGCACCTCAGCCTATGGAAACTTTCCAGCCAAAAACTGGGCGGTTGCCAGCGGCGCCAATTATGACGAGGAAATGGCACCTCTTAAGAAGCAGCTTTTGTCTTACACATACTTCTTTATTGGCCTTGTCGTTCTCATCTTTATCGGCGACTTTACCGTTGGCGGTCCTATTTCCAAGCCTCTGATTAAAATTACCGACGAATTGACCGACATAGCCCAATCCCTTGATTTTACCCGTACTGTGGAAGTAAAAGGCCGAGATGAAATCGCGGGCCTCCAGCGGGCTTTTAACGGCCTGATCGCAAAACTGCAGGATACCTTCGGTACGATCATCGAAAGTAACAAAGAGGTTGCCGCCTCCGTTTCCAAAGTTAAGGACATCTCGGCCAATATCGCCAACAACGCCACCGAACAGTCGACAAGAGCCGGTGACGTTCTGGCGCGCGTTGTAACCATGGGGCAGACGGCTGAAGAAGTCCAGAAAAACGCCGTGGAAACCCGCTCTTCATTTAATGAGGCCGCCTCATTGATCGAGCAGTTCGCCGCGGGCAGCCAGAAGATTGCAAAGGCCGCTCAAAGCCAGAGCGAAATGGTTGCCAAGGCCGAACAAATTATTAACGCCATGGGTGAGACCGCTCAAATGGTCGCCGCGCGCGCGGCCCTCCAGGCTGATGCCGCTGCAAAAACCGCCTTATCGGCCTCTGAGATGAACGCGGCCATCGGAGCCGTCGTCGAAAAGACCTTGGAGGCCGACAGGGAATCTGAACAGTCCCGCAAGGCCGCAGTCGATGGACGCTCCGCCGTTGAAAAAGTGGCCACAAGTATGCATAACATCGCGGAAAGTTCTGAGCAGATCACCGAAATTATCGAAGTTATTTCCGATATTGCCGATCAGACCAACCTGCTTGCTTTGAACGCTGCAATTGAAGCCGCGCGCGCAGGAGAACACGGAAGAGGGTTTGCGGTTGTTGCCGAAGAAGTGCGTAAACTTGCCGAGCGAACTGCCGAATCGACCAAGGAGATCTCGGTTCTCATCAAGGGCAGCGCCGATCGTGTTAAGGAAGGTTCCGATCTGGTTTCGTCAAGCCGTCAAGCCATCGACTCTATAGTTGAGGCGGTCGCAAAAACCAATGAGCTCATTCACGAGATCAGCCGGACGACTTCCGAACAGCGGGCCGTAACCGCAAACGTCGCCATGGCCATGGACGATCTGCGCGCCCTCTCCAGTGAAATTATGGAAATGACTTCCGAACAGGGTAAACGGCGTCAACTCGCCGGTTCGATCATTAATGAAGTGGCCGAACTTTCAAAAGCCGTGTCGGGTTCGACCATGGCGCAGGCAAGCGACTCGGGCAAGGTTATCGGTGAAATGCAGAAAATGAACGAGCATGCTGAAAACATCACGAATATGACCAGCAAGCAGAGAGAACGCGCCCAGGAGCTTTTGCGAATCATCCAGGAGATGGAAAAGGTTGCAACCAATAACGCTTCGGGCGCCCAGAACTCCCATCAGTTCAGTATAAATCTCATAGGAACCGTGGAACATTTCAGCGCCCTGGTCCAGCAGTTCAAGGTAACTACTAATGATTCATCAAACGGCAACCAAATGCCGTATAATATGAGTGGCGGCCAATCGCAAAGAAATAATCGGCCGGCTGCCTGATTGGAGCAACTAGTAACTCAAATCCATCCGCAACTCGTTTGGTGACCCTTTCGGGCCAGGTGGGCAAATGCCTGCCCTTGCCAACCGGGTCGTGGGCGGATGGAGACTACCGGCATCGGTGCTGGTACGGTTCGGCATGCTCGATGTCAAGGCATTTAGGCCCTGTGGTTTTTTGTGGTCGCCTGGCCGGCCCAGTGTCGATGCTTGTTATGGGACAGGAAAGATCGGATTTTTATGTCAAAGCGCGTTCTTGTTGTAGATGATTCAAATCTGCTCCGCAATGCAATATCGCGGTGCCTTACGAGTGCCGGTCATGAAGTGGTGGGAAAGGGCCAGAACGGAGATGAAGCCGTTTTGCTCTATGAAAAACTCCGGCCCGATGCGGTCACCCTGGATGTAACTATGCGGGGAAAGGATGGAATTGCCGCAGCAGAAGAAATATTGCGGCTCGATCCCAAGGCCTTCATAATTTTTTATACCCTGCTCGATATTCCCGATCTCGCGGCAAAAACATGCAGCATCGGGGTCAGGGATATCATCAGAAAAGGAGACGAAGAAGAATTGCTTAGGGTGCTCGGTGCGGCGTGACCGCGGCTTCGAGCTTGCCTTCTCGATTCTTCCAGCTCTTTAAAAAGGGAAGTCTATGGCATCGCAGGATTTCTTGCAGGACTATGTCGAAGAGGTTCGTGAACATCTGATCGATATGGAAAAATCCCTCCTGGTTTTAGAACAGGAGGGCGTCGACAGGGAGCAGATCGCCCAGGTCTTCAGAGCCGCCCACAGTATTAAGGGGGCTTCGGCCTGTATGGGGTTCGAAGGTTTGACCGGCCTGACCCATGAATTGGAAAATCTTATCGCCGCGGTTCAAAGCAGCGAACGGTCCGTCCCGCCGGCCGGCATAAGTTTGCTGCTCGACTGTGTTGATTTGATCTCCAAAGCTGTCGACCATGTCAAACAAAATGGCAGCGAACCGGTAATCGATTCATCGTTGCTTGAAAGTCTGCACGAGGCTTTCCTCGATGACGGCTTCTCAGCCGAAGAAAGTGAGAGCGAGGCAGCGGTTGCGCCGCCTGAGGAACCTGCCAAACCCGGGGTTGATTCGTTTTTATCCGAGAGTTGCGAGGCAGCCCAGGAGGAACATAGCCCTATTGAAGAGGAAGACGAAGAGCTTTTGGCTATTTTCGTCAATTTGTTTCAAGAAAATATGTCGCTTCTTTTCGATCTGCTCAATTCGTCTGCGAGTAGCTTTATTGGGGGAGACGATCGAAAAAATCTTGCAGCTTTGGTTGAAACCCTTATTGCCTCCGCGCGGTATATGGACTATCAGCCGATTTTGACACGGTTGGAACAGTGGTCAAATAGCCTGACAAGCGGAGAGGGCGCCTCTCGGCGCGAAGCTCTGGAGTCGCTTGAGGCTCATGCGGCCGTTTTCCGGCGTTTGGTGCCTCAACTCGCCATACCTCAGCCCGTGGAAACC
>JBMFHI010000157.1:0-6093 GCA_049976905.1 Syntrophobacteraceae bacterium | reverse complement strand
CTAATTTTCTCCATCTGCTGAACGGAAACCTGGGCGCCAAGCATAGTCGAGGTGTCAAGCGGGTTGCCCTGGATAATTTTTCCGATTCTATCGAGGCAGCGGGCCATGAATTTTTCAAAAATCGATTCCTGAATCAGCGCGCGCGAGGGGCAGGTACAGACCTCTCCCTTATTGAAAGCGTTGAGGACCAAGCCTTCGACCGCCTTGTCCAAAAAGGCGTCATCTTCAGCCATCACGTCGGCGAAGAAAATGTTTGGCGATTTGCCGCCGAGTTCGGTCGTCGAAGGGATAAGATTTTGAGCCGCATATTGCATGATGAGTCTTCCGGTTACGGTTTCTCCGGTAAATCCAATTTTAGCAATCCGCGGACTTGTGGCCAGAGCCTTTCCGATCTCGCCGCCCGGGCCGGTTACGATATTGATAACTCCCGGGGGGACAATGTCGGCAATAACTTCGGCCATCTTTAGAATCGACCATGTTGTGGGAGATGCGGGTTTCATGACCGTGCAATTGCCGGCCGCCAGAGCGGGAGCGATTTTCCATGCCGCCATCAACAAGGAGAAATTAAACGGGATGATCTACCCCACAACACCCAGGGGCTCGTGAAAATGATAAGCCACGGTGTCCTTGTCGATTTCGGTTAGAGTTCCCTCAAGAGAGCGCGTGGCCCCGGCAAAGTAGCGAAGATGATCGATTGAGAGGGGAAGGTCCGCGGCCAGGGTTTCACGCACAGGTTTTCCGCTTTCATAGCTCTCGGCGACCGCAAGCATCTCGAGGTTGGCTTCGATAGCATCCGCCATGCGCAGCAGAATCGCAGCCCTGTCGGTAAGAGAAGTCTCACCCCAAGCATCTTTTGCCTTGTGGGCTGCGTCCAGAGCCTTATCGACGTCGGCAGGCGTTGATTTGGCCACCTCGCAAAAAGGTTTCCCGTTAACAGGACTGATATTTGACATATATTGGCCTTTTTCCGGAGCTACCCATTTTCCGCCAATAAAGTTGTCGTAGCGCGGTTTCAACGATACCGGACTTCTAGTCCGTTCCCGGAGCATCATAAATTTTTCCCATTGTCATCTCCCACAAGTTTTTTTTCAGGAACCGAAACAATGCGCCCTTTCGGGCAAAAATGCGTCCTCATGTGAAATACTCGGCTTGCCTGGTAGAACAGGTTCTCTTTCTACTCACCCCCTCCCGTTGCGCTTCGATGGATAGGGTTTTTCTCCACCCGCCCCGTTAAAAACCCATGCGGCAAAGACGAAATAAATTAACCGTTTCTTGCAAGCTGTCGCCAAAATGCAGGAACAATTTCGTTTCAACATTGAAAAACAGTCGGATTGTCAAATAAAAAAAGTTTATATCCTTTGTTTTCAAAGAAAATCTAGCGACTAACGAGCAGCAACGGAGAATGTAAAAGGATTTTAGCGTGGAAATTCCGCATGAAGCCACAACTGATTTATTGCAATCACAGCAGATTGTCTTTAATCAAAGCAAGCCATGCTTACTTCTCGAAAGGATTGGGAGAACCGATGAAAGACAGTACGTTACCCGTAAATCCCGCAAACGGCAATCTATTAGCACAGGATTGCCCGGATTTTAGACCATCTTCGCAAAACATCGCCACGCGAGATTTTATCAGAACCATAAGAAATTATATTCTCACCTTTTAAGTGTCAATAGGCTTACAATGTAGGCAGCCCGCGAATTGTTGATACATCCCGAAGGACTAACCGATGCATTCTTACTGTGTTTCTTTCCGGCCCGAGGTCGAACTTGAGGAAAACCTTCCTCCCCTTGCCCCAATAGAAGAGCGGGAAACGATCGAACTTCTAAGAAACGCCGCCGGGGTGTTGCTGCCTTCCCACATTTCTCCCTGGCGCTACGAAAGCATAACTCGCCATGCGCGCCAATGCTTTCCACGCTTGGAGATCCAGTTTCATTCACGGGGCAAAACAAAACAGGCTGATCTTTTCCAAAAACTTGGGGTTCGCCATCCGCAAACCCTCGTTTTCGATAACCCTCGCAAACTCAAGGACTATTTTGACCTGCACGAACCTCCCTGGGGATATCCCTTCGTGCTAAAAGGCGACCTTGGCGGCGGGGGAGAAACGGTTTTCCCGGTTTACAAGTCCGCACAAATAGGTGGTCATCTTCAAAAACTCCCGCAAGAAAGTCCTCTTCTTATCCAAAAATGGGTAGAACACGGGGGCAAAGACCTCCGTGTGGTAATTTACGGAGACCACGCGATCAGCTATTTTCGTGTCGGAGCAGGAAGGTTCTACAACAATGTCTGCCGGGGCGCAAAACTCGATCATAACGGCTGGCCGGATCTGCAGCAGAAAGGCGTCGCGGCTGTCCTTGCGTTTTCAAAACTTGCAGGAATCGACATAGCAGGCTACGACCTGATGTTTCCTGACGAAGGAGAACCGGTCTTTATTGAAGTAAATTTTCATTTCGGCAGGAAAGGCATTGGCGGACTAAAGGAGCATCAGGCGCACGTTCTGCGGGCGATTAAAACCTGGCACACCCGTATTATGACGGGATACGAAAAGACCTAAACGATCCTTTTTAACGACGATTACCGGAAAGCTTTCCCCTAAAGCCACTTTTTACACTTAATTGCCAACAAAAAGCTAAACAGCCGCTACGACATGCTTTTAAAATGTCGGGCGGCTGTTTAGCGTAAAGCGAAATGAGAATAAAAAAACCACCCGTTAGAGCTTTTCCATCCTGACTGCGCAGGCCTTATATTCGGCAGTAAGCGAAACCGGGTCATAAACCGGATTGGTAAGCCAATTCGCACAGGTTTCTCTGAAATGGAAAGCCATCCACACCATTCCCGGGGGCACCTCGTGGGTAACCCTCGATCTTACGACTATTTCTCCCCGCCTCGATTTTAGCCGAATCATCTCACCGGACTCAATTCCCAGCGCTTTTGCGTCTTCGCCGGAGATATCGGCGGTTTCTTCGCTCAAAAGATCGTTTAGCCCACGGCATCGGCCGGTCTGTGTCCTTGTGTGATAATGGTAGAGCCTTCGCCCCGTACTGAGCACAAGGGGATATTGCTCGTCAGCGACTTCGGCGGGCGGAGTCCAGTCCGCCGGGCTAAAAATACCCTTGCCGCAGGTAAACTTTCCGTCTTTGTGCAGATAGCTCGTTCCGGGGTGGTCTTCTGTCGGGCAAGGCCACTGAAGACCGTTATTTTCGATCCTGTGGTACTTTATCCCGCCGTAAGCCGGTCCCAGGACAGAGACTTCGTTATCCCAGATTTCCTGCGTGCTGTTGGATTGCCACTCGACGCCAAATCGTCTGGCCAGTTGTTTAAAAATCCACCAGTTGGGCCTGGCCTGTCCGGGAGGCGAACAGACTTTGCGAACACGGCTAACCCTGCGCTCGCTGTTGGTAAAAGTGCCGTCTTCTTCGCTCCAGGCCGCCGAGGGCAAAATCACGTGGGCAAACCGTGTGGTCTCGGTTGGAAATATGTCCTGACAAACCAGAAACTCGGCAGAAGCCAGCTCATGCTCGACCTTACGAATGTCGGGCTCGCTGTTCGCCAGGTTTTCACCAAAGATGTAGAAGGCTCGAACCTTTTTACTTACAAGCCCTTCCATCATCTGGGGCATCATCAAACCGACTTTTTGTGAAAGCTGCAAAGCACCCCAGGCAGTACCAAATTTATCGCGGGAGCCGTCCAGAGCAACGCCCTGGTAGCCGGGGTATACATTGGGCAAGGCACCCATATCGCATGCGCCCTGTACATTGTTCTGGCCGCGAAGCGGATTAACCCCTCCGCATTCCATACCCATGTTTCCAAGAAGCATCTGGAGGTTGGCAACGGTTTTAACATTGTTAACACCACAGGTATGCTCGGTTATCCCCAAAGTATAACACAACATGGCGGGCTTAACCGTAGCAAGTCGGCGAGCAGTTTCCCTGATCATATCAGGCGAGATCCCGCAAATCGGGGAAGCATATTCCGGAGTATAGGTCGAAACCTTCTCCTTTAGACCATCGAATCCCGTGGTGCAGGTTTCAACGAAACGCTTATCATAGAGGTCCTCGGCGATCAGAACATTCATTATGGAATTAAGCAACGCTATGTCGCTTCCGACCTTCAGCGGCAGATGCATCGATGCGATATCGCAAAGCCTCTGCTTCCTGGGATCGACAACGATAAGCTGAGCCCCCTTGCGCACCGCATTTCGAAGAAAGGAAGAAGCCACCGGATGGGCCTCGGCCATATTGGAGCCGATCACCATAAACATCTTGGCTCTGTGGAATTCGCCGAACGAATTGGTCATCGCGCCGGAACCAAACGTGGCTGCCAGTCCGGCAACCGTGGGCGCGTGTCAAGTTCGAGCACAGTGATCTATATTGTTGGTGCCGAGGACCCCTCGAAAAAGCTTCTGCATATTGTAGGAATCTTCGTTTATGCTTCGCGCGCAACTAAGCCCCGCCAGAGCGTCCGGACCGCTTTCGGCGATGATCTGTTTAAACTTATTGGCTATAAGGTCCAACGCCTCATCCCAACTTGCTTCCCGGAACTCCCCATTTTCCCTGATAAGTGGAGTTGTAAGCCGCTCCCTGGAATGGATAAAATCGAAGCCGAATCTTCCCTTAACGCACAACCGTCCCTTATTAGGCTCCCCGTCTTCAACGCCGGAAACCTTGACGATCTTATTGTCCTTAACGTGGAGCAAAAGCTGACAGCCGACACCGCAATAGGGGCATGTGGTGCGAACCTTTTTAACTTCCCAGGGCCGCCAGCGGGCTTCAGCTTTCTTTTCCAGAATAGCGCCTACCGGACAAACCTGAATGCATTCTCCGCAAGAGACACACTTGCTCTCATCATAGGAAATCTGCCTGCCTTCCGGGCCATCGACAACCTGGAGCGCGCCTATACCCTGGATTTCATTACAGGCCGAGACGCAACGCGTACACAAAACGCATCTCTCAGGCCATGACCTTAGAAATGTCGTGCTGTAGCCTGCTCTAAATTTAGAGGTGGGAGCCTCCATGTCGACATGGGTTATTCCGTGCTCGAAGACCAGGTCTTGCAACTTGCACTCCCCCGCCTTGTCGCAGATGGGGCAATCCAGCGGATGATGAACGAGAATAGCGGTCAAGGCATCACGACGCGCCTGCAGAAGTTTCTCAGACTGCGTTACAACCGACATTCCTTCCTCAACAACGGTCTCGCAGGAGGCGACCGGATCGCTATGGCCGCCAATTTCCACAACGCACATCCCGCATGAGCCGATCGGATTCATTCTCTCATGAAAGCAGAGCGTCGGGATCTTGATTCCGGCGTCCTTTGCAGCCTGAAGAACGGTAGAGCCCTTCTGGGCAATAACCTCCATGCCGTCGATCTTCAATGTAACAGCACTCATTCCCATTCGAATTTCCCTCCGTAATATCCCTACATCGGCCCGGCGAAACGGCCTCGCGATCAACCTTTCCGAGCTCGGCAAACATAAGACAACGCATCGGCTATTGTCAATAAATTTGGACTCTTCATTATATCCGCTTCCTAGCGGCTTTGAAATTATGATTTGCACCAAAAGAGGTCAAGGACCAATCTTTTTTCGAAAATTCCCGGTTGAGCGCAAAGAAAAAGATTACGAGGCAGTGGGCGATAAGGTAAGGAAAGCTATAAGGATTGAAATAGGGGGCAGGGAGTAAAAAAGGAAAAACCCCGTCCAACCGAAGAGGTTGGAGGGGGTTTTTTATAAGGATGAGGCGGCGGCGACCAACTCTCCCACGCAGTTTGCCCGCGCAGTACCATGGGCGCTGAGGAGCTTAACGACCGTGTTCGGGATGGGAACGGGTGTGGCCTCCTCGCAATTGCCACCGCCCCAAGGCGGATGACTTTAAAAAAAACCGAATGGGGGTAATTTAGACGTTTTTTTTCCTGACAATGACCCGTTGTCCTTTCGGGTTAAAGAATGGTCAAGCCGCACGGCCTATTAGTACCGGTTAGCTTAAGACATTACTGCCCTTACACACCCGGCCTATCAACCTCGTAGTCTACGAGGGGCCTTCAGTCCTGCTTACACAGGAGGGAATTCTAATCTTGGGGCGGGTTTCCCGCTTAGATGC
>JBMFHI010000156.1:0-6094 GCA_049976905.1 Syntrophobacteraceae bacterium | reverse complement strand
CGGTTCAAGGTATTCCAGCATTTGGCCGCTATCCTTTTCTTTTGCCTTTCTATTTTTCAAGAAAACTTGCCAGAGCCTGATTAAAAGACTCCGCGGCCTCTATGTTGCAAAGGTGCAAAGCGCCGGGCATCACGGCAAGCTCGCAATTTTCGATCCTCTCCTGTATCGCCATGGCCGCGCTAACGGGTGTGCTCTCATCCATGCGCCCGGCAATAACCAAAGTCGGCGCCTGCACATTGTGGAGTTCATCGCAAATATCAAAGGACCGGATAGCTTCCGAACAGCCTGCGTAGCCGGTAACCGAAGTTGCAAGGATCATCTCGCGGATCTTTTCAGTCAATTCCGGCTGGTCGCGGCGAAAATGATCGCTAAGCCACCGCTTGAGGATTTCCGGGGCCAAGGCCTCGATACCCTTTGTTTGCGCCACCCGTATCCGTTCTTCCCACATCGGAGCCACCTCCGGATCGCTTCGGCAGGTGGAACTGCACAAAACAAGTCTATCGAGCCGGTCGGGATACCTGCAACCAAACACCTGTCCGATCATAGCGCCCATGGAAATTCCCGCGAAGTGAGTGCGTTCTATCCCCAGGTAATCGAGCAAGCCGATCAGATCGGCGGCAAGCATCTCGATACTGTACGCACCAGGGGGATTTGAAGAACCGCCATGACCACGGGTATCAAAGCGTAGTACGCGAAATTTTTCAAGCAGCACGGGTAATTGAAGGTCCCACAATTCCAGAGATGATGCCAGAGAATGGCTAAGTACAATAAAGGGCGCCCCTCTGGGCCCCTCCATTTCATAGCGGATCGCTACGCCGTTTAAATCAGCCTGCATTCGTTCTGCCTCCCTTTTTCCTGATAGGATAAAATGATCTATACTAGAAAATGCAGAAATAAAAAACATGCTGATACCTTACAAGATGCTAATAAATGACGCAGGCATGAACAAAAGCGGCGATAGGCTCAGGATAATTCGCGGCCGCTTTCGGGTGCGAACAGAATTCTAACGGGCACCTCGGCTGAATCCCCGTTGGAAGAATTTGTCAGAGCCACGGGCTGGACCGGCTGCTGCCTGGGCAGCGCGGGAAGATTGCGGCTGCCGCTAGGGCTGATCCTGTTTGTAACTGCCGATACCCGCTCGTCTTCCAGGATGCTTCCGGTAAGGTGTATCAGGGGTACCTTGGCCTCTTCCTGGCAGCCAGGACATTGCGCTGTGTTAAAGATCAGGTCGCACTGATAGCACACATACATGCCTCGGATAGGTCCAAAGACAGGAGCTGGGTCTGGTTTTTCCCTCCGCCTCGACCTCTTGACCCCGGATACGGAGCGCGCCAGGGCAAAAGCAAGAACAGCCACTATCAAAATCGCTGAAGAATACTGGGAGAAAAATTGGCTTAACATAAAATTGTCCTCCTTTTTGGATTCTTTTGACTATCCTGCTCGAGCCGAATCTATAACCTTAAGGATAAATTTTTGACGGGTTGCCCGGGATAAGAGTTACGATTGATCCAGAGGCTAATCCCGAACTTTCTTCTCTGGATATAATCCCATGGATAAATTAACTGCTCTTTTTTAGTGGATAAAGTAGGAGAAACTAGTATTCTACCTGGGGGTTGCAGGTAGAATGTGGGGGGTGTTTTTTCCCTGCCTCGGCCATACGCAATGGCCCCAAAGGCAAAACAATCCCTCAGGGGAAAACGTTAAAAATTACCCCTAATACCCCCATGTGCCCCAGAAATCGGCATGTCCGAAAATATGTTTGGAAATAGTTCTAAACCTTTTTACTGAGCTTCCCGAATTTATCTTCAACACACACTGACCGGTTGTATGGGATCTGCGCTTTCTTGGAAACGAGTTCAAATGCCATGTCTACAAAAGAGAAAGTATCGAGTCGCGCTTTTCCTGTTATATTTTCCAACCTCAGCCAGGAGGAACAAATAAGGTTGTTTAATGCAGGAACGGTAAGAAAGCTTGCCGGAAGACAAATCCTGCAAAAAGGAGAAAACCTTGACACAAACTTCCTTTGGGTCCTGAGTGGAACGCTTAGACTACTCTCGCGCAACGAGGACTGGCAGGCCACAAGGTATAAAACAGGTCAGTTTGTCGGACAAACCGGGGGATTGGACCAAATCGGCACAAACGCAACACTTATTGCTGAAGAACCAACAGAACTATTCTGCCTTACCAGGAAAGCCTTTGACCAACTCTATCCGGAAACGCGCGCGGTAATTCTTGCAATTGTAAATGATGCTGTCTGCACCCGCCTGGAACTTTTACACGAGCAAAACCAATCGTCTCTTTTTAGAGAAACCGCCCTGGTAACCTATGCCCAAAAATTCCATAAGCATATTCAAAAATATGAGCAGTCCGAGGTAATAACAACAATAGTGGCCGGCCTCCCCAGGCTTCCCCTGCATATCTCTCACCTGATAGAGCTTCTGGCCAGTGACAGGCCGTCGGCAAAAGAGGTGGCGGCTCTGGCCAAACAAGACCCATCCCTTGTAGTAGACATCCTCAAGACGATAAACTCCTCTCTTTTCAATCTTCCCAGGGAAATCACCGATATCTCCTATGCCATAACGTATCTGGGATTTAACGAAGTCTATCACATCGCCATCTCGCGCGGTCTTTTGAAGTTGATCCCCGATTCGGAGGAATTCAGGCGCGTCTACCTGCACTCGCTATTTTTATCCTATGTGGGCACCGAGCTTTGCAATCACTGCAAAAAGGATCTGGCATCCCTTCTGAGCACCATAGGCCTTCTGCACGACATCGGCAAAACCGTGGCCTTTCTTCTTAGAAACCAATATCCTAAATGGTCCCTTTTTATCGAGATGCTTGATACCGCCAAGTTGGGCGCCGTGCTTCTAAAGAGTTGGAATGTTCCACACTCAATTTGCCACACCGTGGAATACCAGGCATACCCCTCCTTTTGCCCCCCGCAGGCAATCCCCATGGAGTCGAGAACCAACATTGCCCTTCTCTATGTGGCCCATGTTGCATGCGACCGAATGAGCAAAGGAGCCTTAGGATCACTGGAGCATCCTTACCTGGACGATTATCTGCGCCTGCTCGAATTGGAGCCCGTAGGAATCGACTACCTGGTAAGTAAATCCATCGTGCCGGGGTTGCTTTCAAAAAATAAGTTGCTCCCCGATTTTGTGCGAAAGCTTATAGATCGAAAAACCGGACCCTTTTAGAAAGGCTTTGCCCCCCCGACGCACCCGATAAATTTAATCACCACTGTTTGTCGACAAACTTTCCGAAAAATATTGCAAAATTTCTTTACTGAGTTATAGAATCCTAAAATCTTAAAATCGGATAAGGGAGGCTAGGATGCAGTCAAGCACAGTTTTTGACAGGGACCGCACAGACGTCCAGGTTCAAAGCGAATTTTTACGCCGCGTATTTAACTGGATGGCACTGGGACTTGGCACAACGGCTCTTTCGGCCCTCTTTGCAGCCGATACGGGGATTGTCTACGCCCTTGCCGCGCACCCAATGCTCATGCTCCTGCTAATCGTTGGCGAACTCGGCATCGTCGTCGCCCTTAGCGCGGCCATCGCCAAAATCGAATCGACCACCGCGCTGCTCATGTTTTTTGTCTATGCCGTTTTGACCGGTATAACCTTTTCCACTATCTTTCTTGTCTACACGAAAGGCTCCATCGCAAGCACGTTTTTCATAACAGGCGGGACTTTCGCGGCGATGAGCCTTTACGGCTATACGACCCGGCGCGATCTGACCTCCCTGGGAAGCTTTCTTACCATGGGCCTCTTTGGCATAATCATAGCCTCGGTGGTCAATTTCTTTTTCCGCAGCCCGGCCTTCTACTGGATAATTACCTACGCGGGCATTGCCATTTTCATAGGGCTTACCGCATACGACGCACAGACGATAAAGGCAATGGCTTATGCGGGCTTTTCGGGTAGCGAAGAGGAACGAAAAGGCGCGATCATCGGTGCCTTGCGCCTCTACCTCGACTTTATAAACCTGTTTTTGCTGCTGCTGCGCGTCTTTGGCCGGCGCAGGTAAAAATCGGGTTATGCTGCGTCACACTTTTATCCACCTGCCCGGAGTCGGCCTGAAAACCGAACAGTCTCTGTGGCAAAAGGGCATTAAATCCTGGGATGTTTTTCTGGATGAGTACGGCAGAGCCGCCAGCCCTTTTGGCCGCGCAAAATATGATGCGCTTAGCGCTCACCTCGCGGTTTGCCTCGAAAAACTCGATAAGCTCGATGCGCGCTATTTTGCCCGCTCAATGCCCTCCCGGCTTCTGTGGAGGCTTTTTCCGGATTTCCGCCAGGACGCCGCCTATCTAGATATTGAAACCACCGGGCTTGGCGGCCCAAACGACCACATTACCACCGTCGCGCTCTACGACGGCAAACAGGTTTTTCATTACATCCATGGGAAAAACCTCGATCGCCTTCCTAAGGCTCTGGAGAAATATAAGCTCCTTATCACCTACAACGGCACCTGTTTTGATCTTCCCTTTATTTGTAATTATTTTGGCATTTCGCTACAAAACGCCCATATCGACCTGAGATACCTGCTCGCAGGGCTTGGCTATCGGGGCGGCCTTAAGGGCTGCGAGAAAAGCCTTGGGCTCGACAGGGGCGCTCTTGACGGCGTCGATGGCTATCTCGCGGTGCTGCTGTGGAACGAATACCGGAAAAAAGGAAACCCAAAGGCGCTCGAAACGCTGCTGGCCTACAATATGGCCGATGCGATAAATCTTGAAAACCTCATGGTGCAGGCCTTCAACATGGAGGCCGCAAAAGCGGGCTTTAGCGACCTGAGGCTTCCTCTGCCCCCGGCTCCGCCCATCGAATTCCAGCCTGACCCGCTCCTCATAGAGGAGCTTCGCCGACGCTATTTTTTGTACTAGTGTGACGTCCCTTAGGTTCTATGATATTCAAACTGGCCAAAAGCCTGGCCACAGCTTTTTGTGCCCACCAACTTCATATAATATATCGGCTGATTTTCGGGACGTCACACTAGACGCTCCCCCGCACCGGATTTGCCTGCAGGCGCCACAAAAGCGCTCATCAAAGTAAAGAGCGCCACCGAGCCAAGGATTATAATAACTGCCAGGAAGGGTAGCCCCATCGCTTTGCGCTCCATGACGATCATCCACATCGTGTAGACCCAGACCAGAGCGCCCAGTGCGAGGTAGACTCGCAGGGCACGAATAAACCACGCTTTTTGCAGGAAAATGAACGGTATGAGGCCAAGATTCAGGGCGACCAGAAAAAGGTCTTGCCTGCGCAGAAAATGAGCCGCAAGCAACACCAGGCTAAGAACGGCGGGAAACCTGCGAAGGAATTCTTTCATAAGAGGCCCTTTCAACTGCGATCGTTTTCAATCAAGACAAGTTTATCTTACCAGGGGAGACTGCGATCAAGCCTTGACACAGGTCAAAAGAGCTAAATATCGTTGCGCAAAAGCCCTGCTCAGGTCTGCGGGTATCCCTTAACTGGGGTTGCAAGCGCAGGTGCGTCTTCCCATGAGCTTTAAAAATTCAGTCTCACACCAAATTCCAACTGCCGGCCACCCACAAACCATCATTTTTTGTCCGAACCATCGAAAGCCTGTTGACATTGGGGCCAATAAGTCACTATTAAGATGCTTTACGCGCCTGTAGCTCAGTTGGATAGAGCAACGGACTTCTAATCCGTAGGTCGAGCGTTCGAATCGCCCCAGGCGTATAGAAAAATCAAGGACTTAGCGGAATGACCGTTAAGTCGTTTTCTCAGGTGTGCATATAGTGTGCACGCTTGCAGATCGAACAAAAAACCGGGCAGGAGGATTGCCCCCGTACCCGGTGGTAATGTTGACACGCCTGTAACCTAATTTGCCCGGCCCGGATAATAGGACGCCCGGTCTACGATGACCATAGGTGTGTGTCTTGCCCCCGCCCAGGCCCGTGAGACTGCCAAGCCCAGGCAGGTGCCGTAATGCAAAGCACAAGACACGCCTATTAACGGCATCCGGAGAGATTACAGCCGGTGCCGGTGTCGGGTTGGGCGTCATCGGGACTCTACGGACAACGTGCCATTGGCTTTCACACGAACATCGACATTGAGCTCCC
>JBMFHI010000155.1:0-6272 GCA_049976905.1 Syntrophobacteraceae bacterium | reverse complement strand
GGCCCAGTTTCGGTCGGGAAGCTCCGTTGTTCCGTCGGGGGCAGATTAAGCCAACCAGCTTACAAAGCCAGTAGTGTCGAAAAAGCAGAACCGCCGGCTATCCGTTATTATTGTGCCACTATCTTGGTTTTGACGATGTTTTCGAATTTTCGCCGCCGTTCTAAAGCGTTCGTCCGGCAACAGCCGGTCAGGGGCTGTCGGTGTCTAAGAGCCACACGTATGCCGGAGCGGTTTTTCATGGTCCCAGATCCCCTGGTTACCCCCGGTGCGAGTAGGCCGGGGGCAATCTCAGCCCCGCCAGCGCTCTCGCAACGGGCTTATAGGGACGCGTTTTGCACAAGAAGTATTCGGCTGCCGATGGCAGTTCCCCCCAAATTCAAAGCAAACACTTAGCACCGCATCATGCGGTGAATCTTTATGCCTTTTAAAAAGCAGAACAAACCCGGCGTTAATTCGCCATGCTCCTGCCTCTAATCACCCCACCATCGCAGAAGGGTACTTCCCCATGTAAAGCCCGCCCCGAATGCGGACATGAGCAGGTAGTCACCCTTTTTGATATCGCGGCCTCTTTCCATCACCGCCTCATAGAGGGCCAGCGGAATACTTGCCGCCACCGTATTTCCATATTTATGGATATTTACGACAACCTTTTCATCCTCGATATTCAACCGTTTGGCAGTGGCTTCTATGATCCTGTTATTTGCCTGATGGGGGACGAAAAAGGTAAGGTCTTTGCCGACAAGGCCGTTTCTTTCGAGAATGCGCACCGACACCTCAGCCATCTCGTTGACAGCGGCCTTGAAGACCTGACGTCCGTCCTGGGTAACGTAATGCTGCCCCTCATCGAGTGATTGGTGCGTTGGAGGAATGCGGCTTCCCCCGCCCTTGAGGCAGAGGTATTCACCGCCGGCCCCATCGATTTTTAAAATAAAATCAAGAAAGCCAAAGCCCGGTTCCGTGCAGGCCTCCAAAAGCACTGCCCCCGCTCCGTCGCCGAAAATGACGCAGGTGCCCCTGTCGGAGTAGTCGATAAGGGTAGATATTGCATCGCTACCTATAACCAGAGCCCGTTTGACTCTACCAGACTCGATAAGCTGACATGCGGTTGAAAGAGAAAAAAGAAAACCCGAACAACCCGCCGACAGGTCAAAACCCCAGGCATTTTTAGCCCCGATTTTATCCTGGACAAGACAGGCGGTAGAGGGGAACATCATATCGGGCGTAACGGTTCCCACGATAATCAGGTCGACTTCCTCGGGGCTTACTCCGGCCCTTTCAAGGCACTCCATGGCAGCCGGAACCGCCATGTGCGAACAACCCGGCCCCGGCCCCAAAATGCGTCGCTCACGGATGCCCGTCCGCGTAAAGATCCATTCGTCGGAGGTATCCACCAGCTTTTCAAGATCTTTATTTGTAAGCCTTCTTTCGGGCAGGAAGCGCCCCACCGATCTAATATATGCTCTGCATTCCTTCATCACATCAATGCCCCTACATTACTCCCTTGTAATATCCGCCATCTATCTGGATGGAATCTCCCGTAATGAAACCGGCCCTGTCGGAAGCAAGAAAGGCTATCAGAGCGGCCACCTCATCGGGGCGGCCCATCCGCCCCAGCGCCATTTGGGCTTCCCATTTACCGATGATCTCCTCAACCGTTGCGCCCTGCTTTTGAGCCACATCGATCGAGAGCTTTCGTACCCGTTCGGTTTCGATATAGGCCGGGCATACGTTATTTACGGTAATATTGTAGGGTGCGAGTTCGTTTGATAACGTCTTGGCAAGCCCTACGACCCCTATCCGGATCGTATTGGACAAAATAAGACCCGGGATGGGTTGTTTTACGGATACGGAAGTCATATTGATAATCCGGCCCCATCGCTTTTCCATCATCACCGGAACGGCTTCCTTGGTCATTGTAATGGTGCTCAAAAGGTTTAGGCGAAACCCTCTGGTCCACTGTTCCTCGTCGATTTCCAAAAATTGTCTGTCTGGAGGCCCACCGGCGTTGTTTACCAAAATATCGATAGTCCCAAAGTGTTCCAACCCTTTGCGGATAAAATTTTGCGCATCCTCGGTAAGGCTCAAATCCGCGCCAATACCTATAACCTCGTTGCCGGTAGTCGAGCGAATCTCCTCGACGGCTTTTGGCAACTCGGGGTCGTCCAAAGCGCATATAACGACCCTGGCGCCTTCCTTGCTCAGTTCCATGGCGGTTGCCTTGCCGATTCCCTGGCTGGCCCCTGCGATAAAGGCAACCTTGTCCTTAAGACCCAAATCCATGTGCACCACTCCCTTCGCAAAACAAATTAAAACCGGCCAAAAGCTCACAGCCAACTTCACACAACCGGTCCAATCGGAATTTTTTCCGCAAAAGCCTGTCTATTCTAAATTTTTCAATTTTAGATGAGATCAACTCTGGTTTCAATATCAGATTTGCAACGGGGCAGGTTTGGAACTACTGAGGGCAGAAAAAAGAGTGGTTCCCCGGCTCTTTGCAGGACCTCACCCTCTTTGCGGGAAGCTTTTCTCTTTGTTTTCGCGGCTTCGCGTCTTTGCGTGAGGCAAATTGGGCTAAATCAAGCAGGATTAACGTTCCACAGCGGGCAGTAGCATAGCCTTGCCCGCCACGCACCTTTCCACAGGGACACGGTTTATTGCCAAGCCCCTCATTTGCCCGCTACATAAGGGCTTTTTTTATCCTCCTCCCAAGGTCCATCAAAGAAAAGGGTTTATAAATAAAATCCACGGCACCAAGATTTTTGGCCTCAACCGAACTCGCAACCGTTGGATTTCCTGTCATCATTATTACTGTAGGCCGCGTCGGCAGGGCACTAACATAACGCAACAGCTCGATCCCCCCATCTATTTCCCCATAAATACCAGGCATGTTCTTATCGAAAAGCATAATATCATATTCATTAGAAGCAATTGCATCAAGAGCTGAAACAACTCCATTCGCAGTATCAACGCTGTATCCCTCTCTTATTAAGAAAGATTGAAGCATTTCACGCATGCTTTTATCATCATCAACAACAAGAATTTGCTGTCCCACCTTATTTGCCTCTCTTGATCAGGATTTGCAACAATATCTTTATGATTACATGGTACAAGATAAGGGGTGGAGAGCTAAAAATAAGCGCAATCAGTTACTAATAAATGCATAGATAACCGAACATTCCAAGCAGGGTTGGCAAAATCGAAAGCGTTACCCACCAACGATTTGTGGGCACAGTATATGTTCGGTAATTAATGACGGTCTTAGTAATGCAAAAGAGTCATCGCCATCCCAAAACGTTTCATCCCTGGCCAAAGATAGCCCAACGTGCCTTAAGCAGGAATTGCTTAGTTGTTTAACTCGGCAACAGCATCTCTTAACCGGAATCCGCTTGTTTCCTGTTTGCGCCACACAAAGGGCCTGGCGCCTGGACTGCAAGCCGATACAAATACCTCGATAGCCTGGCGCAAATTCTGTCCACTTTCCAAACCGTCCCCCCTTGGCGGTTTGCTCGACATGACGTCAAACCAGATTTCAACCTGGGTTAGCCAACTACCAAATGTCGCCGTGGAATGAAAATGAACGTTTTCATGGGTTAATCGCCATCTTTCGATTCCATCCCGGATGGCACAGTTGTCGAGGATGACATGAATGTCTCGATTGAGGGGCAGCCCACAGAGTTGCTGTTCGATAAAAGTCTCAAAATCCAGGCGGCGCCTGTGTGGGCAGGTTTGCGTCTGAAGCGCGCAGGCAGCGGCCTCAAGGGCAGAGAACAAATTAAGGAACCCATTTCGCTTATACCTGCTCTTAAAACCCCGCGCAATTTTTCCACTGTCGGTTTCAACATAGCCCGCCGCGCACTCAAATCCATAAAGATCGGGCTTTTCATCAACACAGATCACCAGGGCGTTTGCCGTGGGACTAAGATAGAGCCCCACAATATCTGCGGCCTTGGGAGCGAACTCAAGACCCGTGCTGACCGTCCAACTGCGCTGCCGGCTGAGACATATGCCCTCTTTTCGCAACAGTCGCCACACGGCGTGCACCGAGGTGTCCAGGTGTTTGGCAATAGCCGGCCCATCCCAGTGCGCCTGACCTGAGGGAGGGGGGAGCTTTAAGGTGTCGAAAACATTTTTTCGAAACTCCGCATCATATCTTGCCGGTTTTCCGCTGCGCGGCTTATCCTTTAGACCCTTTACACCCTCTTTTTCAAAACGGCGCCGCCATTCGATCACCGTATTGGGACGCACCTGCAAGACCTTTGCAATCTCTTTTACCCTGTAGCCGGCAAGACACTTAAGGATGATCCTGGCCCGCTCAACCATGCGCAACTCCATTGTCCGGCTGCGCACAATCTGTTCGAGAAACTCTCTATCTTTGTCAGTACAACTGGGGATGGGAGCTTTTCCAGGCATATGTTTTTCCTTTCTGCAAATGTTTTGTTTGCAATTGCGTAATCGGGCAACACTATGAGGCAACTCCAGGACCGCCAGGTACAAAGACCGTCATTAATTACCGAACATACACTGTGCGGAAAAATCGTTGGTGGGCAACGCTTTCGCTTTTGCCCACCCTGCTTGGAATGTTCGCTTATTTGCGCATTTCTTAGTAAAACCCGGCAATCCCGGTCCCTTGTACAGTCAGTGACAGATGTAAGTTAGCTTATCACAAAATGAGCTTACCCCAAGGTTAGCTGGCTAATACTTTGAGCCCCTCAAGGGTTTATTGGCAAAACCATCCTTAAACCGGCATACTTTCTTCTAACTTCCCCCCGCCGAAAAAATCCCCTTTACATCTTATCCCTTTAATATTTGCCGCGGCCAACCATCACCTCATCCATACAGCACCCTCAGGACACCTTCTTGACATTGGCGGCCTGAGGCCCCTTTGGGCCGCGCTCGACCTCAAAAGCCACACGGTCGCCTTCGTTAAGAGAACGAAATCCTTCGGCAGCAATAGCGGTAAAGTGAACAAAGACGTCTCCCTGTTCCATTGTCTCGATAAAACCGTAGCCTTTTTTGTCATTAAACCATTTCACTCGACCCTCAGACATGGCAGACAATCCTTCCTTTAACAGTTGCCGTTGCTCTTTGACATTGATTTGGAAATGACGTTTAGAAGCTTGCGCCCGTTTCCCTATATCAATGGCAAACCAATGCACTTTGCGATTTTGCAATACCACACAAAAAAACAATACCGGTAAACAGTAAGATAAGAGTTTACTATTAGGTAAAAACTATAACTAATCGAGGGTGTTTAAAAATGTTTGCAAATTGAGCTTTTTGCCCGTCAGCCGAAGCTTTCCCCGGATATTTTGCCTGTGAAAAATCACCGCGTAGTCGGACAGGTGCAAAAGGCTGGAGATTTCCTTGGTGCTGCGGCCCTGTCGGATCAGTTCCGCGATGCGGATTTCCATGGGGGTAAGGCCCAGCAGGGGAGCTGAGATTCTTTTTACAAACGGGGAAGTGATTTCCACCAGATGCGCCTCCAAAACCTCAAGAAGTTTTCTCTGGTCACTGTCAAGGCGGCTTTTCTTAAGTTTTTCCAAATAGGGAAGGATAAGATTTTTAACATTGGAAAGGAAGAAATCCTCCAGTTCGTGGCGATCGAGCTCCCTTTGTTTTAAAAGCATCTTTAACGCGGCATTTGCGTCCCTGAGTTCCTCCCTTTGCGTTTTGATCGTTTCGGCAAGCCTTAGCCTTTCAACAACCCCTCCGATATGGGCGGCGATGTTTTCCAGCGAAAGCCTGATGCTTTGCGGGATTTCAGGCAAGACATGAGAGGCAAGGTTTATCTGGGCCACCGTCTTTCCCTTGCATTCGACGGGGATGGCGCCAACGGCGGTAATCCCCTCCTCTTTGATAAAATCGTCCATGCCTTGGAATTCTATCGGATCGGACCAATACCGGGACTCACCACGCAGGGAAAACTTTATCGCGGAAGAGCCTGGCTCAAAGGATGAGACCTTTTCCACCAAATCCTCCCTTATTCCACGATGGCACACCAGCCTCATCGCCTTTGTGTGGTTGTCGACCAGGTAGACACCCCCGGAGTCAAGCTCTTCGAATTCAAGACACGCTTCGAGCAAATACCCCATGGCCTCCGCCATATCCGCCGTGGCGCCAAGCCTTAAGGCCAGGTCCCTTTCGATTCTAAGAAATTCTCTGGCTTTCCTAAGCTCCGTGATATCTTCGCTAAACACCACAATCCCACCGATGTCTCCAGACGCATAAAACCAGGGCCTTATCTCCCAGCGAAGCCATTGCACATTGCCGCC
>JBMFHI010000154.1:0-6361 GCA_049976905.1 Syntrophobacteraceae bacterium | reverse complement strand
TTATAACAACGGGACTAAAATTAAGCTACTTCAAATTGTGTTCCAATAAGGATGCCCGGCGTTGGGTCCCCACCCCATCCCCCGGAGAAAAGACCCGCTTATGAGCCGAAGAGTTAACCCCTGGCAATAAAAAAATCAATAGGGGCCCCAAAACCGGGTCGGAGGAACTTAAAAAAAAGCAAATCGAGTCCGAAGGCCTCTGGGGCGTTTTTAGAAAACAGAAGCCGGAAGGGGTTCCGCTTTACGCTCTTTGGGGCTTTGCCCAAAGATTTTAATCTTCAGGTTTTTTCAAAAGGCAATACGAGATAGAAGAGGTTGCCCTCCGGTTGGGGCTCGCAGCCCACCAGGCCGCCATGGATTTGGACGACGTTTTTTACAAAATAGAGGCCGTGGCCCTTGCCCTCCGCCGCGTTTGCCCCGGCGCGAAACCCCTCGTCGAAAACATGATCGCTTTCTTCCCGGCTCAAGGGTTTGCCGGAGGTGAAAAAGTCGAAGCGGACGCCGGGTTTGTCCTTGCCAAAAGCGGTTTTGAGGATTCTTTTGTTTAAGGAGAAAAACTTTTGGGGCAAAAGCGGCTCCGCGCCGTTTTCAGCGTATTTCAAGGCGTTTGAGAAAAAATTATCAAAAACCTGAGATATGAGCCCCTTGTCGACAAAAAGGGTAACCTGCTCATCGGGCTCGTTTTCAATCCTGTTTTCCAGGGTTATGTCTTTTCGTTTGAAATGGGCGCGGTAGCGGTCGATAAGAGGCTCGATAATCTCCTTTTGAAAATTGCAGGACTGTTTTCTGAGCACATAGGTCCCCTTTTGGAAATGGTCTTTTCGCATCAGGGTTTCCAAAAAGAGGCTGGTGTGTTCGTAGTGGCTAAGAAGAGCGGAGAGCTCGCTTTGAAGCTCCGTGTTGGCGTTCTGGAGACTTTGGACCGCCTCGAGCAGCGGCTTTGCGGGGGGGTGGGGCCAGGAAGAATCCTCGATCGTCTTGCGCACCGACTCTTCGATGGAACGGTAGCTTTCCAGCATCTTGCGAAGCCGTATCAAAAACAGCTTATAATACATATTAGGCGTTATAACGTTGTGCTCGATGTCGGAGACGAGCTGATTTATGAATTTGATGTGGTTTATATTCTGTTCGACCAAAAGCTTCTGGTGAAGATTATAGCCTATCCGGTTGGTAAATTTTTCCAGGAAAAACTGTTTGCGCTCATCGATTTTTTCCTTTGGCAGGACTTCAAAGACTCCGAGCAGGGATCTTTGCCCCAGAAAGGGAAGTGTGTTCACGAGGGCCTGGTTGCCGCGAATGGGAAAAAACCACGACTCTTCGGACTCTACGGGGCCTTCGACCACTACAGCCCCGTGATTGCTTCGCTGCGAGGGCGCGATCAGGCCTTCCCAACTGGTGCACACAAGTTCCAGCTGAGAACTTTTGGGGTTTATAATGTAGATCCTGCAATCGAGATCGAAGAACTCCCGGGCTACGCTTGCGCAAATCTGATAGAGGCTGTCGATCGTTGTGAACTCCTGGGCAAGATCGAAGAAGGTCGACAGGGCCTCTTCCTGGCAACGTTCAAAGCCGTAGTGTTCGTAATTTTTCTTTTTCTCCTGCACCCTCCCGGAGATGCAGTAAGTGACTTCCGCGCTGGAAACCCTACCACCCTGCCTGACAAGGGCGCAAGACGACTCTTCGACCATAATCGCTCCACGATTCTCTGGTTAGCAATGCAATCCTCATCTATTATAATATAACATTAATCGCCTCATAAGTAGTTTAGGTATTTGTCGGCAAAACGTCACGTAAAAAGGGGCGGAGAGCATGGGGAGCGCCGGCATGTCCGTTGTTGGATTCCCTGAATGTGTTATAAGAGGTTCCTTTTGAACTCCAGGAATAGAGGATAGCCAATGGACGCACGCAACAGAAATTCGATCCTTTGTCCCAATTGCCGCCGGCTTGTAAGCAGTGATGAAGAGCGTTGCCCTTACTGCGGGCTGGGCCATCCGGGGTCGCGCTGGAAAAATATAACTCTTGGTTCGGGCCTTCTTTCCTCCGAGCGGATTGTGCCCAACATCATCGCCTTAAACCTTTTGATGTTTATTGTCTCGATACTGATCCGTCCGGCACGGGTTGGCCTTTCGCTAAATCCCCTGACTTTTCTGGCTCCCAGCACAAACACTCTGGTGCTTCTGGGGGCTACGGGGACCTATCCCATCGGAGCCTATCATATGTGGTGGTCGCTTCTTAGCGCCAACTATCTGCATGGAGGCCTGCTCCACATTGCCTTTAACATGATAGCCCTTTGGCAGATAGGCCCCCTGGTGGTCCAGGAGTACGGAGCCTCCAGGATGTTTTCGATCTATACGCTTAGCGGGGTGGGCGGTTATCTGGTGTCTTACTGGGCCGGTGTTCCGCTTACCATCGGAGCCTCGGGGGCCATTTGCGGCCTCATCGGCGCGGCTCTTTACTTTGGCAAAAGCCGTGGGGGCCAATACGGGCAGATGATCTACCAAAATGTCATCGGCTGGGTGATTGCCATTTTTGTCTTCGGCTTTCTTGTCTCGGGCATAAACAACTGGGCCCACGGCGCGGGGATCGTCTGCGGGGTTTTTACGGGCTATCTTCTGGGCTACCAGGAAAGAAAGGGGGAAAACTTCTATCACAAGATTCTGGGTGCAAGCTGCGGGGGGGCCACGCTGGCGGTGCTTGCCTGGGCGCTGTTGCGGACGTTATTGGTCGTAGGGCACCTATGAGGCGCGATTTAGTTGTTGACACCAAAGGATGTTAGTGATACCTAACTCTTCTGAGGAGAATACGACTTGAAAGATGACCTTATAGCACTTGCCGGAAATCCCAACGCGGGAAAGACTTCCCTTTTCAACGCTATAACCGGCGCGCGCCAGCATGTGGCCAACTATCCCGGGGTTACCGTGGAAAGAAAGGAAGGCTACTATACGCACAATGGCCTGGATCTCCACATAGTCGATCTGCCTGGGACTTATTCTCTAACGGCCTATTCTCCCGAAGAGCTTGTGGCGCGGGATGTTCTCACAACGGACCGGCCGCGGGTGGTAATAAACATCGTTGATGCCTCAAACCTTGACCGCAACCTCTACCTGACGCTCCAGCTCTTCGAGTTGGGGATCCCCGTGGTAATAGCTCTGAATATGATCGATGTGGCCAGGGGAAGAGGTTTGGAAATCGATGCCGGGCAGCTTTCCCAAAAGCTCAACGTGCCGGTGATTGCGACGGTGGCAAGGAGCGGCTTTGGAAAAGAGCAACTTCTCGATGTTGCCGCGCGTATCGTCCGAGAAGGGGCCGGTTCCTCGACTCCTCCCCAGATCCCCTATGGGCCCGATATTGACCCGGTGCTCCAGGAGATGGAGGCCAAAATCTCTTCGGCCGGCCTTCTTACCGATTTTTACCCCGCGCGGTGGACGGCGCTCAAATTTTTGGAATCCGATGAAGAGGTTGTGGACAAGGGTCGGGCCACGGCCCCCGAGCTTTGCGCGGAACTCGAAAAGATGGTTTCCAAGGTTTCCGAGCATCTGCGAAAGACCCTGGATACCTATCCTGAGGGTATTATTGCGGACTACCGCTACGGTTTTATCTCCGCGCTGCTTAAATCGGGTGTAATGAAACACAAGCACGAGGCCGATCGGCTCTACCTTTCAGACCGCATAGACAGTGTGCTGACTCACCGCATCGCCGGCCCCGCGATTATGGCGCTGATCGTGTATGGGCTCTACTATTTTGCCTTTACCGGAAGCGATGCCCCGGTTAAGTGGCTTCAGTGGGGTTTTGCGGCTCTGGGGGGATTTATCCAATCGCATCTTGAGCCCGGACTTTTGCGCTCGCTTCTGGTAAATGGAGTTATCGGCGGCGTTGGGGGAATCCTTGGCTTCGTGCCGATAATAGTGTTCATTTTTCTTGGGATCGCCTTCCTGGAAGATTCGGGCTATCTAGCGCGGGCGGCTTTCATGCTCGACCGGGTCTTTCGCATTTTCGGGCTTCATGGAAGCTCCTTTATGGCCTACATCGTAGGAGGCGGAATCGCGGGCGGTTGCGGGGTGCCAGGGGTAATGGCTACCCGGACGCTTCGCAGTTCCAATGAGCGCCTGGCGACCATCCTGACCATAGGCTTTATGAATTGCGGGGCAAAGCTTCCCGTCTACGCGCTTCTAATAGGCGCCTTTTTTGCCAAGGACAAGGCGCAGATGATGATGCTTCTGACCCTGATATCCTGGAGCGTGGCGTTTTTAGCGGCAAAGTTTTTGCGAACTACCATTCTCAGGGGGCCCAATACGCCTTTTCTGTTGGAACTGCCCCCCTACCGGCTGCCGACCCTCAGGGGGCTTTTGATCCACACCTGGGAGCGGGCCTGGCTCTACGTTAGAAAAGCCGGAACGGTTCTCCTGGCTGTCTCCATCCTCTTCTGGGCTCTTATGAATTTTCCCCGTCTTCCGGCTTCTAAGAAGGCGGCCTTCGAGGCGCAGAAGCGGGCGATTGCCGCCCAGCCCACGACCCCGGTCACAGGGGCTTCCGGGCCGATCGAGGCGCGATCGGCCCAAAGTTCCGCCCTTGCGGCCATAGACGGCGCGGAGGCCCGGGCCGCTTTGCGCTATTCGCTTGCCGGGCGCATGGGCACGGGGCTCGAGCATATAACCTATTTGTGCGGCTTCGACTGGCGAACAAACGTGGCTCTGGTCGGGGGTGTCGCGGCCAAAGAGCTTGTCGTTTCGATCCTTAGCACCGCTTACTCGATGGGGCAAACGGGGCGCGGAAAAGACGCTCCGCTGGGCTCGGTTCTTGCCGCCGACCCTGCCTGGAACCCTCTTGTGGCCTTTACCCTGATCCTTTTTACAATGCTTTACGTGCCCTGCGTGGTAAGTGTGGTTTGTTTGGCGAAAGAGGCCGGAAGCTGGAAGTGGGCCCTGTTTTCCGTGGTGTTTAATACGACGGTGGCTTTCGTCCTGGCCGTTTTGGTCTACCAGGGCGGCCGGTTTCTGGGAATCGGGCTATAGGAGGACGGGCAATGTGGCAGACAATCGCGACGATCATTTTACTGGTGGGTGCGGCCGTCTATGTAGCGCGCCATTTTCTTAAAGTCTACCGCACGGGAAACGACCCGGGATGCTCGGGGTGTTCGTGCTCCGGGTCTTGCGGGGAAAAAAAGAAATAAGGGCAGTATGGACCCTGCGGCTCAGCCCGCCAAAATATATTTTCTCCAGGAAAAGAAGGTTTAAAAAATGGAATGTAAAAAAGAACAAAACAGCGCGCGCTGTGGTTGTACCTACGTTGGATGCCCCAAAAACGGCCTTTGTTGCGAGTGCGTCCAGGCGCACCTGATGAGCCGGGAGCTTCCCGGCTGCTGCTTTCCCCCCGAGGCCGAAAGAACTTATGATCGCTCCTTCGAGCATTTTGCCCGGCTTGTTGCGGCGAAAAAAGTTTGACGGCTTTTCTTTAATTTAGCCTGCGGACATACGCAGGCTAGCCCCCTACGGTCCAGGCGGCAACTGCCCCGGGAAAGACTTTCACCATGGCCCTCACTCCTCATATTTACGTTGCCTGCGGCATAATCGAAAGAGACGGGTTGGTGCTTGCCGCCCGCAGGGGCGCTTCCAAGCCCATGGGGCTAAAGTGGGAGTTTCCGGGCGGAAAGATCGAGGCCGGAGAATCGGTTGAAGAATGCGTAAGGCGCGAGCTGTGGGAGGAGATGTCGATTCGTGTTGCCATAACGGCGGCTCTGCCCTCTCTTACGCACCAGTACCCGGATTTATGCGTAACCCTCTATCCCGTGGTCTGCAAGATAGTTTGCGGAGAAATCGTTTTAAACGAGCATGCGGCCATAAAATGGCTTCCAGCCGGGGCACTTGCCTCCCTTGACTGGGTCGAGGCCGATTTTGCCGTAATCGATTCCTATCTTGCGGGGGGCATGCTGTCAACTGCCTGAATAAATAGGCGGTCGATCTTCACCTTCGATGTGTCTCATCGTGGCATACATTACAAAGGGTTATTAGATTTTCCGCTTTGTTTTCACCGCCGTCAATGTGCGGCGAGATGTGGTGCGCCTCCAGATGCCGTGGATCGGAAGGGTTCCATTCTTTGTGGCTCCATCCGCAGTTGCGGCATTTGTATGCGTCCCTTTGAAGGATCTTGCGACGCACATGATCCGGTATGACCCTGTCGTGTTCCGGTGCCTGGCGTGCGCTAGCCAAAAAATAAACTCCAACTGGAAGCTCAGGCATGCCGGTAAATTTCGTCATAATTTGCCAGCCCGACTCGGTGCGAAGCTCTGTGTCCTTGCGGTCAGTGTGCATAGACGAGAAAGATTCGCCTTCCGTAACGCCGGGACGAGAACTTTTTCTGGTCC
>JBMFHI010000153.1:0-6451 GCA_049976905.1 Syntrophobacteraceae bacterium | reverse complement strand
GATCCATTCCAGATTCGCGGTAATCGTCTAACTCCGAGCGGTATTGTAGCGGAATATGCGTGTCGGCATGAAAATCATTTGTGCGCACCGGATGTCGCCCTTCCAGGTGCTCACGTGTGAGATATTCCGCTGAGGTAACAGGCGTTTTAGTTGCGTCGGAATAAATCACGGCATACCCCTCGTAACAGATCTCCTGGACCCCACTCGGAGCGAATAAACCTACGTTCGGAGGTTGTCCGCCAAGGTAGTGATCCGGACACGACGACGGCATCCCGAACGTAGGAAGCGAAGAGATGCAAAGAAGTAAAATAATAAAAATGCCAACCGACTTATGCTTCAGCCTTATCTTTAATGTCCCTGACATTGATATACTTTCTTACGATGGTGGATATTTTAAAAATCATGGCGAATGGCCCTATGGCCATGGAAATTGCAAACTTGAAGACAAAGTACACCACCCATCCAAAGACAGGCAAAATAAGGAATATTTTTGGTGTTATGCGGTTTAAAACTTCCCATCCCCATGGAATCCCCATGAACCATAATCCAAGTTCAATTTTTACAACACCTGAGTGTGCAGGCATAGCATAGCCAACAATGAAAAAAGCTAGCATTAGCAGTATGTTTTTCACTATGATTTTCTTGTCATTGTTAGCTCTTTTTAAATTACACGCATCACAAATCGGTACGGACCATTTATTAGTACATTCCGGACACAATGCTTTCCCACAATCTAAACATTGTGATACCGCATCCATTTCATAGTGACGATAACATTTCATCTGGTGGGCTCCTTTTCAAATCGTTTTTTTCCCTCAAAATCTGGTTTGCCGTCTTTATTGTCAAACGATGTTTTGCAATCTGGATATCCTGTGCACGACCAGAAATCATAGGCCTTTTGGCCCTTAGATTCGGCACGCACCAAGTGACGAAGGAATTTCCCGCATTTCGGGCACGTATGCCGCACTACTCCGAAGCTGTCCATTTCGTGGACGAGCTGTCCATGAGCCTCCGTCACAACCGTATGATACTTTTCCGAGCCTTCGGCAATCCGATCCAAGTCCTCTTCAATCCGCTTCGTGTATCCGTAATCCAAAAATGCGAATTTTCCGATCATTGTGTCTATTATCTGTTCGCCAAGCGGCTCAGGGAAAAGGCACCGCTTTTCGATTCGCAAATAATGCCTGACGATGATATTTTCGAGAATCGCGGCATAGGTCGATGGTCGCCCTATCCCCCGCCGTTCCAACTCTTTGATCAGCGTTGCTTCGGTATATCTCGCAGGTGGTTTGGTCTTTTTTTCAATCACCTTCGTTTCGTTTGCTGTCAGCTCATTCCCAGAGTGCAGTTTGGGCACGGGATTATCCGCTTCCGGCTCACTTTCCTCTGTCTCGTCTGTTGCAACCAGAGCCTTCCAGCCCTGTTTCTTGAGGGTACGGCCCTTGGCCTCAAAACTCGCCTTCTTCCCCCCGACATTTGATTCCAGCGAAACTACCCGAATATCGTAGAGGGCATCTTCCAACTGGCTTGCAATCGCACGCAGACGGATAAGCTTGTAAAGCGACTTTTCCTCGTCGGTCTCTCCTGCTGTTTCAGCCTCGATATGGGTCGGGCGGATCGCCTCATGGGCCTCTTGGGCACCGGCCTTACTCTTCCACGTTCTAGACGATTCGGGTACAGCAAACCCGTGTTGTGCGGCCCAGTCTCGAATATCGGCTATCGCCTCTTTGGATAAGTTAGGTGAATCGGTCCGCATGTAGGTGATGTGTCCCTGTTCGTAAAGCCTTTGAGCAAGTCTCATCGTGTCTTTGGGGCTCATTTTGAGAGCGCTTGACGCTGCTTGTTGGAGAGTGGATGTAATGAACGGCGCAGGGGGGGGGATCTTGCTAACCGACTCTTGGCAATCGAGAACGCACAACAGGCGTTGACTCGCGATTTGTTCGGCCATACCCTTGTCGAGCACATATTCCTGATCTTTCGCCAGCGAGCCGTGCTGTTTGGGCAACCATGTCGCGTGCCAGATACCGTCCGGTCCTTCGAAAAGCATTTCGACGCCAAAATGATTAGTGACTTTGAACTTTTGTATTTCACGTTCCCGTTCCACCACGAGACGCACTGCCGGAGACTGCACACGACCAGCGGATAAAAATTTTTCCGCACAGAGTCGCTCGGACAAAACTGGTGAAACCATGTAGCCCACCAGCCGATCCAACACACGGCGCGTCTCTTGGGCAGCGACCAGTTCCATGTTCAGTTGGCGCGGCGTAGCCATGGCTTTCTTCACCGCCTGTTCGGTAATTTCCTGATAGGTGATCCGTTCGTATTTTTTCAGTTTGAGCGCTTCTTTCAGGTGCCACGCAATGGCTTCACCCTCCCGGTCGGGGTCTGTGGCCAAATACACATTGGATGCCTCCTTTGCCACAGCCGCCAGTTTCTTCAGTACATCTTTCCCCCTCTCAGTCGGTACATATTTGGGTTTAAATGCCGGTGGTTCCACCCCTATGTCGCCAACCGGCAAATCCCGTACGTGCCCGACGCTTGCCATAACCCTGTAGCCGCTGCCGAGATAGCCCTGAATTTTCTTCACCTTGCCAGGTGATTCCACAATAAAAAGGTTCATTATTTGATCTCCGAATTAAAAACCTATGCCCTGTTCCGGCTCATCCAATTCAACTTCCTCTTCTTCCAATTCCCGTTCCGGTTCAATGTATTCCCGCTCCAGTTCGCGTTCCTCTATCGCGAGTTCATGCTCATGTTTCAATTCCTCTGCCTGCTCCGCTACCAGGGCCAATTGGATCTCGATCTGACGTTCAACGGTATCGAGGCCGCGGCTTCGGGCCAGGTCGTTAAAATCCGTGAATTCGGCACCCCTTTGGGAATCGAGAAATCTTGGGAACATTGCCTTGCCCTCAACTTCCCGAGCGGCTTCTTCAGCCTTTTCACGGCCTACGTTCGGTAGAGGTGGATCTCGGTATGGAAGATGCCGGTCGTCATCTCCTAAGATCATCACAGCCTTTTCGGGATATGCTTCGTGCAGAGCCTTCGCAACCGGCAGGAGATTTCCCGAATCGAAGGCCACCACAATAGGGCGACCCGTTGCTGCATAGATTGACGCCGCCGTGGCGTATCCTTCGGCAATGAGTATTTGATCCGTATTGCGCAGGTCTCCGATTGTATGGAAGCATCCCTGCTTTTGCGCACCTTTTTCAAATGCCTTTTCGCCGCTTTCTTTTATTCGCTGTTCGCCCCTCACCGTTCCATCAATATTTTTTAACGGCACCACCAGGTCGCCATGCTCGTTTATGTACAACCCGTAGGCACCAACCCCCTTTCGCACCAGATAGGGATGTTCCGGAGTGGCCTCACGCAAACTGGCCAGACGTGTAGCGCACTCGACCGCCTTTTGTTCCTGTAGTTGTTCTATCTCCTTTTGCCTTTCGATGCGCTTTTGAGCGGCTTCCGCAAGCAAGCCGGTTCGTTCTTCAGGGGAAAGTTCATCTTTACTGCTGCTCACCCACTTGGTTTTAAGGCCCGTTTTCCAGTTCTGGATCATGCCGGCAGGCCTACCGTCAGTGAACGCCCGGTACGCGCCGCTTTTCGCCCCAGCCCTATCCCCTTCGACCGGAACCCGTTGGAGCGTACCGTCCATGATCGGCAGGCCATCAACTCTTAGACCCGCCCCTGCCAGAGCGGCCGCAAATTCTTGTCTCGTGTCCATTTGCGGTAAAGAAGTTGCCACACTTTTTTCCGGCCAACGGCTAAACAGTGCTAAATCGCCGCCCTGCGGGACATACCAACTTTTGGCGGCTGCATTCCACTTCGCCCCCAACGCCTTCGCCTCGATACGCTCCTGATAGGGTACGTTGATAAAGGTATCTGTTTGCGCAATGATCGGTGCCGCCGAGCCGCTCTCGTGGTCATATCGCCGGTCTACTTCGTGTTTTCCTTCGAACACGAGTTTTACCTCCTGTTCTTTTTCAATTTCGAGGTCCAGTACGTAATCCATAATCTTTTCCGCAGCAGCCGAGGCTCGAAAAAGTTCCTTCGGATCGTCTTGAAGGACTTTGATCCAAGACTTCACATATGCCGCATGGTTTGAAGGATCGTGGCCCACCCCCAACTCTTCCCCGAGCATGAAAGAGGCTATTTCCGCCCTCAATTCCTCCTTGGCGTATCCCAATGAACCGAATGGATGGTTAAGATCACGGTCGAGCCTGCTCTTATCGCCTGTCCAGTGGGACAGTTCGTGGAGCGCCACGGCATAGTAGGCTTCAACCGAGTCGAATTGAGACTGGTGAGGTAGATGAATGCTATCCGTATTGGGCTGGTAGAACGCTCTATCCGCTTGGTCGTGAAAAAGTTTGGCCCCGGAGTGGTCGAGTATGCCTTGTGCCCGTTCGTTCGGTTCCCACGTTATGGGCCTTACTTCACGTTCAGGCATTCCGTCGATCTGTTCGGCGTTAAACACCACGAAACTAAACGTCCGTGGCCGATCATATTTTTTGACCGTCTCCGTAACCGGTTTGCCCTTCTCGTCCAGGAGGGGCTGACCGTTTTCATCCAGCAGCTTTCTCTTTTCGTCGAACTTCCAGTATTCAACCCGGGTTCCCTTCTCCCCCCTTTTTACCTGTGCGCCGATCTGTTCAGCCTGTTTGTATGTCAGCCACCGAGAATCCTGATACCCTCTATCAATAGCCTCAGCCGCAAGAAGCACCAAGTTGCCCCCCCGATAGCGCGTTTTGCTGACGGGGTTGAACGGCAAGTTAATTCCCCGTTCACGGTCATCAGGTTTCCAGCCCTTCTGCCACGGTGCCAACCCACGTTCCATGAGAGATATCATCTTGCGTGCGACCTTCTCATGATAGGTCTCCCCGCTCGGTTCTGACTTCCCCCCCCTGCTTCCGATTTCCGTATCCAGGGCTTTAAGCGCCGGGTCGTTAAAGACAGGCGCCGCACCTTCAGCCCCTTGCGCCAGAACGGCGTCTTTTTCGTCCACTACCCTGGCGCTCGTAGTAGATATCGCCGTCATAAACGTGCTGTACGCATCTTTGGCCTCGTCGAACTCGCCAAGCGAGGCTTCCTTCTGGCTCCTGCGGTCCAAAGCGAAAACCCGGTACTTAGCCATATGTTTTTCTTCCTTTTCTTCGTTCAAAACAGATGCTTCTCTATTTCTTTCCGCCGTTGTTTGTCCGTGCTCAACCGCTTCATTTTCTCGATCATTGTTTTCACGACCTGGTGCAGCTTGACTTGCCACCTCTTCCTTGACCTCCATGCTGGATAACGACTCGTTTGGAATTCCATACTCGACTTTGGATTCCTGAACGACTCTCTCAGCACTCCGGATTGCGTGCTTTTCTATGAGATCAATCACCGGCTTTGATGTCGTGATTCTTTCAAATACCGCTAATCCTTTCTCACCCGTTGGAATGAACATCCGCTCCTGCCACCCGATCCGATCAGCAATAGCCCCTTGCTCCTGGAGAAGATTTTGCTCTGCATAGGTGAATGCGCCCCCCGATTTTTTCATCTCGATGCGATCTTCGAAATTCACCTTGGATGTCGAGATTTCCCACCCGTTCGCAAGGACAGCCCTGCCTCCGGTCTTGATTGCCGCAAAAAGGTCTTGTGACGACATGTGCGATATGTCCGAGCCAACACCCAGGTTTTTGAGGGTCTGCCTTGCCGCCTTCACTCCCAGGACACGCCCCAGGAGCTGCTCGCCCTCATCTGTCTGCAACCTCTTTATCTTTTCAGAGCCTTCAACACGGTCCCAAAGTGGAACAATTACACCAACGATCATTCTTTCGGTCTGAGTGATTGTCTTTGGCGCATTCGCGATTTGTTGTGTCCACAGCTTTTCAGCTTCCCCTTGGCTTATGCGGCGCGCAAGAGTTACCCACTGGTATCGACCGTCAACTAACTTGTATGCGCCCTGGTCGATCTCATCGGCATTGTCGATGTACTTGGGATCATTTTTGCAGATCGAATAAACTGTTCCGCGTCGAACGGACTTTCCTTCCGCATTGATTCTCTCGCCAATGTCTTTGAGAAAAAAAACCTCCCCCTTGGTCTTGCCGTACTCAGATACGAACCACCCGCTCAAATCACCTTCTGCTCTTGGCTTTTCCGCACGAAGCCTTGCATCCTCCCACTTTTCGTATTCAATGTTATTGGTGACTGCCAATTCGACGTACCGGGTTTTTGCTCCGGTATTCTTGTCTTCGAAAACAACGTCATCACGGGTTTTGATGATGCTCAAAGCCTTTATTGTCTGAAGTCCCTCGTCATACAATCCGCGTTGCTTTGCGTATTCGACGGTCTCGATGAGTCGATCTTCAAACTCGGCGAAGACAGCGTTTTGCATATCGGTCGTAAGAGAGAGCAGTCGATTCAAGAACTGAGGAATGGCGGGAATTTTGCCTTCATCAAAGCCCCCGTCAGGGCCAATGAG